>NZ_VWPI01000131.1 GCF_015155755.1 Komagataeibacter sp. FXV3 | reverse complement strand
CCTCTGTCCAGTACGGGGGCACGGTGGCGGCCTGCGGACTGGCGGGCGGGCTGACGCTGCCGCTGACGGTGGCGCCCTTCATCCTGCGCGGCATACGCCTACAGGGAATCGACAGCGTGATGTGCCCGCGTCCACGCCGCATGACCGCATGGACCCGCCTTGCACGCGATATCGATCCCGCGCGGCTGGACAGCATGCTGCACGACGCGCCCCTGGCCGACGCCATCGGGATCGCACCGCGCATCCTTGCCGGTCATATCCGGGGGCGGACCGTCATCAATATGGCCTGATCCGTCCCTGAAAGACTTTTGCGATGCTGTTTTTTTAAAGCGGCCGCCGTTTTCCCAAGCTTTTTGAAAAAAGCTTCACCAAAAACTTTCTTATGATCCGCAGGATGTTTCCTGACCGGATTTTCAGGGCCATTTGGAATAATCGGCTGATAAATAAATCAGACGTTTCCGGAGGCCGCCTTTTTTCAAAAAGTCGGCTTTCCTGACCATACCTCAAGGAATGGTCCTTCAACACGCACAACAAAAAACGGCATGCCCACCGGGGCATGCCGTCCTTCATTCACCGTCGCGCCATCGCAGGCACGCCGCCCTGATTCAGTGGCAGGGGAAACCCAGCAGGTGACGGCCATCATGCACGAATTCATGCACGTAATGGCCGGAGATGAGGGAGGTCGCACCCTGCTCGGCCCCCACGAAATAGATCAGCAGCGACGCCAGGACGAGCCCGAACACACCCCACGGCAGCAGGTCGCGGACCGGGATGGAAACCTGCGGTGCAGCGACAGCGGTGCTGGACAGAACGGATGTATCTTGGCTCATACTGGTAACTCCATGGATCACGTGCGACCCGGAGCAGCATGCGGGGAACGCACCACATCAGGCCGCCCTTCCCATAACCGGATCTGGGTCCATGTTTTCAAAATTGACATGGAAGGTCAATCATTCCCTTGCATATCCCACCCCTTCCCCACACGCAGGGCGGCATGGCATGAACCAGACCCTGACCTGCATCGCGCTGCCCGTCCCCGCCTGCGTGCGCCGTGGCGTTTTCCCGATGCATGGCGAAACATGTCCGCTGCCCGCCAGTCTTGCACGGCACATCCTGGATGCCGGACAGATCCTGTTTCCCCCCACCATGCCGGTTTTCGGCACAGACCCCGCCACGCCTGAACCGGCCCTGCACGCACCGGATATGGGGGCATGGGCAGGACAGTCGTTAAAAGACCTGCCCCCCGCCGATCTTGCGCGCTGGATTGCCGATGCCGGTTTCGCCCCGCCGGGCGGGGAAAGCCGGGCGGCACACCTGCACCGCGTGGCCCGATGGCTTGAAACCCTGCCGCCCACACCCGCACGGATCATGGTAGTGGCTGATACCACGGTCGTCCGTGCGATCGTGGTGGCCGCCCTTGGCGGAACCGCTTCCATGCTGTCGCGACTGGATATCGCGCCCCTGACCCGGACATGCCTGACCCGCCATGCGGCATGGCGCGTGGCTGTCTGTGGCGCACCACTGCCATGACCGCATGGCATGCGCCTGCACACCGGGTTTCTTTGACAGTGCGGGGATCAATCGTCTAAATCCGCCGCTGATGGTTCCCCCCCGTGGGGGAGAATAGGGAAGACGGTGCGCCATACCGGCAATTCCGTCGCTGCCCCCGCAACTGTAGGTGGCTGTTTCCCGGCCCGGTCCGCGTCTTGCGGGCCAGCATGCGCCACTGGCCCCATGATCGGGACCGGGAAGGCCGCCGGGATCGAGGGCGCTGACCGCGGCACCCTCCGCCACAAGCCAGGAGACCTGCCATCATGTCCGCCCGCAGGTGGACATAACAGGACCGAATTCGATCGCATGGCCGGCGGGGTGCCCGGCACGCGACAGGCGACCGCCCTGCCCCCGCGCAGAACGCAAAGCCATGACCGTGCACCCCGCCCACCGCTGCCCGCGCGCAGCAACGCCGCGAAAGGGCATGCACCGTAATGAGCACTCCCGCACCACCCGAACCGACGGATCCCGGCCCCGTTCACCTGCATGTCTGCGTGACCTGCCGCCGTGGCCTGCCCGCATCCGACAACCCGCCCGGACGCCAGCTGCTTGATGCCATGCAGGCGCTGGCAGCGGATAATCCGCAGGTTGTAGTGCATGAGGTCAACTGCCTTGCCGCCTGCAATGACGGCTGCACCGCCGTGGTGGCCATGCCGGGCAAATGGGGCTGGCTGCTGGCCAATCTTGGCCCGGAAAAGGCAGCGGACCTCATGACCTATATCGCCGCTTACGGCGCGTCGCGCAGCGGCACCGTCATGCCATCGCGCCGCCCCGCCAGCCTGTCGGACATGGTGCGTGGCCGTTTCCCTACCGCCCTTTTTTCAGGAGCCTGATCGCCATGACCCCATCCACCACGGCCCGCGCCAAGGTACCCGTCACCGTCATCACCGGCTTTCTGGGGGCGGGCAAGACCACGCTGCTGCGCCACGTGCTGGCCAATGCAAAGGGCCAGCGCATTGCCATCGTGGTGAATGAATTCGGCACGCTGGGCATTGATGGCGACACGCTGCGCGCCTGCGGCGTGGAAGGATGCCGGGACGAGGATATCGTGGAACTGACCAATGGCTGCCTGTGCTGCACGGTGGCCGACGACTTCCTGCCCACCATGGAGGCGCTGCTGGACCGTGAGACCCCGCCCGACCATATCGTGATCGAGACATCGGGGCTGGCGCTGCCCAAGCCGCTGCTCAAGGCATTTGGCTGGCCCACCATCCGCACCCGCATGACGGTCGATGGCGTGGTCACGGTCGTGGACGGCCCCGCCGTCGCCGCCGGCCGCTTTGCCGACGACCCTGAAGAAGTCGCCCGCCAGCAGGCCGCCGACCCGTCACTGGACCACGACAACCCGCTGGCGGAGGTGTACGAGGACCAGCTGCTGTCGGCCGACCTTGTGGTGCTGAACAAGACCGATCTCATGACCCCGGCACAGGCCGATGCGGTGGAAGCCTCCATCCGCGCCGAGATCCCGCGCGTGGTCAAGGTGGTGCGCGCGACCGATGGACAGGTGGACCCTGCCATCCTGCTGGGCCTTGATGCAGCGGCGGAAGACGACCTCGCCGCCCGTCCGTCGCACCATGATGCCGAAGGTGGCGAACACGAGCATGATGATTTTGAAAGCTTCGTCGCCCCCGTCCCCGAACAGGACAGTGTCGAAGGCTTCATCGCCTGCCTGAAAACACTGGCCGAACAGCACGACATCCTGCGCATGAAGGGCTACGCCACGGTGCGTGGCAAGACGATGCGCCTTGCGGTGCAGGGGGTGGGCAACCGCTTCCGCCACCAGTTCGACCGCGCCCTGACGCCGGGTGCACCGCGCACGGGCAGCCTTGTGGTCATTGGCCAGAAGGGCATGGACCAGTCCGCCATTACAGCAGCCCTGGCGCAGGGCTAGACGGCAGGTCAGCCGAAAACGGGGCAGCCACCATGCATCTGCTTGCACGTGAGGTCCGCACGCTGGAGGACGGCGAACAGGCGGAAGACCTGGGGCACGCCCCGGCGGATATCGTGTTCCTGTCCTTTTCGGACAGTGACCTTCTGTGCCTGAACGCGGCCCATGCGGCACAGGGCGCGCCAACTGCGACCCTGCGCACGGCCACGCTGTCGCGCCTGCTGCACCCCATGTCCATCGACCTGTACGTGGCCGATACGATCATGGAGTCGCGCTGCGTGGTGGTCCGGCTGCTCGGCGGCGTGGAATACTGGCGCTACGGTGCGGAAGAACTGTCGCGCGCGTGCCAGCAGGCCGGAATCCCGCTGGCCTTCGTGGCAGGCGACGGGCGTGATGACCCGCGTCTTGCCGCGCTTTCCACCGTGCCCGAATCCGTACGCACCCGTCTTGATACGCTGCTGCGCACCGGCGGCACGGCCAATATGCAGGCTGCCCTGCGGCTTATGGCGCATCTGGCCGGACGCGGGGCGGATGATGCAACCGCCCCCGTTCCCCTGCCGCCTGCCGAAGTGCTGCATGCTGCCGACCCGACACTACCGCTGCGGGCGATGGTGGTATTCTACCGCGCGCACCTGCTGGCGGGGGACATCGCGCCCATCACGCAGCTTGCGGCGCAACTGGCCCGCCACGGCATGGGGGCGGACCTTGTTTATGTCACGTCGCTCAAGAACCCCGATTCCGCGCGCGTCGTGGCCGCGCGGCTGGCGGCAAGCCCGCCGGATGTCATCATAAACGCCACCTTCTTTTCCGCCCGCGCGGGCGACGACAACCGCTCCCCGCTGGACCTTGCGGGCGTGCCGGTGCTGCAGGTGCAGCAGCCGGGCATTCCTTACACCGTATGGCGCGACAGCGTGCGTGGCCTGTCGCAGGCCGATCTGGCCATGCAGGTGGTGCTGCCCGAACTGGATGGCCGTATTCCCGCCTGCCCCATTTCCTTCAAGGAAGAAACGGCTCCCGGCCTGCCCGCGCGCCATGAACCCTATCCCGATGGCATCAACCTGACCTGCGCGCGCGCGGTGGGCTGGGCACGGCTGGGGCATGAACCGCCCGCCACGCGACGGGTGGGGATCATCCTGTCCGATTACCCCGGCGCGCAGGGCGCGCCCACGGGACAGGCGGCGCATGCCGTGGGGCTGGACAGTTTCGCAAGCCTTGCACATATCCTGCGCCTGCTGCGCGACGGTGGTTACGATACGGGCCATGCCGCCCTGCCCACGCCGGACGCGCTGGCCCACATGCTGGCGCGCGCACCGGCACGGCCCTTCGTTTCCGTCGCCACATATCGCGCGTGGCTGACGGCACTGCCCGCAGCGCTTCAGGATGCGCTGACTGCCTGCTGGGGCACGCCGGAAGATGACCCCACGGTCAGGGATGGCCAGTTCTGCCTGCGCCATGTCCATGCCGGGCGTGTCCTCATGGCATTGCAACCCGATCGCGGGGCCACGACCGACCGGCATGCGGGTTACCATGACCCCGACACGCCGCCCCGCCATGCCTATGTCGCGTTCTACCTGTGGCTGCGCCATGAACGGCAGCTGGACGCCATGGTGCATCTGGGCACGCATGGCACGCTGGAATGGCTGCCGGGGAAGGCTGCAGCCCCTTCGGCCACGTGCTGGCCATCGGTGCTGGCTGGCGGCATGCCCGTCATCTACCCCTTCATCGTCAACAATCCCGGCGAGGCAGCCGCCGCGCGGCGCAGGCTGGGGGCCGTCACGATCGGCCACATGACGCCCCCCATCGTGCCTGTTGGCACGGCGGGGGCCGATACGGGCGATCTGGAGCGCCTGATTGACGAATATGCCGCAGCCGACGGGCTGGACCGCAGGCGGGGCGCGATCCTGCGCGGGGAAATCCTGCAACGCGCCGACAGCCTTGGCCTGCTGAATGAATCCGGCCTGACCCGCACGGATGACGAGGACGAAGCCCTCGCCCGGCTTGATGCCTATCTGTGTGACGTCAAGGATCTGCAGATTCGCGACGGGCTGCATGTATTCGGCAATCCGCCCCCGCGTACGCCCGAACTGGCGCAGGCCATCGCACGGTCATGCGGCGGGATGGCGACGGACGACATCACCAGGCACCTGCTGGCCTGCGGGGATGCCGAAAGCACGGCGCTGCTGGCCGCCCTTGACGGGCGGTTTGTCCCGGCGGGACCGGCGGGCGCACCCACGCGGGGCCGGGCCGACGTGCTGCCCACGGGGCGCAACCTGTATGCCATGGACCCACGCGCCATTCCCACCCGCTCCGCCATGGTGCTGGCGCAGCGCACGGCGGCGCTTTTGCTGGAAGGGCACCTGCAGGATCAGGGCGAACCGCTGCGCAGCGTGGTCATCGACCTGTGGGGATCGGCCAGCCTGCGCACGGGGGGCGAGGACCTGGCCCTTGCGCTGCTGCTGATGGGGGTGCGCCCGGTATGGGATGGCGCATCGGGACGGGTGACGGGAATCGAGATCATTCCCATGGCCGAACTCGACCGTCCGCGCGTGGATGTGACGCTGCGCCTGTCCGGCCTGTTCCGTGATGCCTTTCCGGGGCAGATCGCCCTGTTTGAACAGGCGGTACAGGCCGTGGCCGCACGCGGTTTCGAGGCCCCTGACCTCAATCCCCTGGCGGCGCAGGCGACGGGGCTGGACGGGACGACGTTGCAGGTCGCGACCGCCCGCATGTTTGGCGCGGCGCCGGGCAGTTACGGCACCGGGGTGGAAGACCCGCTGGCACATGGTGAATGGACGACACGGGACGATCTGGGTCAGGCATGGCTGAAGGGTTCGGCATGGACCTATGGCGGCGGGCGGGAGGGACAGCGCCAGCCCGACGCACTGGCCGCGCGCATGGCGGGGGCGGGGGTGCTGCTGCATGTGCAGGATAATGCCGAAACCGATATTCTGGAAAGTGCCGACATGGCCACCCATGAAGGCGGCATGGCGGCGGCGGCCAGCATGCTGGGCAATGCGCCGCGCCTGCTGCATGGCGATACCTCCCGCCCCGATGCGCCGCGCCTGCGCGCCACGGCACAGGAAGTGGCCAGGGTCACGCGCGGGCGGCTGGCCAACCCGGCGTGGCTGGCGGGCATGCGCCGCCACGGCTATCGGGGCGCTGCCGAAATCGCACGCGGGGTACAGGCCCTGCACGGGTTCGCCACAACCGTGCCCGCACGCTTTGACCGGCAGTTTGACCTGACCTTCCGCGCCCTGCTGGATGATGTGGAAATGGACGCCTTCCTGCGCCATGCCAACCCTGACGCCCATGCCGCCATCCACCGCCTGCTGGCCGATGCCCTGCGCCGGGACCTGTGGCGGCCACGCAGCAATTCCGCCGCCATGCTGCTGGACCCGCAGCCATGACCATAGCCCCCACCGTGCGCGGCTGGTGCCCCGGCCTGCATACCCCGATGGAAGCGGCCGACGGCTGGCTGGTGCGTGTGCGTCCGCCGCTGGGCCGCCTGTCCTCGGCACAGGCCCGGCAGATCGCCCATGCGGCCCGGACCCATGGCAATGGGCTGATCGAACTGACCAGCCGGGGCAACCTGCAGCTGCGCGGCCTGACATCCGACAGCGCCCGTGCCTTCGCCCGTGACATGCATGCGGCCGGTCTGGCCAGCATTGATGCCGCGACCGAGGCCCGGCGCGGGCTGCTGCTTTCCCCCCTGGCGGGAATCGACCCCGACAGCGCACCCGATGCGCCGAACGTGATCCACGCGCTGGATGCTGCCCTTGCCGCTGCCGATACGCTGTGCGGGCTACCCGCCAAATTCGTGATTGCGGTGGAATGCGGTGGACATATCCCGACGGGTACGCTGCGGGGGGATATTGTTGCCCGCGCCACGGATAACGGATGGATGGTGGCGTGCGGCAATCGCGCCCTGCCCTGTGCCGGCGCGGATGTTGCACGCATTGTTGTGGCCCTGGCGCATGCGCTGGCGGCGATGCAACCCGCCAGTCGTCCCCTGCGCGATCCCACGCTGGGGCAGGCCGCCTTTGCCCGCACCGGGATGGGCGATGCGATAACCGTCCCCGCCGCCCGTGCGCACCGGCCCGTACTGGCTGGCCCCCTGCCCGGTCATGCCATGGGGGTCGTACTGCCGCCCGGTCCCATTACGGCGGGCATGTTCGAAGACATCGCGCGGTGGTGCGACAAACGCGGCAACGGCCATATGCGCGTGGCCCCGTGGCGGACGATCGTGCTGGAACACTGCGCTGTACGGCCTGCCCTGCCCGGCCTGATTACGCGGGCAGATGATCCGCGCCTGCGTATATGGGCGTGCATCGGCACGCGGGGCTGTGCGTGCGCCGCGCGCGACGTCATTGCCGATGCCCATGCTCTGGCCCCCGACCTGCCACCGGGTATCAGCCTGCATGTATCGGGCTGCGCCAAGGGATGCGCCCATCCGGCCCCGGCCGACATCACGCTGGTGGCGGGACCGGACGGCTATGGCCTGTGCCCGCATGGCCGGGCGGACAATACGCCTGTGGACATCGGGCTTTCACTGGCACAGATACATCCGATCGTGCGGGGCTGGTCCCCGGCACGCACCGACGCCACCCCACGCCACGGGAGAACTGAACCGGCATGACCCCGCAGACGGAACCGTACGACTACATTCATGACGGGGCGGCGATCTATGCCCGTTCCTTTGCCATCATCCGCGCCGAAGCCGATCTGAGCGGACTGAGCGAGGCGGAAGCCCGCGTGGCCGTACGCATCATCCACGCCTGCGGCATGGTGGATGTGGTGAAATCCATCCGCATGTCCCCCGATTTCGTAAGCAGCGCGCGCACGGCCCTGCTGGCGGGCAAGCCCATCCTGTGTGACGCGAACATGGTCGCCCACGGCGTGACCCGCGCGCGCCTGCCTGCCGGCAACCCGGTCATCTGTACCCTGCGCGACCCGCGCACGCCGGTAATCGCCAAGGAAATCGGCAATACCCGCTCGGCCGCGGCAATGGACCTGTGGGGTGACCAGCTTGATGGCGCGGTGGTGGCCATTGGCAATGCGCCGACCGCCCTGTTTCACCTGCTGGAAATGATCCGCGCGGGGGCACCCCGGCCGGCAGCGGTCATTGGCATGCCGGTCGGCTTTGTCGGTGCTGCCGAATCCAAGGAAGCCCTTGCGGAATTTGGTGACCTGCCATTCATCATCGTACGTGGCCGTCTGGGCGGCAGCGCCATGGCGGCGGCCACCGTCAACGCGCTGGCGAGTGAAGCGGAATGAACGCCAGTCCTGCTACGGGCCGCCTGTCCATCCTTGGCATGGGGCCGGGTGACCCGGAACTCATGACCGTCAAGGCTGCGCGCATACTGCGTGAAAGCCCGGCGGTGGCATGGTTCTGCCGCCATGACCGCCCCGGCCATGCCCGCCAGATCGCGGGCGACATGTTGCCCGAACAGGCCGAGACCCTGCGTTTCGCCTATCCCTTCACCACCGAAATCCCGGTCAGCGACCCGGCCTATCTTGTGCGCATGGCCGCGTTTTATGATGAATGCGCCGAACAGATCGCAACCCGCCTGCAAAATGGCCGGGACGTGGCCCTGCTGTGTGAAGGGGACCCGTTCCTGTTCGGATCGGCCATGTATGTGTTTGACCGGCTGCATGAACGTTTTGCCTGTACCATCGTGCCCGGCATTACCGCCATGGGCGGATGCTGGTCGGCGGCACGCCAGCCGATGGTGCATGGTGATGACGTGCTGTGCGTCATTCCGGGCACGCTGGATGCAGCAGAACTGACCACATGGCTGGAACGGGCGGATGCCGCCGTCATCATGAAACTGGGCCGCAATCTTGAAAAGGTGCGCGACGCCCTGCGCCATGCGGGGCGCGAGGACCGTGCGATCTATGTCGAACGCGCGACCCAGCCGCAGCAGCGCTGGATGAAGCTGACCGACATGACGGGACCGGCCCCGTATTTCTCCATCATCCTGGTCCCCGGGCGGGAGGATGCGCGATGACGCGGACGGATGGGCGCATCTTCATCGTGGGGCTTGGTCCCGGATCGCCGGAACAGATAACGCCGCAGGCCAGTGCCGCACTGGCGCAGGCCACCGACCTGATCGGCTACGCGCCCTATGTCGCGCGGGTCGAGGCCGGGCCAGCGGTCGCGCGCCATGCCTCCGACAATCGCGTGGAACTGGACCGGGCACGCCATGCCATTGAACTCGCACTGGCGGGACGAACCGTGGCGGTCGTATCCGGCGGCGACGCGGGCGTATTCGGCATGGCCAGCGCGGTGTTCGAGGCCATCGACCATGGTCCCGTCGCATGGCGGGGGGTGGATGTCACGGTCATACCGGGTGTTTCCGCCGTGCTGGCCGCCGCCGCCCGGCTGGGCGCGCCGCTGGGGGGGGATTTCTGTGTCATTTCCCTGTCCGACAACCTCAAGCCACGTGAAGTCGTGCATCGCAGGCTGGCCGCCGCCGCGGGCGCGGGACTGGTCATTGCGCTGTACAACCCGCGGTCAAAGGCCCGGCCCGACCAGTTGGGCGAGGCGCTGGACCTGCTGCGCACCATCCTGCCCGGCGATGTGCCCGTAGCCTTCGCCCGCGCGATCGGTCGCCCGGATGAACGGGTTATCCTGACCGATATTGCCCAGGCCGATCCCGAACAGGTGGACATGAGCACGCTGGTACTGATCGGCTGCCCGCTGACCCATGTGATCGACCGCGCGGATGGCGGCAAATGGCTCTATACCTCCCGCCGGGTGGAGGAGTCGTGCGCATAAAGGCGCTCCAGCCATGCCATGGCCCCCGCCGCGTCCGCCACGGTGGGGGCGGCGGCCACAGGCGGCCGGTCCACCATGATGACCGGCAGGCCGAGCGCGCGCGCTGCTGCCAGTTTGGCATAAGTGGCGGTTCCGCCCGAATTCTTGGTAACGATCACATCAATCCGTTCATCGCGCAGCAGGGCTTCCTCCGCCGCGACATCAAAGGGGCCGCGCGCCTGCAATACCCGCGCACCGGGTGGCAGCAGGGATGCATCCGGCCGGTCCACACTGCGCAGCAGCCAGTCATGCACGTCTGCATGATGGAAGGGCAGCAGGTCCTTGCGCCCCACCGTAAGCAGCACACGACGCGGCGTACTGCCCAGCGCGTGGGCAGCGGCCTGCATATCAACCACCCGTATCCAGTGGTCCCCTTCAACTGGCGTCCAGCCGGGGCGTTCCACGCGCAGCAGCGCAATACCGGCCCGCGTACATGCCTGCACGGCGTTGGCGCCCATGCGCACGGCAAAGGGATGGGTGGCGTCAATGACCGCGTCAATCCGGTGCGCCAGCAGCCAGTCATACAGGCCATCCACCCCGCCGAACCCGCCAATGCGGACCGCAAGCCGGGGCAGCACCGGCGCGCGCGTAACCCCGGCGAGGGAAACCGTGGCATCAAAACGCGCGCGGGCATGTTCCAGCAGTCCGTAAAGCGCGCGGGCCTCCGTCGTGCCGCCCAGAACCAGAACCCGCATCTTTTCTCCCTCGCATGCAACGGGGCCTACGCATGACCACCCCATGGCTGCATGTTATCGGCATTGGCGAAGAGGGTGTCGAGGGGCTGCCCCCCGCATCCCGCGCCCTGATTGCGGGGGCCACGCTGGTGGTCGGGGGGGCGCGTCACCTGGCACTTGCGGCATCGGTGACAACCGGGCGCACGCTGGCATGGCCGCACCCCTTTGCCGATGGCATTGCCCAGGTGCTGGCCCATCGGGGGCAGCCCGTCTGCGTGCTGGCGTCGGGGGATCCGTTCCTGTTCGGGGTGGGGACCACGCTGCGCCGTCATGTGCCGATGGGGGAAATGGCCTGTCATCCCGCGCCATCCTGCGTGGCGCTGGCGTGCAACCTGCTGGGCTGGGCGGAGCAGGACATAAATTTGCTGTCCCTGTGCGGTCGCCCGATGGAGGCCGTGGCCCCCGCCCTGCAGCCCGGTGCGCGGTTGGTGGTACTGTCGGCGGATGAAGACAGCCCGGCGCGGTTTGCCCGCTGGCTGCATGAACGCGGTTTCGGGCCGTCCATCCTGCATGTGCTAGGTGCGCTGGGCGGAACAGGGCAGACACACCACACCGGCACGGTCGCGGACATGGCGGCGACAGATCCGCCCCGTCCGCCCCGGCTGAACCTGATGGCGCTGGAAATCGTGGCCACGCGGGATGCGTTGGTCATCCCGTTGGCCTGCGGCCTGCCCGATGACCTGTTCGTCCATGACGGGCAGATCACAAAGCGCGAGATCCGGGCCGCGACCCTGTCCGCCCTTGCCCCGCGACGCGGCGAGGTACTGTGGGACATTGGCGGGGGATCAGGGTCCATCAGCATTGAATGGATGCTGCGCCACCCGGCCAACCGGGCCGTCGCCATTGAAAAATCAGCCGACCGCCGGGCGCGTATCGCCCATAACGCCCTGAACCTGGGCGTACCCGGCCTGCATGTCGTGGCAGGGGAAGCCCCTGCTGTCCTGCCCACCCTTACGACCGATGGCCTGCCCCCACCCGACGCCATTTTCATTGGGGGAGGCATAAGCAATCCCGGCATGCTGGACGGTGCATGGCGCGCCCTGCGACCGGGCGGGCGGCTGGTCGCCAATGCCGTGACACTGGAAAGCGAGGCAGCGGTCATCGCCGCCCATGCCCGCTGGGGTGGTACGCTTACGCGCATGCAGGTGGAACGACTGGAGGCCATCGGGCGCTTCCACGGGTTCCGTCCCGGCATGACCGTGACCAGCTACGCTGTCACCCGCATGGCAGACGGGCCGGCATGATCGTCGCGGGACTTGGCCTGCGCAGCGGGTGTGCTGCGGACGTGATCCTTGACCTGCTGCGCAAGGCCCATGAACGCTGCGGCCTGCGGCCGGACCTTGTGGCCGTGCCCGCCTTCCGCTACCGCGAAGCCGGGCTGCAGGCCGCAATCACCCGGCTGGGCCTGACGCTGCGCGCCGTAACACCCGATGAACTGGCCGCCGCACAGCCACGCTGCATCACCCGTTCCGTCCGCGCGCAGGCGGCGTTGGGGGTGGCGTCGGTGGCGGAAGGCTGTGCGCTGGCGGCGGCGGGGGCACGGTCACGCCTGATCGTACCGCGCCTGACCGGCACCCACGCAACATGTGCCATGGCACAGGGAGAAAATGCATGACCGTACATTTCATTGGCGCAGGCCCGGGTGCTGCCGACCTGCTGACCCTGCGCGGGCGCGACCTGCTGGCGAAATGCCCGGTCTGCCTGTACGCAGGCTCCATCGTGCCAACCGAAATGCTGGAACACTGCCCACCGGATGCGCGACTGGTGGACACGGCCCCCCTGACGCTGGACCTGATCGAAGCGGAATACCTCCGGGCCCATGCGGCAGGACAGGATATCGCCCGCCTGCATTCGGGCGACCTGTCGGTCTACAGCGCCGTGGCCGAGCAGATCCGCCGTCTGGACCGCCATAACATTCCATGGACCATGACACCGGGTGTGCCTGCCTTTGCCGCTGCCGCCTCCGTGCTGGGGCGTGAGCTGACGGTGCCCGAAGTGGCGCAGAGCGTGGTACTGACCCGTGTCAGCGGCCGGGCATCGGCCATGCCGGAACGGGAAAAGCTGGCGGCTTTTGGCGCGACCGGGGCGACACTTGCGATCCATCTGGCCATTCACGTACTGGACCAGATCGTGGCGCAGTTGACGCCGTTTTACGGTGCGGACTGCCCCGTGGCCATCGTGGCGCGGGCAACATGGCCCGACCAGTTGGTGCTGCGCGGCACGCTGGGCGACATCTGTGCAAAACTGGCTGAAAACCCGATCGAGCGTACGGCGCTGGTGCTGGTTGGCCGGGCGCTGGGCACGCATGATTTCCGTGAAAGCGCACTGTATAATGCCGATTATCACCGCCGTTTCCGGTCCTGACATGCTGCTGTCATCATGTATGGAAGAAAAGGAAACAGGTTTTCCCCAGCCCTGAGAAACTTTTATGTTTATCAAGGCACTATTCTAGACTGGAGAAGGACCATACCGGGCCACAAGCTGGCCTGCGCGGTCGAACAGCAGCACATCCAGCATGCAGTCGCTTCCTGCCAGAACATCCCGCGCACGGGCCCATGCCCCACGCGCCACCGCCGGACCAAGGGGAAATCCCCCCTGCTGCGCCAGTGCGAAGGCGGCGGCGACGGAATGGGCCTGCGTAATGGCCGCCACCAGCATCTCTGGCGCCCCACTGCGGCGCGCCAGTTCCGCCAGACGGGTCATGTCCGCCTGCCCCCTGCGCGAATGCAGGTCCAGAAACCCCTGCGCCAGCTTGGTCATCTTGGCCACGCCACCGCCAATGGTCACGCGGCCCACCGGGTGGCGACGCAGGTATTTCAGCAGGCCACCGGCAAAATCCCCCATCTCCAGCATGGCTTCTTCCGGCAGACCGTACAGCGCCCGCGTGGCCCGTTCCGATACATCGCCCGTACAGCCTGCCACATGCGGCAGGTCCAGCGCCCGCGCCACGTCCACGCCACGATGGATGCTGTCGATCCATGCGGCACACGAAAACGGCACGACAATGCCCGTTGTGCCCAGAATGGACAGGCCGCCCACGATTCCAAGACGGCCATTGAGCGTATGCCGCGCCATGTCCCGCCCACCTGCAATGGACACCGTGACCTGCACATCCGGCTCCCGTCCCGCCGTGTCACACAGGGCGGTACGGATCATGCGGCGGGGCACGGGATTGATGGCAGGTTCACCCGGTGGGATGGGCAGGCCGGGCAGTGTCACGGTCCCCACGCCGTCACCCGCCTGAAACACCACGCCGCTACCCGCCGGGCCATGGCGCACGTCCACGCGCACATGCGCGCCGTGGGTCACGTCCGGATCGTCGCCCGCGTCCTTCACCACCGCCGCCCATGCGCCATCACCCGCATGCCCGTGGGCGGCCAGCGCAAAGGCCACATGCTGCCCACCGGGCAGGGTGATGGTCACCGGATCGGGAAATTCGCCCCCGCACAGCCCATTCCACGCGGCACGGGCGGCGGCGGTGGCGCAACTGCCTGTGGTCCATCCCCGGCGCAGGCTGGTATGGGTACGCTCCATCTGGGTGATCTTCTTTCCCTATGGGGGTAAAAGGTGGCTCCGCTCACCACGGTCTAGCAGGAACGGACACGATGACACGAGGGCTGATGATAGCCGCACCCCGATCAGGCGGCGGCAAGACCACGCTGACGCTGGCCCTGCTGGCCGCCCTGCGCCGCAGGGGCGTTGCGGTGCGCGGGGCCAAGACCGGGCCGGACTATATCGATCCCGCCTTTCATGAAGCACTGACCGGGCTTTCCAGCCTCAATCTGGATAGCTGGGCCATGCCATCCGCGCTGCTGGATGATGTCATGGTGCAGGCCTGTTCAGACTGCGAAATACTGGTGACCGAGGCCTCCATGGGGCTGTTTGACGGACTTATGGAGCCCCGTGGCGCCCGTGGCGCACCGGCGGATATCGCCGCGCGCTTTGACCTGCCGGTCATACTGGTGCTGGATATCTCCGGGCAGGGGCAGTCGGCGGCGGCAACCGCGCTGGGCTTCGCCACGCTGGATCCGACCGTCCAGATTGCGGGCGTCATCCTGAACCGCGTAGGCTCCCCCCGCCATGCCGCCATGGCGACGCAGGCCATTACCGCCACTGGCATACCGGTGCTGGGCGCGTTCGGACGCGATACGCAGTTACAGATGCCCGAACGCCATCTTGGCCTGGTGCAGGCGCGTGAGCATGGCGGGCTGGACGAACTGGCGCACCGGCTGGCAACACAGGCGGAACGCGACCTTGACCTGGATGCCATACTGGCCTGTGCCCGGCCGCCACGTATCGCCCCCGTGGCGCCTGCGACCATCGCCCTGCCCCCGCCGGGACAGCGGATCGCGGTGGCGAATGATGCGGCCTTTTCCTTCCTGTACGCACATGTCGTGGCGGGCTGGCACCGGGCGGGGGCGGAAATCCGTCCCTTTTCACCCCTTGATGACGAAGGCCCGGATGAAGGATGCGATGCCTGCTGGCTGCCCGGCGGCTATCCCGAACTGCATGCCGGACGACTGGCAGCGGCCGGGCATTTCCGCCATGCGCTGGGACGGTTCGCGCAGACCCGGCCGGTACATGGGGAATGTGGCGGCTTCATGGTGTTGGGGGAAAGCCTGACGGACAAGACGGGTGAGACCCACCGCATGACCGGCCTGCTGGGACATGCCACGTCCTTTGCCAGACGCCGCATGAACCTTGGATACCGTAGCGCCACCCTGCGCCATGACTGCGCCATCGGGCCTGCGGACACCGTGCTGCGCGGGCATGAGTTCCATTACGCCACGGTTACCGACCCCGGCCCTGATGCGCCGCTGGCCAGCCTGCATGATGGCTATGGCATGGACCGTGGCACCGGCGGCGCACGACGCGGACATGTATCGGGCACGTTCTTCCATGTGCTGTCCACAGTGGAAACCATATCCTGACAGATAGTTCATCACCATCAGCTCATGGCTGGAGGTAATGGCAACATGCGGTCACGCGGTGGCATGACAGGGCGGACGGGGCGGAAGACCATGTGTCAGCATTCATAATGCCACGTCACACCGTACGGGTTATGCCCCGGACAGCGCCATCCGGTTCCGCACCCCTGCACGGCTTAAAGACTGTTTGAAAACAAATGGCTGATAAAAAACAATAAACATTTTTGGGTGCCGCCTTTTTTTCAAAATTCGGCGGTTTCCAAAGCTTTTTGAAAAAAGCTTCACCAAAAACTTCCTTATGATTTCTGGGTGTTTCCTGGGCTGACTTTCCAAACGGTCTCTTACCGAAAGATATATAAAATTGTTTTATATCAAGTGTATATGGAAACATGACACGAAACGGGAACCCATCATCCTTTATTGGGAAATGGATGATGACCGGTATGAATGCAGGAAAATCGAGATTTATGGGGATGGACGCTTCGGCATTGCCGACGAAACGCGACCAGCAGGCGAAACATGGCTGGCCGACGTGAAAATACCGCCCCTGTCTGAAATCAATAAAGATGAACAGTTTGAAGCCACGGAAATCAGCCGCACTGAATTCAAGAAAATATGGAATGGGTACAGCCCTGGATTAGACAGCGGCAGGCATTCAGCCTGATCCGTACCCCCCATGGCGGCACAGGCATGGGAAAGACCGGCCAGCGGCACCCACCATCCTGACAGCCTGCCGCACGGCGCGACCGGGACAGGCCGCCAGCACGGCGCCCGTGTCGTTACATGCGTCCCGGACATACCCGTACCCGCCATGGCGCAGGTATCGGAACAAACATGATGGACAACATTTCCACCAGTATTTAATAATAATTATCACTTACTGTTATTGTCCGGATAATTTCGCCTTATGCGACTGAGTGACCTGCCACGCGGAACCGACGCCGTGATTGACAGCGTTGATGACCACGGCAGCACCGACCCCGTGGCACAGAGACTGCGTGAACTCGGCTTCGTGCCGGGTGAGGCGGTGCGCATTGTCGCGACAGCCCCCCTGGGGGGTGACCCGCTGGCGGTGCGCATCGGCTTTACACGCTTTGCCCTGCGCCGCACGGAAGCAGCCCGCGTGAACGTACACACCGCGGGGGTGCAGGCATGACTGCCCTCAACATCGCGCTGGTGGGCAACCCGAACTGCGGCAAGACGGCGCTGTTCAACCTGCTGACCGGCAGCCGGCAGAAGGTGGCCAATTACGCCGGCGCCACGGTGGAACGCAAGGAAGGCTGGTTCACCACGCCCGCAGGCCGCACCGTGCGCCTGCTGGACCTGCCCGGCGCATACAGCCTGAACGCCACCAGCCCCGACGAGGCGGTGACCCGCGACGTCTGCGCCGGAACCTATCGGGGGGAGGCAGCGCCCGATCTGCTGGTCTGTGTTGCCGATGCGACGAACCTGCGGCTGCATCTGCGCTTCGTGCTGGAAATGCGTGCCCTTGGCCGCCCGGCGGTGCTGGCGCTGAACATGATTGACGCAGCACAGCGTGGGGGCATGGAAATCGACCTGCCGCGCCTGCAGGCTGAAATCGGCATGCCGGTGGTACCCACGGTGGGCATCAGACGCGACGGGGCACGCAGCCTGCTGGCACAGCTTGATGGCGCGCCACCGCCAGTACCCGTCCCGCTGCCTGCTGGCACGGACCTGCATGCAATGGTGCGCCAGATCCTGTCGGACTGCGTGACCCAGTCCACCCCCCTGTCCGACCGGGTGGAGGAACGGCTGGACCGCTGGGTGCTGCACCCGGTGTGGGGACCGGTCATCCTGATCGTGCTGCTGTTCTTCATGTTCCAGGCGGTTTTCGCCTGGGCACAGCCGCTGATGGACGGAATCGACGCGGGCATGGGCTGGCTGGGACAGCAGGTGGGGCAATTACTACCTGATGGCGTGCTGCGCAGCCTGATCGTGGATGGCGTGATCGCGGGGGCTGGCAGTGTGGTGACATTCCTGCCGCAGATCCTGATCCTGTTTGCATGGATACTGGCGCTGGAGGAATCGGGGTACCTGCCCCGTGCCGCGTTCCTGCTGGACCGGCTCATGTCCTTTGCGGGACTGAGCGGACGGTCCTTCATCCCGCTGCTGTCCAGCTTCGCCTGCGCCGTGCCCGGTGTCATGGCCACGCGCACGATCCAGAATCCGCGCGACCGTCTGGTGACCATACTTATCGCGCCGCTCATGACCTGTTCGGCCCGGCTGCCGGTCTATACGCTGTTGATCGGGGCGTTCATTCCCCATCGCAACATTGCCGGGCTTGTGAACCTGCAGGGGCTTGTCCTGTTCGGGCTGTATGCACTGGGCATCGTGTCCGCCGTGGTGGTGGCGCGCGTGCTGCGCTGGCGCAACCCCGACCGGCAGGAAGCCACCCTGCTTATGGAACTGCCGGCCTACCGGCTGCCCAATCCACGTGACCTTGCGCTGGGGCTGTGGGAACGGGCGCGTATATTCCTGATGCGCGTGGGCACGACCATTGTCTCGCTCACGGTGCTGCTGTGGGGGCTGTCCAGCTTTCCCGCCCCGCCGCCGGGTGCGCCGGGACCAGCCATCGACTGGAGCCTTGCAGGCCGGATCGGCCACCTGATGCTGCCGATCTTCGCGCCACTGGGTTTCAACTGGCAGATCTGCGTGGCCCTGATCCCCGGCCTTGCCGCGCGTGAGGTCGCGGTGGGCGCGCTGGCCACGGTCTATTCGCTGGGCTCCGGCACGGATACGGATCAGGCTGCCATCCAGCTTGGGCAGATGCTGCCCACACACTGGAGCCTGGCCACCGCCCTGTCGCTGCTGGCATGGTATGTCTATGCGCCGCAATGTGTCGCGACCCTTGCGGTCATCCGGCGGGAAACCGCATCATGGCGGGTGGTGGCGCTGGCGGCGGGATACCTGTTCGCCCTGGCCTATGTGGCGGCATTCCTGACCTACCATATCGCACGGATGTTCTGATGCACCTGGCCACGCTGTTCCAGACGCTGTTGGCCTGCGGGCTGGTCGGGGCCTGTGCGCTGTACTGGGCAGGCCGGCTGTTTCCCCTGCTGGCGCAGAAGGGCTGGCGGCAGATGGCGACCGTGCTGCGGCATGTCCATGCCCCGTCCGCCCTGATCCGTCATGCCGACCGGCACGCAACCCCACGCACCGGCGGGGGCTGTGGCGGGTGTTCGGGCTGCAGTGGCAAAACCTGCGCGCCCGACAGGCCCGTCAGGTAAAGATACGCATTTTAGAGAAATGACCAGATGGATCAGTGCGACAGGATGGGGTATATAGACCATCCGGTTTGTCATGATTATGCGGCGCCATGGTAATTTTTTATATAAATTCAGAATAAAAATTATTCTATATAATATGAGATATATGCCTTTCGGTCATATGATATCCGCTTGCCCACTGCTACCACCGCCCTGCCTGCCTTGATATGTATAATGGCATGCAAGGCAAGCAGCGTGACCATACCGTTCCATGACTTTACGCCCCCCGATCCGCACGGCTTGCGGCGACGGGCTGCCCTTGTCCCTTTTGCGAGGTAATTCAATGTCCAAGCCTAACCTGAGCGCTGAAGTCCTGATTTCGGCACTGGAACAGGCCATAGACGCAACCGTTATTATTGATGACCAGAACCACGTCATCTTTTTCAATAACGCTGCGGAAAACCTGTGGGGCCTGGACAGGAAGGACGTGCTTGGCCAGAACGTGAACGTGCTGGTACCCACGCAGCAACGCGGTGGGCATGACGCGTTCGTAAACCGCAGCCGCGCCAGCGGCCAGAACCGGATTGTCGGTACATCGCGGGAGGTGGATTTCACCCGCAGCGATGGGGAATACATATGCGGTGAACTGTCGCTGTCGAAGGTCGTCACGCATGATGGGCGTGTCTTCTTCATGGGGGTGATGAAGAACGTCACCAATGAAAGCCAGCAGCGCAAGATCCTGATCCTGCAGAATGACGTGCTGCAGGCGCTGGCCAGCGACATGATGATACAGGACGTAGCCGATTTGCTGTGCCGCCGGGTGGAAAGCTTCGTGCCCGGCACGGTGGCGGTCCTCATGCTCATCACCGCTGATGGGCAGTTGCGCGTGCTGTCCAGCCCGACCCTGCCGAAGCGGTACCGGACATCACTGGAAAGCCTGTACATTTCCTCCTCCGAACTGGAAAAGCTCCGGGTGGATCCCAACTACGCCACGCGGCTGGTATGGGACAGCTATCGTTCGCTCGGCATCTCACTGGGGCTGCAGCAGTGCTTCTGCACGCCGGTCTGCACGCGTTCGGGTCAGGTCAAGGGCATTTTCGCCCTGTATGCGCGTGAGGATCAGGGCCGCAACACATGGCCGCAGCGCATCGTTGATTCGTGCATTCCCTTCTGTGCGCTGGCGTTCGAGCAGAATGCAACGCAGGAACATATTTCCCATCTTGCCAATTTTGACAGCCTGACCGGGCTGCTCAACCGCTCCTCGGTCCACAAGGTGATCGAGGGCATGATCAACAAGCAGGATGGCAACCGCCAGTTCGCCATCTTCATGCTCGATATCGACCGTTTCCGCGATATCAACGACGCGCTGGGCCATGTCTATGCCGACCAGTTCCTGATCGAGATCGCGGCCCGTATCCGTGCCATCGCGCTGGACGGGTATGTCATCAGCCGCTCTGGTGGGGATGAATTCGTGGTGGTGGTGCCCAACTGCCCCACCAAGGAAGCCACTGAGTTTGCCGAACGCCTGCTGGCCACCATCGCCAAGCCCATGCAGATCGGGCAGAATACGCTGACGATTTCCTGCTCGATCGGTATCAGCACATACCCCGATAACGGGCCGGACAGTGAATCCCTGCTCAGCACGGCGGATGTGGCGCTGCGGCAGGCCAAGGAAAACGGGCGCGGCACCTTCCGCTTCGCCAACCTGGAAAAGAACCAGGTGGCGCAGGACCGGCTGGTGCTTGGCTCGGCGCTGCGTGATTCGCTGGCCAAGGGCATGCTGAACCTGCATTACCAGCCGCAGGTGCGCACGCATACACTGGAACTCAGCGGGGTGGAGGCCCTGTCGCGCTGGCACCATCCGACACTGGGCAACATCTACCCGTCCCGCTTCATCGCGGTGGCGGAGGAAACCGGCCAGATCGAGGCCATCGGCCGTTGGTCGCTGCTGGAAGCATGCCGCCAGATCGTGAAATGGGACCGCGACGGCATCCATGTCCCCACCGTGGCGGTAAACCTGTCGGCGGTACATTTCCGCAACCGCGCACTGCCTGAACACATCGCGGCCCTGCTGAAGGACCATGACCTCAAGCCCGCGCGGTTGACGGTGGAAATCACCGAAAGCGTGATGATGGACAACAGCCGCGATACCGAGGAAGTGCTGCAGTCCATCCGCAACCTTGGCTGTGGCCTGTCGATGGATGATTTCGGCACGGGGTATTCGTCACTGTCGCGGCTGACGCGCCTGCCGCTGACGGAAATCAAGATTGACCGCAGTTTCATCAATGAGTTCGAGCATGATACCAATGCGCAGGCCGTGACCATGGCGGTCATCGGCATCGGTTCGCGCCTGGGCATGACGGTTGTGACCGAAGGGGTCGAGACCGAACAGCAGTGGCGCCTGCTGGAAGAACTGAACTGCGATGTGATGCAGGGTTATCTGTTCGCCAAGCCGCTGGCCCCTGATGACCTGGAAAAATGGGTCAGGCAGCACAAGACAATCCGTGAAATCATGCCGGCCAAGCCTGCCGCCAAAAATGTTTCCGACAAGAAGAAATAATCCTAGACTGCTTACAGGTAATTCCCCGTTTCCTGCTCCGTATCCGAGGTACCAGAATGTCCGCACACCATGACAACAGGCTTCGCGCCCTAACGCATGAAGATGCCGACTTCTGGGCGGATGTGGTTGATAATGTCCTTATTGTCGCCGTGACCGACCGCAAGGGGGTCATTACCTACGTCAACGACAAATTCTGCAAGATCAGCCAGTACTCCCGCGAAGAACTGCTGGGCCACACCCATCGCATCCTGAATTCGGGGGAGCATAACAAGGCTTTTTTCCGGGACATGTACCGGACCCTGTATTCGGGCCAGACATGGCATGGCAACCTGTGCAACCGCGCCAAGGACGGCAGCCATTACTGGGTGGCGACCACCATCATTCCCCACAAGAACGCACAGGGGGAAATAAGCGGGTTTGTCGCGACCCGTTTTGAAATTACCGAACTTATGAACACGAAGGTACGGCTAAAAAAACAGGCCGCGACCGACATGATGACCGGCCTGCTGAACCGTGGCGGGTTCAACGCCAGCCTGATCACCGCCGTGGAAGCGAGCAAACGCCGCAATGCCGACCCGCAGGTGCTGGTGATGTTCGACCTTGACGGCTTCAAGCCAGTCAATGACATCCACGGCCATCACGCGGGTGATGAGGTACTCAAGACCATTGCGACGCGCCTGATCGAACTGATCGGGTCGCAGGATACGATCAGCCGCCTGGGCGGGGATGAGTTCGCGGTGATCCTTCATCACAGCCTGAAGACCATGCCGCTGCAGACCATCCTGAGCAAAATCCAGAACCTGCTGGAGGAACCGATCATGCTGGACAGCGCCACCGTGCGCATTTCCGGCAGTATCGGGGCCACCCCCATCACCGGCGAGGAATCGCTGGAAGCCTTGCAGAAGAACGCCGATGTCGCGGTCTATGCCGCCAAGCAGGCGGGGGGCAAGCAGGCGCGCATGTTCACGCCCAGCCTGCACAAGACCACGATGGAACGCGCCAAGATCCTGTCGGAAGCCCGGCAGGGTGTCGCGGAAAAACAGTTCGAGGTTTACTACCAGCCCATACTGAACGCCCGGACCGGCCGGATCGAACAGGCGGAAGCTCTGATGCGCTGGCACCATCCCGAACGCGGGCTGCTGTCCGCCGGTGCGTTTACCGATGTATTCGCGGATTCGGCGCTGGCCCAGATCATGGAAACGCATCTGGTGCAGTCCTTCCACGATGATATCCAGAAATGGAAGGAAGCGGGCCTGCCCAGCCTGCGGCTGGCGGTCAACCTGTCGCATCTGGACCTGCTGAACCTTGAACAGCAGATCGACCTGTTCAGCGAGATCCGGCAGCTCAACCTCGACCCCAGCACCTTCATGCTGGAAGTCACCGAACAGATGCTGCAGGGACGGCGTGCGGAAAAAAGCCGCCTGCGCCTGCGCGGCCTGGCGGAAGACGGGTTCGGGCTGGCCATGGACAATTTCGGCTACGGCACGGTGCGGCTGTCCACGCTACGGGAACTGCCGCTGCAGTCGCTGAAGCTGGACCGTTGCCTGGTGCGCAATATCGGGTCGGATAGCAAGGCACGCAGCCTGCTGGCCTCGCTCATCAAGCTTGGTCATGGCTACAACCTGGCCGTAACGGTGGAAGGTGTGGAAACACAGGAAGAATTTGATACCGTGCGCGCGCTGGGCGTGGACTATGTGCAGGGCTTCTTCATCTCGCGCGCGGTTTCCGCCACGGAACTGATCCGCATTACGCGTGAGGATGCATGGAACCCTGCCCCTACGACCGCATGAACCCGCGCGCCAGACCATAAAGAAGTTTTTGGTGAAGCTTTTTTCAAAAAGCTTCAGAGAATGCCGTCTTTTTGAAAAAACGCGGTATCCAAAAATTTTTATTCTTTGTCATGGATAAGTAATATAGCGTGGCTGGAGCTGTCGAAACAGCCCACACCTAACAACCAACCGCATGGATAGCATAATTTATTCAATAGTTAGAAAAATAATTAGAAAATAATAAATATAATAGAAATGATTCTGAATAATTGAATTTTAATATAATACCTTGATACAAATAAAAAACCACCCGGCAGGTTTGCTGCCGGGTGGTTTTTATTTCTGGCGGGCCAGTTCAGATATGGATGGCGCGCTTGTCCACATCCATCGCTGCTTCCTTGACCGCCTCGCTCAACGTGGGGTGAGCGTGGCAGGTGCGCGCGATGTCTTCCGACGATGCACCGAACTCGATCGCCATGGTGCATTCGGCAATCAGTTCGCCCGCCATCGGGCCGATGATATGCACGCCCAGCACCTGATCGGTGGTTGAATCGGCCAGAACCTTCACAAACCCGTCCGTCATGCCGATGGCGCGTGCGCGGCCATTGGCAGTGAAGGGGAATTTGCCAACCTTGTAGGAAACACCTTCTTCCTTCAGGTTTTCTTCGGTCTTGCCAACGGTTGCGACCTCCGGCCATGTGTAAACCACGGCAGGAATGGCGCCATAATTCACATGACCGGCCTGACCGGCCAGCAATTCGGCCACGGCAACGCCTTCTTCCTCGGCCTTGTGCGCCAGCATCGGGCCTGCGATCACGTCGCCAATCGCATAGATGCCCGGCACGCTGGTGGCGTAATGCGCATCGGTCACGATACGGCCGCGCTTGTCCAGTTCGATGCCGGCTTCTTCCAGCCCGAAGCCCTTGCTGGCCGCCGTACGGCCAATGGCCAGCAACACCACGTCGGCTTCCAGCGTTTCCGCCGTCCCGCCCTGCGCGGGTTCCACGGTCAGGGTCACGCCCTTGGCCGATTTTTCCGCCTTGGTGACTTTGTGGCCGAGCTTCATCTTCAGGCCCTGCTTGGTCAGGATGCGCTGGAAGGTCTTGGCGATCTCGTTATCCGTGCCCGGAACCAGACGGTCGAGGTATTCGATGACCGTCACGTCCGCGCCCAGACGATGCCATACGCTGCCCAGTTCAAGCCCGATCACGCCGCCGCCGATCACCACCATCTTCTTGGGAACAGCGGACAGTTCAAGCGCGCCGGTGGAGGTGACGATCTGCTTTTCGTCCACGTCAACGCCCGGCAGGCCCGCGCTGTCGCTGCCGCTGGCAATCACGATGTGCCTGGCCGTGACCGGCTTGCCATCGACCGTGATGCGGCCCGTACCCTCGACCTTGCCTGTGCCCTTCAGCCAGGTGACCTTGTTCTTCTTGAACAGGAATTCCACGCCCTTCACGTTGGCGTCGACCACGGACTGCTTGCGCGCCATCATCTTCGCCAGATCCAGCTTCACGCTGTCGATGATGATGCCCATATCGGCATATTCATCCTTGGCGGCGTGGAAGTTCTCGGACTGCTGCAGCAGCGCCTTGGACGGGATACAGCCAACATTGAGGCAGGTGCCCCCCAGCGTCGCACGCTTTTCCACGCATGCCACCTTGAAACCAAGCTGGGCCGCGCGGATGGCGCATACATAACCACCGGGACCGGCGCCGATCACGATCACATCGTAATCCGTCTCAGCCGGGGCTGCGGCAGTGGCCTTGGGTGCGGGTGCGGCAGCGGGAGCTGCTGCGGCCGGTGCCGGCTGGGCCGGGCTGGCGGCAGCCGGGGCCGCCTTCTGGCCACCAGCGCCGGGGGTCAGGGTGGTCAGCACGGTGCCAACCTCGACCTCATCACCTTCCTTGACGGCGTGCGCACCCAGTACGCCTGCCTGCGGGGCGGGGACTTCCACGCTGACCTTGTCGGTTTCCAGTTCGGCGATCGGTTCATCCGCGTTCACGGCGTCACCGGGCTGTTTCAGCCACTTTGAAACGGTCGCCGTGGTCACACTTTCGCCCAGCGTGGGCACCTTGATGTCGATTGTCATGTCTATTCAGTCCTGCTTGCTATGCGGTTGCGCGTAGGGGCCGCGCACGGGCACGGCCCCGGCAGGCATCAGACCTGCAGCAGCAGACGGCGCGGGTCTTCCACATTCTGCTTGACCCGCACAAGGAAGCTGACCGCTTCCTTGCCATCCACGATCCGGTGATCGTAGGTCAGGGCGATATACATCATCGGGCGGATCACCACCTGCCCGTTCACGGCAACCGGGCGGTCCTGAATGGCGTGCATGCCAAGGATGGCCGACTGCGGCGCGTTGATGATGGGCGTGGACATGAGCGAGCCATAGATGCCGCCATTGGTGATGGAGAACGTGCCGCCGGACAGTTCATCGATCTTCAGCGTGCCTTCGCGCGCCTTCTTGCCAAAGCCTGCGATGGAGCTTTCGATCTGGGCGAAGCTCATCTTGTCCGCATCGCGGATCACGGGCACGACCAGCCCGTTGGGACCGCCCACGGCAATGCCGAGGTTGACGAACTCACGATAGATCACGTCATCGCCGTCGATTTCGGCGTTGATGGCCGGGAATTCCTGCAACGCCGCGATGACCGCACGGCTGAAGATGGACATGAAGCCCAGCTTCACGCCGTTATGCTTCTTGATGAACAGTTCCTTGTATTCGGCGCGCATCTGCATCACCGCCGACATGTCCACTTCGTTGAATGTGGTCAGCAGGGCGGCGGTGTTCTGCGCATCCTTCAGGCGGCGGGCAATGGTGCGGCGCAGGCGCGTCATCTTCACGCGTTCTTCACGCGGGTCGTCCTGACGCGGCGGACGGGCGGCGGCGGCAGGCTGGGCCGCGCGCGGCTGCGACAGGAACGACTGCACGTCACCCTTGGTGATACGGCCGTCCTTGCCGGTGCCGGTGCCAACCTGTGCTGCGGACACGCCCTGCTCGGTCATCATCTTGCGCGCGCTGGGGAACGCCACGGCTGCCGCCCCCTGTGCCGCGACATCGGACGGCGGGGTTGCCGGACGGGCAACCGGGCCGCTGGCGGCAGGCTGAGCCTGCACACCCGCGGGGGCGGCTTCCTTTTTCGGCGCGGGTGCTGCGGCGGGCTTGGGGGCCGCACCGCTTCCGGCCTCGATGGTGGACAGTACGGTGCCGACCTCGACTTCCTCACCTTCGGGGACCAGCAGCGGGCCAAGCACGCCAGCCTGCGGGGCGGGGACTTCCACGCTGACCTTGTCGGTTTCCAGTTCCACCAACGGATCGTCTTCGTTCACGGCATCGCCCGGATGCTTCAGCCATTTTGCAACGGTTGCTGTGGTAACACTTTCGCCCAGTGTCGGTACCTTGATATCGGCAGACATCTTTTGATTCCCAATCCCTTGGCCGCCCTGGCGTCCCAATCGTGCGCCCGGTCGGCCTTATCGTTATTCAGGGGAACGGCCAGAACGCCGTTCCCGTATCCTTCATGCGTAAAACGCGTGGCCCTCAGGCACTGACGCCCAGCGCCTTGTTCACCAGCGCCGTCTGTTCGGCGACATGGACCTTCGCAAGGCCCGTGGCGGGGCTGGCCGCCGCCACGCGCCCGACATAGGTCGGTCGTGTGCTCTTGTGGCCCACGGATGTCAGCACGCCTTCGATCAGGCGATCGACGAAGTTCCATCCACCCATGTTTTCCGGCTCTTCCTGACACCAGATCACCTTGGCCTGCGGGTAGCGGGCCAGTTCTTCCGCCAGCAGTTTTTCGGGGAAGGGATAGAACTGTTCCAGCCGGATGATGGCGACGTTATCCAGCTTGCGCTCACGGCGCTCGGTCAGCAGGTCGTAATAGACCTTGCCCGAACAGATCACCACGCGGTCCACCTTGGCGGGGGCGGCGATCTGGTCGATTTCACCAATGACCGGCAGGAAGCGCGTGCCCGGACCGAAATCCTTCAGTTCCGATACCGCCAGCTTGTTACGCAGCAGGGATTTCGGCGTCATGATGATCAGCGGCTTGCGGTAATCCAGGAACAACTGGCGACGCAGGGCGTGATAGTAGTTGGCCGGCGTGGTCAGGTTGCACACGCGCATGTTGTTTTCCGCGCAGAGCTGGAGATAACGCTCCAGACGGGCGGAGGAATGTTCCGGCCCCTGCCCTTCGTACCCGTGCGGCAGCAGCATGACCAGGCCGGACATGCGCAGCCACTTGGTCTCACCCGATGCGATGAACTGGTCGATGATGACCTGCGCGCCGTTGGCGAAGTCACCAAACTGCGCTTCCCACAGCACCAGCGCATTCGGGTCGGCCAGCGAATAGCCATATTCGAACCCGAGCACGCCAAATTCGGACAGCAGCGAGTTGTAGATCTCGATCGCGGCCTGATCCTTGGCGATGTTGTTCAGCGGCACATAGGTGTTCTGGTTGATCTGGTCGATCAGCACCGCATGACGCTGGCTGAAGGTGCCGCGCTGGCAGTCCTCACCCGACAGGCGGACATGGTGCTTGTCCAGCAGCAGCGTGCCGAAGCCAAGCGCCTCACCCGTGGCCCAGTCAATGCCCACGCCCGTCTCGAACATCTTGGCCTTGGCCTTGAGCTGGCGGACGATCTTGGAATTGGCGTTGAAATCATCGGGCACATGCGCCAGCGCCGCCCCCACTTCCTTCAGCCGCTCAATGGCGACACCGGTTTCCGGTGCGGGGCGGGTGGCGTCCACCGGCGGCGGCTTCAGCCCCTGCCATGCACCTTCCAGCCAGTCCGCCTTGTTGGGCTTGTAACCCTGGGCGGCCTGATAGGCTTCTTCCAGTTTGTTGTGGAAGCCGTCCCACTCGGCCGTGACTTCCGCCTCGGTCAGCACGCCTTCGCGCACAAGGCGGTCGGAATACAGCGTGCGGATGGTCGGGCGCGCGGCAATGGCCTTGTACATGGTGGGCTGGGTGAATGACGGCTCATCGGACTCGTTATGACCGTGGCGGCGATAGCCCACGATGTCCAGCACCACGTCGGATGCGAACTTCTGGCGGAATTCGGCCGCAAGGCGGGAACAGTAGATCACCGCTTCCGGCTCGTCACCGTTCACGTGCAGGATCGGGGCCTGCACCGCCTTGGCCACGTCCGTGCAGTAAAGCCCGGAGAAGGAATGGACCGATACGGTGGTGAAGCCGATCTGGTTGTTGACCACGACATGGATCGTGCCGCCGGTGCGGTAGCCGATCAGCTGCGACATGGCCAGGGTTTCATACACGATGCCCTGCCCGGCGAATGCCGCGTCACCATGCAGCAGCAGGCCCATATGACGGCCGCGCTGGTGGGGATCATCATCATCCTGCGTCGCGCGGACCTTGCCGATCACGACCGGGTCCACCGCCTCAAGGTGCGAAGGATTGGGCTGGAGCGAGATATGGACCGGGGTGCCGCCAATCTCCACATCGGTGGAGGTGCCGAGATGGTATTTCACATCGCCCGACCCCTGCACGTCGTCCGGCTTGAAGGACGCACCGGCGAATTCGCTGAAAATGGCGGTGTAGGGCTTGCGCACGATGTTGACCAGCGTGTTCAGGCGACCACGATGCGGCATGCCGATTGCGACCGAGCGCACGCCGCCGGCAGCAGCCTGATCGATGATCGCGTGCAGCGCGGGGATGGTCACGTCCTCACCCTCAAGGCCGAAGCGCTTGGTGCCGACATAACGCTTCTGGCAGAAGGACTCGAAGCCTTCCGCTTCGGTCAGCTGCTGCAGGATGACCTTCTTCTGCTCGGGGCTTGCGCCCTTGCGCCAGTTGTCACCTTCCAGCCGCGCCTGCACCCACATGCGCTGCTCGGGGTCCTGGATGTGCATGAACTCGGCGCCGATCGGCCCGCAATAGACCGAGCGCAGGGCATCGAGTACCTGGTTGATGGTCGCGGTGTCGGTTCCGATCAGGCTGGCGACGGTGTGGCCAAGGTAGATCGGGCGATCAAGGTCCTTGGGGCCGAAGCCATAGGTTGCGGGGTCCAGGTCGGCATGGGGCTGGGGCACCTGCAGGCCCAGCGGGTCCAGCCGGGCCTCAAGGTGGCCACGCACGCGGAACGCCCGGATCAGCTGGGTGGCGCGCAGGCTGTCATCCGCAGCCGCCCGCAGCCCTTCGGCCGTTACACCCGCCGGCTTCCTGCCATCCGGCAGGGGGGCGGGTTCATCACCGGTGATGATGTGCGGCCGTGGCGCCCAGGACGCCCCTTCCGCATCATGAACGATTTCCGGCCCGTCCTCGTGCAGTTCCTGGAACAGGGAGGCAAAGGAAGGATCGACGCTGTTGGGATCGGCCACCCAGCGCGCATACAATTCAGCCAGATAGGCCGTATTGGCGCCGCTGAATGCGGTCGAAAGAATATCTACGCCCGCCATATTGAAGACATCTCCTCGCTGGCGGCCTTTTTTGGCCGCGCTATTGTCGGGTCCGGCATGCAACGTTCACCGGCCCGATTTGTATCGCTACCCTAGCCGCACCCCTGCCGGGATACCGCCATCATTCATCAGGATCAGGTCTGCTTGCCGCGCATACTGACATTTTCGTGCCTGCCCTCCCGATCCGGGGAAACCGGCCTGCCAAACATCCCTATCCGCGGCCTTGGTCCCGGCTGATGCGAACTTGCCCATACCCAAGCAAAGACAGTCCGGCTTGCCTACCGCCTGACCAGTCACACCACCGCCATAACCGTCACGATGGCGTGACCCTTTCATCCCCGGGCGGCCTTACGCGTTCAGGTGCGGCAGCTGCATGTAGGCGGCACTCTGCATTTCCTCCAGACGGGATGCCGTGCGTTCGAACGCGGTCGCACCCTGCCCTTTGGCATAGATGGCGTCGGGCCGGTCCTCGGCGGAGGCGAACAGCTTGACGTTCTGTTCGTACAGCGTGTCGATCAGGACGATGAAGCGCCGTGCCTCGTCAAAATTGTCCGGCCCCATGCGGGGGACACCGTCAAGGACAAGGTTGGGAAACCGCGTGGCCAGCGCCAGATAGTCGCCCGCGCCAAGCGGCCTGCCGCACAGATCGGCAAAGCTGAAGCGCGCGACCGGGCCTGCCGCCCGTTCCACCTTCAGGCTGCGGCCCATGATGTCCAGCGTGACCGGCACGACCGGCGCGCCATCGGCCAGCCGGGTGAAGATCGAGTCGAGTTCACGGCGCGCCGCGTCATCGACGGGAATGATCCATGTCTGCATGCCGCGTGCATTGCCCCGGCGGTAATCACGCGGGGAATCGAGGATGACGGTATCCACTTCCTTCAGGATGGCGGCAATGAACGGCTTGAAGGCATCAGCGCCCGGACGGTCCTGGAACAGGTCCTCGGGCTTCGTGTTGGATGTGGCCACCACCACCACGCCATCAGCGAACAGATAGTCGAACAGGCGGCCAAGGATCATGGCGTCGGCAATGTCATTGACCTGGAATTCGTCAAAGCACAGCAACCACGCCTCCTGCGCGATCTGGCGCGCCAGTGGCGGAATGGGATCGGTCAGGCCGGGGTCCGCCGCCTTCATGTCATGCAGGCGCTGGTGCACGTCCTGCATGAAGCGGTGGAAATGGACCCGGCGCTTGTGTTCCACCGGGGCCAGGCTGAAGAACAGGTCCATGAGCATGGTCTTGCCCCGCCCCACCTGCCCCACCATGTAGACGCCGCGCGGACGCCGGGTTTCAGCGGGGGCATGTCCCGACAGGCCCAGCCGGGCCTTCAGCCCGCCCAGCCAGCCCGAGGCCGGTGGCGCATGCTGCTGGACCACCGGGTGGTAGTCGCGCAGTTCCCGCCACAGGCGGTCCAGCCTGCGGGCGGCCTTTTCCTGTTCCGGGTCACGATCAAGACGGCCGGAGGCCACACGGGCCTCATAGGCGGCGAGGGGGCCAGTACCTGCGGGCAGCGCCGCAGCGGACGGGCGGGGGCGATATCTGTATCCATGATATTTCGGCGATAGTCCGTAACAAACCCCCCATCAAGGCCACAAACTCGCCAAACTGTGTCATGACAGGGGTTCTCTCCATCTGGTGAACTGAAACCATCCAAAATGGAGAGTTTGTGATGACTGACTGGAATGCCTATCGCGCCCATCTGGGCGACTCTATCAAGGCCTTTGCCGCGCTGTCCCCCGACACGATCAAGGGACTCCAGACACTCGATGGCGCTGCCGCGCGCACTGGCCATCTGGATGCCAAGACGCGCGAACTGATCGCGCTGGCGGTGGCCGTGACCACGCGGTGCGACGGCTGCATATCCGTCCATTCCACCGCGGCGGTGAAGGCAGGGGCGACGAAAGCGGAAATTGCCGAGGCGCTGGGCGTTGCCGTGGCCCTGAACGCAGGGGCCGCCACGGTCTATTCCAGCCGGGTGCTGGATGCGGTGGACACGGTCACCGGCTGACACCCGCACGCATTATCTTGCAGGGGGACGTGTCCGGGCCTAATCTGCGGGTCGTTTACTGACCCGCTTGCAGAGATGGCATGATCCAACCCGTCACCCCCGACTATGCAGCACTGGAAGCGGCCGCGGTCTCCACCGCGCCATTCGCCCATGTGGTGGTGCCGCATTTCATCGGGCCGGATGACCTGCATGCCCTGTCGGCCAGCCTGCCCGATATCCGCTCCGGCGGGTCCTTCCCGCCGGGCGCCCTGACGCTGTCGCCGCTTATGGCGCAGTTGGTGCGCGAACTGGAGGGACCACGCCTGCGGGACCTGATCGCACGCAAATTCGCACTGGATCTGGACACCGCGCCGACCATGCTGACGCTGCGCGGGCGCACGCGGGCGAAGGACGGGCGCATCCACCGCGATTCCGACAGCAAGCGCGTGACCGTCCTGCTCTACCTGAACGCTGCCGATGACGCGGCGTGGTCACGCCACGAAGGCTGCCTGCGGCTGTTGCGCAATGCGCATGACATTGAGGATTTCGCCGCCGAGATCCCACCCGTCAACGGCACGCTGCTGATCTTTCCCAACGGGCCGGATACATGGCATGGGCACCGACAGTATGTCGGCCCGCGCCACACCATCCAGCTGAATTACATGACCAATGATGCCCGCGCACGCAACGAACTGCGCCGTCATCGGTTTTCTGCCCTGACAAAACGCCTGCCGTGGGTTGCCTGAAACCATGCACGGCCATTGTTTCGTCACGGACGGCGGTCATGTTTGTCCCGTTATCCGCCTTCACGACATGTCGAGGTACTCAAAGTCCATGCATCTGCGCAAATTGACCGCTTCCCTCCTGTCAGCCAGCCTTGCGCTGGGCATACTGGCGACAGCCGTACCCGCCGCGCAGGCCCAGCCATGGCATGGCGGCCCCCGGGGCGGGCGTGGCGGGCCGCCGCCCCCGCCGCCGCGTGGCGGTTATTATGGCGGCCACCGTGGCGGTGGTGGCGCGGGCCTGGCGGTCGGCAGCGGCCTGGCCGGACTTGCGGTTGGCGCCATGCTGGGAAGCACGCTGGCTGAACGTGGCGCTGCCGCCCCGCCGCCAGCCTATTATCCCACGCCCGCGCCAGCCCCGCCGCCGCCGGCCTATTACCCGTATGGTGGCGGTTACTGATAACCGCAGCCCTGACACATCCCACGCACACTGACACACACTGCGAAGGAAAATACCCAACATGATGTTCCGTCGGTTCCTACCCGCCGCTGCCCTCCTGATGCTGCCAGCCATGGCCATGGCTGCCGACCAGCAGCCCGCGGCCGCCACGCAGACAGAAGCAGGCACGCCCAACCCGACCGCGCCCCTGGCCCACACCCCGCGCGATCCCGCGCCGGAACAGGTGGAAGCGCATATCAAGACGCTGCATGACGAACTGGGCATCACCAAGAAGCAGGAAGCCCTGTGGGCCCCCTTCGCACAGGACATGCGCGACAACGGGCAGCGCCTGCATGACGCGATCGAGGACCGCCGCAGCAAGCTGCCGACCCTGAACGCCGTGGAAAACATGCAGTCCTATGCCGAACTGGTGATCGAGCGCGCGCATGACATGCAGACGCTGAACACCGCTTTCGCATCACTGTATGACAGCTTCTCCAAGAAGCAGCGCAAGCATGCCGATACCCTGTTCCGTGAAGGCGACAGCGAACACACCGCCGCACAGCAGGCCAGGGCCGCAGACGCTCAGGGTGGCACGGCACCGGCCGCGCCCCCCGCGCAGTAACGCATCTTGCGTCAGGGGACGGGATTTCCGTCCCCATCCCGCCCGCTGTCGCGGGCGGGGGCTGGATACCGCATCATGACAGGGTCGTGAGCGGATCCAGCCAAGCCCTGAACCATTCAGGCGCGATCAAGCGGGTACCACGTCCGCCCGTCACGACGCAGCAGTTCATCCGCCCCGCTGGGGCCTGATGTACCCGCTTCGTATATTTCCGGCCCCGCCGTATCCTTCGCCCATGCCTGCAGGACGGGATCGACCGCCTTCCATGCCGCCTCGATGTTATCAGCGCGCTGGAACAGGGTTTCATCCCCCATCAGGCAGTCATACAGAAGGGTTTCGTACCCGACATTGGGGGACTTGGCGAACACGTCCTCATAACGGAAGCGGGCCTGCACATCGGTCAGGTCCATTTCCGGCCCCGGCTTTTTCGCCCCCAGTTCCACCGTCAGCCCCTGGGCTGGCTGGATGTTGAGGATAATGCGGTTGGGGGGCAGTTCCTCCGTTTCGGTTTCACGGAACATAAGCATCGGTGGCTTGCGGAACTGCACCACGACCTCGGTCCGCCGGCCGCCCAGCCCCTTGCCGGTGCGCAGGTAGAACGGCACCCCGGCCCAGCGCCAGTTATCCACATGCAGCTTCAGCGCCACATAGGTTTCGGTATTGCTGTGCGGGGAAACGCCGGGGCTTTCGCGATAACCGACCATGGGTTTGCCCTCCACCGTGCCCGCCGCGTACTGGCCGCGCACGGCATCCGCCGGGTTGATCGGGGTCACGGCCTCGAACAGCTGTTCCTTGGCGTTGCGCACGCTTTCGGCGTCAAACGTGTTGGGCGGCTCCATCGCCACCATGGCAAACAGCTGGAACAGGTGGTTGGGCACCATGTCGCGCAGCGCGCCGGTGGGTTCGTAAAACGCGCCGCGCTGTTCCACGCCAATGGTCTCGGCTGCGGTGATCTCGACATGATCGACATATTCGTTGCGCCACAGGGGCTCGAATATCAGGTTGCCGAATCGCATGGCGAGGATGTTCTGCACCGTTTCCTTGCCCAGGAAGTGGTCGATGCGGAAGACCTGCGACTCCTCCAGCACCGACAGCACCCGGCGGTTGAGCGCCTGCGCCGAAGCCAGGTCGGAACCAAATGGCTTTTCAATCACCACACGGCGGAAGGCGTCGTCTTTCTGTTCCACCACCCCGGCCTTGCCCAGTGTTTCCACCACCGTGGCGAAAAACCGCGAGGGGATGGCAAGGTAGAAGATGGCGTTGCCCGGCAGCTTGGTACCCAGCTGGCGCAGGGCGTCCACGTCACTGAAATCGGCCTGCACGTATTCCAGGCGCTGCGCCAGCCAGTCCCACTGCTGCGCATTGATGCTGGCGGGATGGAATTCGGCATTCGGGTCGTGGGTGAAGGACTGCATCATTTCAGCCAGCCCGTCGCGCCACTGCGCGGTGGAACTGGCCACGCGGTCCACACCGATGATGCGGAAACCGTCATCGAGCAGGCCGTTGCCCACCAGGTTGTAAAGCGCGGGCATCAGCAGCCGCTTGGTCAGGTCCCCGTGCGCCCCGAAAATGACCAGGGTGCATGCCGGTGCCCTGCGCGCGCCGGGGGGCATGGTTTTGGAAGTGTCAGATGATAAGGCCATGATCTCTCTAACCGTTCTTGCCTGCGCCCTGTACCGGAACGGATGGTGGCGGTCAGCCTGTCCGATATGGCGCGATGGGCCAAGCGTGCACCCGGCACGCGGAAACGGACAAGGCCTATCACCGCATGGGACATGCCACCTTGACCTTACCCCCGATTCGATTCCCGGTCCGGCGGGGTCCGTGCTGCTTGCGCCTTTGGCACACAGGCTCTACGTGTCGATACAGTTACGACTAACGGCCCGTCCGCCCGGATGGACCGGCATGACAGGACAGGAAAGAAGATTATGGGTTACCGCGTTGCGGTGGTGGGCGCCACCGGCGCTGTGGGGCGCGAGATCCTCAAGACTCTGGCCGAGCGCCAGTTCCCTGTGGATGAGATCGTGGCCCTTGCGTCCGCCCGTTCGGCGGGCAAGGAAGTCTCCTTTGGCGATAAGAAGGTACTGAAGGTCCAGAACCTGGAAACCTTCGACTTTACCGGCTGGGATGTCGCCCTTTTCTCCCCCGGTGGGGCGGTTTCGGCCGTGCATGCGCCGCGGGCTGCGAAAGCGGGCTGCATCGTGATTGACAACACCTCCCACTTCCGCATGGAGCCGGACGTGCCGCTGGTGGTGCCCGAGGTCAATCCCAACGATGTGAAGAAGGCGAAGCGCGGCATCATCGCCAACCCCAACTGCTCGACCATCCAGATGGTGGTTGCCCTCAAGCCGCTGCATGACCTGTTCACAATCAAGCGCGTTGTGGTCGCCACCTACCAGGCCGTTGCCGGTGCGGGCAAGAGCGGCATGGACGAACTGTTCAACCAGTCGCGCGGCAGCCTGGTGGGCGACCCGCTGAAGGCCGAACAGTTCACCAAGCAGATCGCGTTCAACTGCATTCCCCACATCGACCGTTTCATGGATGACGGCGCGACCAAGGAGGAATGGAAGATGACGGTCGAGACCCGCAAGATCCTCGATCCCGACATCGCGGTCTTCGCCACCTGCGTACGTGTTCCCGTGTTCATTGGCCATGCCGAGGCCATCAGCGTCGAATTCGAGGAACCCGTTGATATCAAACGCGCCCGCGAGGCCCTGCGCGAAGCGCCGGGCGTGGTGCTGCATGACAAGCGCGAGGACGGCGGCTACGTCACCCCGCTTGAGGTCGTGGGCGAGGATGCGACCTATGTCTCGCGCCTGCGCATCGACCCGACCGTGCCCAATGGACTCGGCTTCTGGTGCGTTGCCGACAACCTGCGCAAGGGGGCCGCGCTGAACGCGGTTCAGATCGCGGAAACGATGGTCGCACTCGACCTGCTCGGGCACTGACCGGCAGGCCACAGGGCAGGCAGGGATGGCGGTGCAGCGGGGCTGTACCGCCATGCGGCGGGGGTCACGTCTCTCAACCTCGTGTTCCGGGCGTGCGTTGACCCCGCCTTCCGTGCGGCGTAGGACCGAATTCAGACAAGGCAACGGAACAAACCGAAGCCATAACAGGGAAATTGACGAGACGACCATGCAGGATGTCCGTGATGCGCTCTATGTAGGGCAGCGAAGCGACGGAACTCTGACCAGGCGGCCTATGTCCCCACACCTCCAGGTCTACCGCTTCCGTCTTTCCATGTTCCTTTCAATCGCGAACCGCGCTGCCGGTGTCGCCGCTGCGGGCGGTTCGGCACTTGGCCTGTGCTGGATCAGCGCGGCGGCAAAGGGACCCAAATCTTTCAGCAAGGTCCAGAAGGTGACCGGCAACCCGCTGGGGCAGATGCTGCTTGCGGGGTGGGCGCTGGCGCTGGTCTATCACTTCGTGGCGGGGATACGCCACCTGGTGTGGGATAGCGGCTATCGCTTTTCCAAGAAGGAAATCAACGAGGATGGCCCCGTGGCCGTGGGCGTGACAGTGGGTACCACGCTGGCGCTGGTGGCCGGTATCCTTGGTGTCGCGATCTGTCGTTCCCGCAAGAAGGCATCCTGACCATGAGCAATCTGAAAAAGCCGCATGTCACGGTCATGCGTTCCCAGCTTTCGCGCGCGCGCGGCCTGGGTTCGGGACAGGCCGGTGTTGGCCACTGGTGGGCGGAACGTGCATCGGCGGTAGCACTTGTGCCGCTGTCGGGCTGGTTCGTGATCCAGGTGTTCCGCCTGGCCGGCGCATCGCAGCCGGAAGTGGCGAAGTGGGGCGCACGCCCGCTGAACACCACCATGATGCTGTCGCTGGTGATCCTGACCTTCTACCACACCCAGCTTGGGCTGCAGGTCATCATTGATGACTATGTGCATGGCAAGGCGCACCTGCCTGCGGGCCTGCTGATGAAGGGGATCGTCTTCCTTCTGGGTCTGTTCGGCACGGTTTCCGTACTGAAGCTGGCGCTGGCCGGCAGCAGCCGGGGCAGGATTGCCGCGGGCTGAGGCCCACGCAATCGCCTGAGCAGAACATGACATTCGCGGACCGGCGGGCCGCAATACCGGCCGGCCGTCCGAACGAGCATCGGGACACGTCCAAGAAATGAACGCGACCACTTCACCACTCACCGGCTCCTACAGGATCGTTGACCACGCATATGACGTGGTTGTCGTAGGCGCTGGTGGCTCCGGCCTCCGGGCCACGCTGGGCATGGGGGCTGCTGGCCTCAAGACTGCCTGCGTGACCAAGGTTTTCCCCACACGCAGCCATACCGTCGCAGCACAGGGCGGCATTGGTGCATCGCTTGGCAACATGGCCGAGGATAACTGGCGCTGGCACATGTACGATACCGTCAAGGGATCGGACTGGCTGGGCGATCAGGACGCCATCGAATACATGTGCCGCGAGGCGGTGCCCGCCGTGCAGGAACTCGAGCACATGGGTGTGCCGTTCTCCCGCACGGAAGATGGCAAGATCTACCAGCGCCCCTTTGGTGGCCACATGCGCAATTATGGCGAGGCCCCGGTGCCCCGCGCCTGCGCCGCCGCCGACCGCACGGGCCATGCCATCCTGCACACGCTTTACCAGCAGTGCCTGAAGCATAACGTCGAATTTTTTGTCGAATACTTCGCCATCGACCTGATCATGGATGACGACGGCGCATGTCGCGGTGTCATGGCATGGTGTCTGGAAGACGGCACGCTGCACCGTTTCCGTGCGCAGAAGGTTGTGCTGGCGACCGGTGGCTATGGCCGTGCCTACCACTCGTGCACCTCCGCCCATACCTGCACGGGCGATGGCGGCGGCATGGCGATTCGCGCCGGCATTCCGATGCAGGATATGGAATTCGTGCAGTTCCACCCCACCGGCATCTTCCCCGCGGGTTGCCTGCTGACGGAAGGCTGCCGTGGTGAAGGTGGCTACCTGACCAATTCCGAGGGCGAGCGCTTCATGGAACGCTACGCGCCCACCGCCAAGGACCTGGCGTCGCGTGACGTGGTTTCCCGTGCCATGACCATCGAGATCAACGAAGGTCGCGGCTGTGGTCCGGAAAAGAACTACATCATGCTCCACCTCGAGCATCTTGGCCCCGAGATCCTGCATGAACGCCTGCCCGGCATTTCGGAAACGGCGCGTATCTTCGCCGGTATCGACGTGACCAAGGAACCGGTGCCGGTCCTGCCGACGGTGCATTACAACATGGGTGGCATTCCCACCAATTACCATGGTGAGGTCATCCGCCCCACGGCTGATGATGTCGATGCGGTGGTGCCCGGCCTTATGGCGGTGGGTGAAGCAGCCTGCGTATCCGTGCATGGCGCGAACCGGCTTGGCACCAACTCGCTGCTTGACCTTGTGGTGTTTGGCCGTGCCGCCGCCCAGCGCGCCGCCGCCACCACCAAGAGCGAGGAAGTGATCCCGCCGCTGCCCGAAGGCGCCGGTGACGCGGCAATCGCACGCTTCGACCGCCTGCGTTACGCCAAGGGCAAGACCCATGTGGCCGATATGCGCAGCAAGCTGCAGCGCACCATGCAGAAGCATGCCGCCGTGTTCCGCAACACCGAAAGCCTTGCGCAGGGTGTGGAGAAGATCAGGGAAATCTGGTCGGAAATTCCCGATATCTCGATCAACGACCGCTCGCTGATCTGGAACAGCGACCTTATGGAAGCGCTGGAGTTCGAGAACCTGCTGGCCAACGCCACCGTCACCATGGCCGGGGCCGACGCCCGTCACGAAAGCCGCGGCGCACAGGCGCATGACGACTATCCCGACCGTGACGACAAGAACTGGATGAAGCACACCGTCGCCCACATGACCGACAAGGGCGATGTCACGCTAAGCTACCGCCCCGTGCACATGAAAACGCTGACCAACGATGTGCAGGTCTTCCCCCCCAAGAAGCGCGTCTACTGACGTAACGGCGGAAAAGGAACGAGACGATGGTCGAATTCAGGCTGCCAAAGAACAGCACGGTGGGCAAGGGCCGCATTTTCACCGCCGCCCCCGGCGCCACCAATGTCAAGAACTTCCGGATCTATCGCTGGAGCCCGGATGACGACAAGAACCCCGTGGTCGATACCTACGAAATTGATCTGGACAAGATCGGGCCGATGGTGCTCGACGCGCTGATCCACATCAAGAACGATGTCGACTCCACCCTGACCTTCCGGCGTTCGTGCCGTGAAGGGATCTGCGGGTCGTGCGCGATGAACATCGCTGGCGAAAACACGCTGGCGTGCCTCAAGCCCATCCGGGATATCGAGGGCGATATCGCGATCTACCCGCTGCCGCACATGCCGGTCATCAAGGATCTGGTGCCCGATCTGGATGGTGCGTACGCCCAGCTGCGTTCGATCGATCCGTGGCTGAAATCCGACACGCTGCCGCCGCCGGATTCCGAACGCCGCCAGAGCATCGAGGAACGTGCCGAGCTGGATGGCATGTGGGAGTGCATCCTGTGCTTCTGCTGTTCCACCTCGTGCCCGTCCTACTGGTGGAATGGTGACCGCTACCTTGGCCCGGCAACGCTGCTGGCGGCCTATCGCTGGATTGCCGACAGTCGTGACGAACATGCGGGCGACCGCCTGGATGCACTGGAAGATCCGCTCAAGCTGTATGCCTGCCGCACGATCATGAACTGCACCCAGACCTGCCCCAAGGGCCTGAACCCCGCCAAGGCAATTGGCCGGATCAAGGAACTGCAGCTGGAACGCAAGGCGTAACAGCCGGTCACTTCATTCGTGATTGACGCAGAAGGCGCTGGATGTGAAAAATCCAGCGCCTTTTTCGTCTCCACCCGTTTGAAAGGACAAGGCTGGTGTTTGAGGGAAACCTGTCCACCCCCGCCGGCCGAAGCCGTGCATGGATCGACAGCCTGTTCGTTGATCATGCGATCCTGCGGCAGACATGGACCAATTTCCGCGTGGTCATTCCCGGCCGCGTCTATCGCTGCAACCATCCCACCCCGTGGCGGCTGCGGCTGGCCACCCGTCGCTACGGGCTGAAAACGCTGGTCAACCTGCGCGGGCACCGCAAATGCGGGTCGGATGCCCTGTCGCGCGAAGCCGCCCACCAGATCGGGCTGACCCATATCGACATGGCGTTTGAAAGCCGCAACGCCCCCCACCGTGACCGCATAGAGCGGTTTGAACGGATTTACCGCGACATCCGCTTTCCCATGCTCATGCACTGCAAGTCCGGTGCGGACCGCACGGGGCTGGCGGCGGGACTTGTCATCCTGTTTGAAGGGGGAACGGCGCAACAGGCGCTGCGCCAGCTTTCATGGAAGAACGGGCATTTCAACAGTTCACGCACGGGCGTGCTGGATGCCTTCTTCCTGCGTTACGCAGCGGAGGCGGAAGGACGCCTGCCCTTCATGGACTGGGTGCGTACGGAATATGATGAAGACCGGCTGCGCGCAGATTTCCGTGCCGGGAAAATCGCGTCCTTCATGACCGATCAGGTGCTCAGGCGGGAATGACCCGCCGTTCAGGACGCGCCCATGGAACGGACAAGGTCAAGGACTCGACGGCGGGTGCCACTATCCTCGATCCCGTAATAGGCCCGCACCAGTTCAATGGTTTCGCGACGTGAAAGCAGGGTCAGGTCATCCTGCGCCATCGTAGGCAACGCGGGTGACAGCAGGCTGGTGGCGGGTTCGGCCATGCCCTGCGCATTGCCGGTATCGGGATGGTCCGCATCATCTGTCCGCGCGGGCAGGTCCGCGAAAAAAAATCCTACCGGAACATCCAGCACGCATGCCAGATCATACAGGCGCGACGCCCCCACACGGTTGCGCCCGCGTTCGTATTTCTGCACCTGCTGGAAGGTCAGGCCCAGGGCATTGCCCAGTCGTTCCTGTGACATACCAAGCAATGTACGACGCAGGCGGATACGGTTGCCGACATGCACATCTACAGGATTGGACGTAGCGGACATTTTCCCCGTCACAATAATGGTCTTGCCTCCCCTGCCTGCCATTCCCAGACCGACTGGAAATCAAGATATCTCAACCGCCTACATGTGGACGTTAAGAATTTTTAAATCAAGAACGGCTACAATAAATCCGTTATTTATATGAATTTCCAGAGGATGATGCTCAGGCATTACATAAAATACCCTGCGCTACCTATCTGGCAGCGATTTAGGAAAATATTCATGCATATGAAATGCATTAATTAAAGAAGCTTTTTGAAAATAACTCATTGATAAATAAAAACAAAAATTTTTTGGGTATCGCCTTTTTCAAAAAGGTGGCGCTTTCTGAAGCTTTTCGAAAAAAGCTGCATCAAAAACTTCCTTAAAACTTTCACGATGCCGTCAGGGTCATCGGTTGAACAGGCCCGTTTGTCTAGACGGTCCTGTCCCGCATAATGCCGCGCCAAAAACCACACAGTCCCATCACGCATGCCAGCAGTAACGGCACCAGGCGCCCATAACGACCAAAGAAAGTACAGGGCAGCGCATCGGGGAGCGCATGAACCAGCACGCCCTGCCTGTCCCAGCCCAGCCGGGCCAGTTCATGACCGCGTCCATCGAACACGGCTGAAATACCGGTATTGGCGGCACGGGCCACGGGCAAGCCTTCTTCCACCGCGCGCAGACGCACGGCGGCAAGGTGTTGCCGGGGGCCTGCGCTGTTACCGTACCAGGCATCATTGGTACTGTTCATAAGCCAGTCAGGCCGGTCGCGGGGATCAGCGACCTGTCCTGAAAAAATCACTTCGTAACAGATCAGCGGTCCAACAGGGGTGATCCCGGGCAGGTGCCATGTCCGCACGCCAGGGCCGGGGGTCATGCCCTCACCCGGCACGACATGGAAGGGCAGGAAGGCAGGCTGGTATTCCCCAAAGGGGACCAGATGCGCCTTGTCATACACAATGCTGCCTGCCGCATCGGGCGGCATCAGGGCGACCATGCTGTTGCGCCAGTGATGATCGTCCTCCAGCCAGCGCACGGTGCCGATAATGCCGGCCGCCGCCCCCTGCCCTGCCCGCAGGATCATGGGACGCGCGATATCATCTTCCAGCAGCAGTCCCGGAAAAGCTGATTCCGGCCATGCGAACACAACGGGCCGCGTATCGCCCGCCTGCCGCAGGCCCTGTCCCACCCCCTGATGGGTCAGGGCGAGGTACCGGCGAAAGATTGCTACGTCCGAATTGCCCGCGATCTTGTCGGTTTCCGGTACGTTGCCCTGCACCAGCACGATTTCGGGATTATGGAGATAGGTGTCGTGTATGCTGCCGAACCGTACTGCACCACAACCGACCCACGCCACCATAAGCGCAAGGCATGCCCAGCGGCCGATCCGACCATAAAGCGGAGCCAGCGCCACGATACAGGTCAGCAGCGTCAGGCCATCCACCCCGATCCATGCGGCAGGCTGGATCATGATATCCCCCGCAAGACCGGGGAATTCCCACACGCTGCCCGGCGGGTTCCATGGAAAGCCGCTGAACACGTACACGCGCGCCATATCCGTCAGTGTCCACAGCGCGGACAGGACCATAAGCCGCCCGGTGCCACGTGGCACCAGTCGGCTCAGCCCGGCGGACAGGGCGCTCAAGGGGGCAAGGATCAGCGCACAGCCCGGCGATGCCAGCGGCACCAGCCACCAGAAATCATCCGCGCGCAGCAGGATGGCGTACATGAGCCAGTACAGGCCCACGGTATAAAGCCCCATCGCAAACATGAAGCCGCGCCGCGCGGCCCCGCGCCAACCGGCCGCATGATCAATCGCCAGCGCCAGCAGGCAGAAGGCGACAGGCAGGACCACAACGGCATGCAGTGGCGGAAACGCAAGGGCATACACCCCACCCGCCAGCAGCATGACCAGATCCGCACGCCACCCGTGCAGGCGCGCAAGCTTCATATACAGAGTGTACAGGGACATCATGGAGCGCCGCGATCCGCTCCCCCGGGGATTGCGGGGCTAGTCCAGCGCGTCACGCAGGCGACGTTCATAGTGCCGGTAATACTTGTCTGCCAGCAGTTCGCTCTTGACCAGTACCGCGACATCGGTGGTGTTGAACTGTTCATCGATCACGGCGCCATCACCCACGTAACCACCCAGCCGCAGGTAACCCTTTATCAACGGTGGCAGGCGCGCAAGCGAACGCCGGTGGTCCAGCACCTGCGGGTCCGCGCGCAGCATTTCCACCCGGCGTTCGGACAGGGCGCGCACGCGCAGCGCGGGCGGGGCGAGGTGGTTGTGGTACAGATAGGTCAGTTCATCCGACAGCGCATCGGGATTGGTGCCCGGCAGGCTGGCGCAACCGAACAGGACATCAATACGGTGCAGGAAGATGTAGGAGGCAATGCCACGCCACAGCAGTTGCATGGCCGCGCGCCCGCGATAGTTCAGGTCCACGCATGACCGCCCCACTTCCAGCAGCCGGCCGGGAAATTCGGTCAGGGGAGAAATGTCATATTCGCTGGATGTATAGAATTTGCCCAGCCGCCTGGCCGCATCCCCCTGCATCAGGCGATAGGTGCCAACCACGCCCTTGGCGCCAGACGAAATGGCATGGTCGATCACCAGAAGGTGATCGGCATATTCATCGAATTCGTCCACATCACGCTTCAGGCGCGCGGTACGGGAATCGGGTTTTGCCCCCATTTCCTCATAGAACACACGGTAACGCAGTGCCTGGGCCGCGTCGCGTTCCTCATCCGTCGTGGCGATCCGGACACCAAGGTTGCCACCACGCAACTCAGGAAAACCGTTGCGTTCAAGGTCCAGTGTAGAAAGGGACTGTATGGTTTTCTCGATACTCAAGGCCGTGACCTGCCTTTCTGCTGCGTTTGCGCCATCTGGCCCGTCTGTTCTTCTGGCACGTCGGGCAGCCTGCGTGCAAACAGTTCCAGCCGATGTGATACCAGCTCGAACCCGAGTTCGGCCGTGATCCTGCGCAGCAGTTCGGCGTGGTCGGCATGAGTGAATTCCACCACCTGACCACTTTCCACATCAATCAGGTGGTAATGGTCGCCTTCTTCCGTGGCTTCGTACCGGGCACGGCCGCCACCGAAATCCCGCCGTTCCAGAATGCCGTTTTCTTCCAGCAGGCGCACGGTGCGGTACACCGTGGCAACCGAAATACGCCCGTCCAGCTGGGATGCGCGGCGGTACAGTTCCTCCACATCCGGGTGGTCATGGGCTTCAGACAGAACGCGTGCGATCACCCGTCGCTGGCCTGTCATTTTCAGGCCACGTTCGGTGCACATGCGCTCGATGCGGGTTTGTAGTCCGTTACTGTCTGGTGCCATGTTTACGGGCGTAGCCGATCATGCAGATACCTGTCCACACTACCACACTGTGTGTGGTTCAGTCCTCACGTTTGGTGCCAAGCCCGATCTTGCGCGCAAGCGACGAACGATGGCTGGCATAATTGGGGGCCACCATGGGGTAGTCATGGGGCAGGCCCCAGCGTTCACGGTATTCATCGGGCGTCATGTTATAGGCGGTCTTGAGGTGACGCTTGAGCATCTTGAGCTTCTTCCCGTCTTCAAGACAGACGATATAATCGGGGAAAACCGATTTCTTCAGGGGCACGGCCGGCACCGGCTTCTCCGGCACGGGTTCCGCGCGTCCAAGCGAAGCCACGGCTTCGTAAACCCGGTGAATCAGATCGGGAAGGGTATCCGCATCCAGCTCGTTGCGGGATACGTACGCCGAAACGATTTCGGCAGCGAGTTCCCGCAATTCAACTTCTGCTGCTGCATCAGCCATCAATCTGATCCTGTCACTCTGGAATAATGATATATCCTATATAAATAATTCCAGACGGATCGCAACCGGTAACAACAAAGGTTTCATGGTAATATGTCTGATATTGGTATGGCAGAAATAGATATCACCCATGAAGTATGCCCCATGACTTTCGTTCGCACACGGTTGGCACTTGACAGACTGCCCGCCGGGGAAAAACTGCTTGTCCGCCTGCGTGGCGCAACGCCACTGGACAACGTTTCACGCAGCCTGAAACTGCTTGGTCATGTCGTGGAAGAAATACAGACAGAAACAGATGGCATGACACATCGGCTGACCGTGCTCAAATCGCCCGCCGCATGACACAGGCATCCATTCCGTCGGGGTAATAGTGACGACGGATTCCCGCCTGCGCAAATCCGTTCGCGCGATACAGCGCCATGGCGGGAATGTTATCCATGGCCACTTCCAGAAACAGGGTCCGCGCCCCCGCTTCCGCTGCCTGCCGCATGCAGCGCGCCAGCAGGTCACGCCCGATCCCGCGCCGCTGCCATGCCGGGTCCACGGCAAAGGTCAGGATCTCGGCCTCGTCAAAAAGGGTGCGGGCCATGATGAAGCCGGGCGTGTCCCCCGCCGCCATCACGACACAGACACCCGGCATGTCCAGCAGGGCCTGCATGGCCTGCGCGTCCCACCGGTGGCTGGGGGGAAACGCCCGCGCATGGATATGCGCCAGCAACGTGGCCTGCGCACCGGCAGGCCGGGGGGACAGGGTCATGGCGTGTCGACGGGGGCGGGTCGCAGGCCTGCCGCAGGCAGTTTGGCTTCCGGCGCATCGACATAGAGTGGCTGGGCCGCGCGGGGCGGCAGATCACCACGGAAACGACGCAGGGCCACCGTGGCGATGGCCATGGGGTCAGGCTGCGTCAGGGTGCATGTCCGCACGTCCCTGCGCTGCGGCAGGGCCTGCGCCGCCTCTTCCGCCGCATTGCCGGCCAGCAGCACGGGACCAGGCGGCAGTTCAAGCGTATCAAGCATATGGGCGGACACGCTGCCCGCATCCTTCCCGTCCGCCAGCGTCTCGACAAACACACGCCCCCGCCGCGCAACGGTGCAGCATAGCGGGCGGGCCGCCAGCGGCCGGGCCACGTCCTGCAGGGCGTCGGCCATGGCTTCGCCCCCTGTCATGCCCACCACGGCGCAGCCACTGCCTGCGGAAAGCCCATGGGCGAATGCCAGCGAAGCCCGCAATCCGGTAAACGAACCCGGCCCAACAACCACGCCCACCACTTCGGGCATGGCATGGGTCCAGCCACATTGTGCAAACAGTTCGGTCGCCAGCAGGGGAAACTGTTCGGCAGCCCCCCGTCCCGTGGCCGTCCGGGTTGCCAGAACGGACAGTGCCCCGTCATCATCCAACGCAAGGCAGGCAATCACGGCCTGCGCCTGCGTACCGGTGGCGCTGCCGTCCATCACCAGAATCCGCATGACCTATACAATCACGCAGGCATCATCGAAATCGGGGCGCGGCGCGCGGGCAGTCGGTGGCGGCCCGTCCGTATAGCCAAGACAGACAAGGAAATTGGCCTGCCAGCCCTTCTGCGCCAGGAAGCAGTCTTCCACCATCGCGCCATCAAACCCGGACAGCGGCAGTACCGACAGGCCCAGCGCACGGGCGGCCATGATCAGATACCCCCCCTGCAACGTGCCGTTGCGAAAGGCCGTTTCCTCCGCCAGTCCCACATCCGCCGCGAACCACTGCCGCACATCCGGGGCGGGGTTGAGCGTATCCATCCGGTCAAAGAACAGCGGGTCATGCGCCACGATCACGGTGACCGGCGCAGTCATTACGCGCTGCACGTTTCCCGCCGAAAGGGCGGGACGCAGGCGTTCACGGCAGCTTTCGGTGGTAATGAACACGAAACGCGCGGGACAGCAGTTACCCGATGTCGGGCCAAGGCGGACCAGATCGTACAACTGCCGCAGCGTCTCCTGCCCCACGGGCCGGTCATTCCACGCCACCGGCGTGCGTGCGTTGCGAAACAGAAGATCAAGCCCAGCGTCATCAAGCGCCATGAAACATTCCCAGACTACCCGCAGGCCTGCCGATCAGGCCTCTACCTGCTCTACCGATACCACTTCCGGCACGTAATGGCGCAGCATGTTCTCCACCCCGTGCTTGAGCGTCGCGCGCGACGACGGACAGCCCGAACACGCTCCCTGCATGGTCAGCCGCACCACACCGTCCCGATATCCCCGGAATACAATGTCACCGCCATCACCCGCAACGGCGGGACGTACGCGGGTATCCAGCAGTTCCTTGATCTGCTGCACGATTTCCTCATCCCCCGGCGCGATCAGGTCCTCGACCACCTGCGCGTCGCTTTCCACCACCGGCTGTTCCGTCGCCAGGTAGTCCGCCAGCACGGACAGCACCTGCGGGCGCAGGTCGTCCCATTGTGTTGCGTCGCTGCGGGTCACGGCCACGAAGTCATTGCCGAAAAAGACGCGCGCCACACCGTCCAGATCAAACAGAAGGTCCGCAAGGCGGGACCGCCCAGCCACGGAATCGGGACTGATGAAATCAGCCGTGGCCCCGTTGGCCATGATCTCGCGCCCCGGCAGGAACTTCAGCGTTGCGGGATTCGGGGTATCTTCTGTTTCGATGAACATTGCTCGGTCTTCCAGACATGACGGGAAAGCGGGACATGCAAACGTACTTCCCAAGTCCTGTTATATGATCGACCCGCGTGTAAATCCAACCCCACGCAGGAAAGCCAGACCCGCTTTTAGCTACCGGGACGTATCACAGCATTGCGTGGCAGGACAATTTCCGCGCACAGGCCACCATGGGCCCGGTTATACAGGTGGAAACAACCGCCATCACGCTCCACCTCCCGGCTGACGATCGCAAGCCCCAGCCCCAGTCCCCCCGTGCTGCGCGAACGCGACCCCTCCACCCGGTAGAAGGGTGTCGTCACGCGCCCGATCTCGGCTTCCGGCAGGCCGGGACCATTGTCTTCCACCCGGATGCACAGCACTTCCGGCCCCACCGTCAGGCTGACATGCGCATTGCCGCCGTAATTCACCGCATTGTCGATCAGGTTGCCCAGCACGCGCTTGAGCGCCAGCGGACGCACCACGGCCTGCGCCTGATCCGGCCCGTCATAAGTCACGTCGCGACCCTGATCGGCGTCATCATCCACCCGTGTCGCAAGGATCGAGGCCACATTGGCCGACCGCGCGGGTTCGGGGTCCTTTTCCCCCGACAGATAGGCCAGCACGCCGGCAATCATGGCCTCCATTTCCGTGACATCGGCCTCGATTTCCTTCTGCGCGTTCGCATCATCCAGAAAGCCCGCCCGCAACCGCAGGCGGGCCAGCGGCGTGCGCAGGTCGTGGGATACGGCGGCCAGCGCCTCGGTCCGGTCGACGATCAGGCGGTTGATGCGTTCCTGCATCTCGTTGATGGCACGGGCGAGGTAGCGGACCTCCCGCGGGCCCTTGTTCTCCAGCGGCACCCACCGGCCGGACCCGACCGTATCGGCCACATCCGCCAGTGCGCGCAGCGGCATGCTCAGCGCACGCACCAGCATGCCCGCCGCCAGCAGCACCGCCCCCGCCAGGATCGCCGCCGAGACAATGCCCCGCCGCATATGGTGGGGCTGCAGGATGGCAGGGGCGAGAAAGCCCATGTAACTGCCATCGGGCAGGCGCAGCGTGCCGCGCACATCCTGCGTCGCCGCGATCGTGCCCGACAGGTTCAGCGCGTCCCCCTGCAATGCCGTCAGAGGCCCGGCCATGCGGTCATGCAGCTTGCGCAGTGATGGGGGTTCGACCTTCATCACCCCCTGCTGCGCGGGGGTGCGCCAGTCCACCGTCAGGTCATTGGTGGACAGCATGGCCGCCAGCACCATGCGTTGCGACGTGGGTGTCGCGGCCAGAACGCGGGCATCGATCACCAGCCGTTCCCCCACCTGTTCCAGCTGGGCATCATCTATGGTGTAGGTCTCGGCTTCCTCATAGAAGACGGAACTGCCGACAAAGACGAGTGCGACCGCAGCCAGCAGCACGAACATGACGCGCCCCACCAGCCCACGTGGCCACAGCGTGATCCGCCGTGGCACGGGCTCTGTCTCACGCGGGGGGGGCTGTAAGGTCCGGGTCGTATTCACGCCCCTGTTCCCGTCAGACCCGCTCCACCTCCGACGTGAAGATATAGCCCATACCCCGCACGGTGCGGATCAGCCCGTCCGAGTCCGGCCCCAGCTTGCGCCGCAGGCGGCTGACCAGCACGTCCACGCTCCGGTCCGACACGTCCCCCAGCCGGGTACGTGACAGTTCCAGCAGACGGTCGCGGCCAATGACGCGCTGCGGATTGTCAAGGAAGCTGGTCAGCAGGTCATGCTCCGCCCCCGAAATCTCCACCGCCGCACCGGACGGGTCCGTCAGTTCACGGCGGCGCAGGTCCAGTGTCCAACCGGCGAAACGCACGGTTTCCTTGCGCTGACGGCCCGCACTGGGGGTCGTGACCCCACCGCCACGACGGCGCAGCACCGCGCGCACGCGGGCCAGCAGTTCCTTCTGGCCAAAGGGCTTGGGCACATAGTCATCCGCGCCCAGTTCCAGCCCCTGCACGCGGTCCAGTTCCTCGCCACGCGCGGAAACGATAATGACCGGCACTTCGGTCAGTGGTGCCTCGCCCGGCGCCACCGGGTCGGGCTGTGCGCGCAGGCCACGGCACAGGTCCAGCCCATTGGTGCCCGGCAGCATGACATCAAGGATGATCAGGTCAGCCGCCTGCGCACGCAGCGCATCCCACATTTCAGGACCGTCCTGCACACCACGCACGCGGTAGCCATCGCCCTGCAGGGCGCGGACGATCAGGGTGCGCATGCCAGGGTCATCTTCCACCACGAGGATACGGGCGGGCAGATCATCAGTGGCAGGTATCTGTGTCATTCTCTCGGCCATGGTTCGGTTCAGGGACAGTCATGATGCCATTCATGCGACAGTCGCCAGCATATCCAACGCACCGGGCCGGGATAAGACCATCGTTCATATCATAAAATGTCAATCATGACCGGATACGAAAAAAAAACGGGGCGCCGGACGAATCCGGCACCCCGCATGGCAGACAACCTGCTGGATGGTATCAGTGTGCGGCGGCTGCGGCTGAATTCAGCTTCAGCACCCAGAACTGGGCGATATCGCGCGCGCCGTTCGTGCCTTCCACGCTGTTGAAGGTGGCGATGGCAGCATCCTTCTTCCCCGCAGCGGCCTGCGCCAGGCCAAGGTGCAGGCGCGCGATGTTCACGTCCGATGGCCCCTTGGCGAGACCCTGCTGCATCAGTGCGATGCCCTTGTCGCCCTGACCGAACAGCACGTAGTTGTAACCCGCCGTCAGCATGGCGTTGCCGGTGGTGGCCTGCGCCGCCGCCGCATCCAGCCCGGCCTTGCGGTCGGCGACACTCTGCGTCACCAGCGCCTTCAGCTTTTCCTCACGCGGGGCGCTGGCGTCATGGCCAAGCACACCGGTGCTGTAGCCCTGGTTGATGATATCAAGCGCAAGCTGCGGCAGCCCTGCCTGCATGGCCAGTTCGGTAATGTCCATATACTCGGCCGAGGTCTTGACCAGACCGGCTTCCAGACGCACGCGGTCGATATCCAGACGCAGCCCCGGAGCCATGTTCGGGTTACTCAGGACCGAATGCACCACCTGTGCCCAGTAATCGGGCTTGGGGTAATAGGTGGCCAGCAGCACATAGGTTTTTGTCAGCGCCGCATTGTCCTTCAGCTGCGCCTGACATGCGGCCAGAAGCTGAAGCTGGTTTTCCGTGGGCTTGCCACCGGCCTTGATCGTGTCGTCAATCTGCGCCTGCTGCACGCGCGCGGCGTTTGCGTAATCATGCTGCAGGTAATACGCCTGGATCAGGATCGTCAGCATCTGCGGGTTCTTGCCACCCGCCTTGATGTACTTTTCCGTAACCGTGATCGCCGTGGGGTAATCCTTGGCGGTGAAGGCCATGCTGCCTTCGGCCAGCGCCATCTGTTCCTTGGTCGCAGCCGGCGTGCGCGGGGATGCGATCAGCTTGTCATAGGCCGAAATCGCGGCGGGCACATTGCCGGACTGGGCGGCGACGGCGGCACGCATCTGCGCGATGGTATAGGATTCGTACTCGGACTTGCCGGTCACGGCATCCGCCGCGTCAACATCGGCCATGGCCTGCGGGTACTTCTTGGCGGCCAGGTCGGTCTGCGCCTTCTGCAGCGCCGTGCCGACCTTTTCCCCCAGCTGGTCCGCCGCATACGCACCGTGAACGGGCAGCACGCCCGCCAGCGGCAGCGCCATCATGACCCCGGCCAGCAGGCGCCCGCGCAGCTGGAACAGCGATTTGGATGTGATGTTTTTCAACTGGATGTCCTTCCATGAACGGGTCATGGCCCGATTGATCGGCCAGGGCATCACGATGGACCCGCGCGGCCCATCATTCAATCCGCCCCTGACCGATGGCGACACGGCAGGCCGCATGATATGCGCCTGCCGTGTCACGACGTGAAATCAGATCATGCGCGGGTGTCGGGCTTATTCAGCGGCGTCGTGCGTTTCATGGCGATAGCCACCCATCAGGATCGACTGCACGTCAGCGGCAAAGTTGCGCACCTCATCCAGCGCACCCTTGTTGCGGCGGACCAGCATGTTGTAGCCCAGAACCGCAGGCACGGCGGTGCCCAGGCCGATGGCGGTCATGATCAGCGATTCACCAACCGGACCGGCAACCTTGTCGATCGATGCCTGGCCCGCGATGCCGATGGCCGTCAGCGCGTGATAGATGCCCCAGACGGTCCCGAACAGGCCCACGAACGGGGAGGTCGAACCCACGGTGCCAAGAAAGGCCAGGCCACCCTGCAGGCGGTTCTGGATGAAATCAACCGAACGCTGGATGGACATGGTGGTCCAGGAATGCAGGTCGATGGTTTCCTGCATCGTGCCTTCGTGGTGTTCGGCGGCCTTGATGCCGGTATCGGCAATGTAGCGGAAGGGCGATGCGGTATCGAGCAGCGCGGCACCTTCCTTGATGTCATGCGCGGGCCAGAATTTCGCCTTCACTTCCTTGGCGTCCTTCAGGATACGCGCCTGCTCGAGGAACTTGGTGATCATGATGTACCATGTCCCGACAGACATCACGACCATGATGATCAGCACGGTACGCGCAATGAAGTCACCATTTGACCACAGCGCACCCAGGCCATACGGGTTGGAATCGGCCGCAGCCGCGGGGGTGGCGTAGGCAAGGGCGGGTAATGCAGTCAGCAGCGCGGCCGCGATGACTTGATTACGATGCTGTCGGGTCATTTACCTGAAATCCTCTGACGAAAAGGCCATGGGTCTGGCCTGCAACACATTTCATGACTGTTATCTGACCAGTCCGGGAGATGAAAATCAATCCACCTGTATCGATTTCGGAACAATTTCCGGCATGTGGACCCGCCGGTCACGCCCGATGACAGGTGCGGAAATGACGGGAACCACAGGCTGGACCATGACCGGGCGCACAGGCGGCGGCGCGGGTGGGACGGGTGGCATCGGCTCGGGAATGATCCGCAGCGTCACCGGCGGCAATGGGCGATAGGGTTCGGGAAACATGGGCTTGGCCTTGGGCCGCAACCCGTAGGCCAGCATCGACAGAACAACGACATGGACCGCAATGATCACGCCCACCACGCGCACGTACGGCGTGCGCCGTCGCTGCCTGGCCGCATAATCCAATCCCATGACTTCGTCAGACCACATGCCATTCCCATCCAGACGCCACCAGCCAGCGCCCTTGGACCGGGGCTGCGCGCCATTAATTGCCAGACCCTGATTGGGCGTGGTCGGGGCGTATGTGTCAAGCATGATATGCAACAGGTGCGGAACAAATTTCCTGTTGCGGAACAATGGTTCCCGCTCCGGCATGAAAAAACCCCACGACCGGAAGCCGTGGGGTGTGTGCATGAACGGACTGCCGCGGTTACTGCGCCTGCGCGCTGGCTTCCGACCGGGTCGCCCCCACGCGGGCGGCAAGGGCGGCGGCCATGAAGTCATCCAGGTCACCGTCCAGGATGGCGTCCGGATTGGTCTTTTCCACGTTGGTCCGCAGGTCCTTCACCAGCTGGTACGGGGCCAGCACGTAGGAACGGATCTGGTGCCCCCAGCCGATATCGGTCTTGTTCGCCTCGGTCTGGGCGGCGGCGGCCTCGCGCTTCTGCAGTTCCTGCTCGTACATGCGCGCCTTCAGCATGGTCATGGCCGTGGCGCGGTTACGGTGCTGGGACCGGTCGGTCTGGCACGCCACCACGATCCCTGTGGGGATGTGGGTGATGCGGATGGCCGATTCCGTCTTGTTGACGTGCTGGCCGCCCGCGCCGGATGCCCGGAACGTATCCACGCGCAGGTCGGCTTCGTTGATCTCGATCTCGATCGAATCATCGACCACCGGATAGACCCATACGGACGCAAACGATGTCTGTCGCCGTGCCGCCGCGTCAAACGGCGAGATCCGGACAAGGCGATGCACGCCCGCCTCGGTCTTGAGCCAGCCATAGGCATTGGGACCACTGACCTGGATGGTGGCGGACTTGATGCCGGCCTGCTCCCCTTCCGAACTTTCCATCATGGTCACCTTGTAACCATGCTGTTCAGCCCAGCGGGTGTACATGCGCAGCAGCATTTCGGCCCAGTCCTGCGCCTCCGTCCCGCCCGCGCCGGCATTGACCTCAAGGTAGCAGTCATTGCTGTCCGCCTCACCCGAAAGCAGGCTTTCCGTCTCGCGCCGCTTGGCTTCTTCCGCAAGCGCACGCAGGCTGGACAGCGCTTCGGCCACGACAGCCGAATCGCCTTCCATTTCCGCCAGTTCCACCAGTTCGAGCGTATCGTTCACATCGGCTTCCAGCCGCTGCACGCCCTCGATCTGGTTGGCCAGCAGCGTGCGCTCGCGCATGAGCTTCTGGGCGGCTTCGGAATCATTCCACAACTCGGGGTCTTCGGCCCGGTTGTTCAGCTCCGCAAGGCGGTCGATTGCGACATCCCAGTCAAAGATGCCTCCTCAGCAGTGCCACCGACTGCTTGATCTGGTCGTTCAGGGCCTCTGTCTCGGCAGACATGGGCTTGCTCCTCGCTCAACGGTAAACAATGCGGGCATGCGCGCGGCCGCCCGGCATAACGGGCGTCAATACAGGCCACCCATGCCAATGTCACCCCCGGAAGGCTGGGGTGCGGCGGGGCCGGACGGCGCGGCGGGATGGCCTGCTGATGTGCTGCCATCCCCCGCCACCGCCGGGCTGCCCGGCATGGTACCCATGTCGGTTTCGGAATCAGGCATGTTTTCAGCACCGGTATCCGCCGCCGTCAGCGCCATGCCCGAACCCGCGCCAAGGTCAACACTGACCCCCGGCACCTGTCCGGGCTTGAAGGCGTCGATCGCCATGCCCATCCCGGTATCGTAACGGGCCAGCTGTACCCCCTCGGGCACGCGGAAATCAAGGCGCGGGCGGGTGGCCAGCGCCGCCTTCATCACCTGGTTCCAGATCGGGCCGGCGATCACGCCGCCGGTCTCGTTCTTGCCCAGGGACTGCGGGGTATCGAACCCGATCCACACCACCGTCACCAGATCGGGGGAAAAGCCCGCGAACCATGCGTCATTGAAATCCTGGCTGGTGCCGGTCTTGCCCGCGATGGGCCGGTCAATGCCCGCGCCCGCGCGCACGCCGGTGCCGCGGCGCACCACGTCCTGCATCATCGCCACGATCTGGCTGGCGGACGTAGCCGATACAACCTGCGGCCGGGTATCCTCCATCTGCGGGCCATCGGCGGCCATGCTGCCGGCCTTCCACGTTATGCCATCGGGGCGCCATACGACGTTGCCGTTACGGTCCTTGATGTCATCCACCAGGGTGGGCGTGACCAGCCTGCCGCCATTGGCGATGGTGGCATAGGCGGCGGCTTCACGCATGACGGTGGTTTCCACCGCCCCCAGGGCTGCTGGCAGCACCAGCGGCATGGAATGGACAAGGCCAAGCTTCTGCGCCAGATCGGCCACCGGTTTCATGCCGATCTGTGCGGCAAGGCGGATGGTGACCAGGTTGCGTGATTCCCGCAGCGCATCATGCAGCGTGGTCGGGCCCCAGAAATCCTTTTCATAATTGTTGGGATGCCATTCGCCATAGCTGACGGGGGAGTCGTCGAATTTCTGCGAAGGGGAAATCCCCTGCTCCATCGCCGCCAGATAGACGAAGGGCTTGAACGACGACCCCGGCTGGCGCGCCGCCTGCGTTGCACGGTTGAACTGTGATTCCCTGAACGACCAGCCCCCCACCATGGCCATGACGCGCCCGGTATGCACGTCCACCGTGGCCAGCGCACCTTCCACGCGCGGCACCTGCCGCACGGCAACGCCGCCACCATCGGCCTGCGGTTCGATCAGGATCACGTCACCTTCCTGCAATCCCTTGCCGGTGCGCATCCATGTCCGGTCACGTGCCAGCAGTTCACCGGTATGGGGAATGACGGGATCATGCCCCTCCAGCCAGCCCACGCGCCCGGTGGTGGCGGACAGCACGACCGCGACCCGCCACTGTTCCAGCATGGCGGCGGGTGCTGTGACATGGGCCAGCGCATTGGCCCAGTCGCCGCTGGCATCCGCTGCATCGATATGCGTGAACGCGCCACGCCAGCCACCATGCGCGCGGTCATAACGCAGCAGCCCGTCACGCAGGGCGGTCGTGGCCACCTGCTGCAGATGGGAATCGAGCGAGGTATGAACCGACAGCCCACCTTCCATCGTGGTGCCGATGCCGTAGCGTTCGATCAGTTCCCGGCGCACTTCCTCGGCAAACCATTCGGAACCGGGGACCGGGCCGGGCCGGGTAAAGTTGGCGGGCACCAGCGGCTCCTGCTGGGCCGCGCGCGCTTCCTCGGGCGTGATGACCTTCAGGTCCGCCATGCGGTCCAGCACCCAGTTGCGCCGGTTGGTCGCCGCCTGCACGAAGCGGTGGGGATTATAGTTGGTGGGCGACTTGGGCAGCGCGCCAAGAAAGGCGGCCTCGGCATTGTCCAGCTGGTCCAGCGGCTTGTTGAAATAGGTCTGGGCCGCGGCCCCGATGCCGTAGGCCCCTTCGCCAAGGTAGATTTCGTTCAGGTAGATCTCGAGGATCTGTTCCTTGCTCAGCGTCTGCTCCAGCCGCATGGCCAGCAGCGCTTCCTTGATCTTGCGGTCGATGGAGACCGCATTCGATCCCAGCAGCATGATGCGCGCGACCTGCTGCGTGATGGTGGACGCCCCGATGGGACGGTGCTTTGTCCCGTGCATCATCATGTCGGTCAGGCCCGCGCGCGCGATGGCCATCGGATCAACACCGCCATGGGTAAAGAATTTCTGGTCTTCCGCCGCAAGGAAGGCATCGCGCACGCGTTCGGGTATGGCGCTGTAGGGCACGAATATGCGCCGTTCCGCCGCCAGTTCCGCCATGACCTGATCATCGCCCGAATACAGGCGGCTCATGACCGGGGGCTGGTAGGTACGCAGGCCGTCAACCGTGGGCAGGCCCTCGCTCAGGCGTTCATATTCCCCCCATGCCAGAAGGGCCGCCCCACCGCCACCCAGCAGCAGGACGGCAAGCGCGCTGCCCGCCAGCCAGCGCACCATGCGGTAACGCGGGCGGCGCGGGCCGCCAGCGCCGGGGCGTGAGGGTCCATCAATCCGGCCATCACGGCCTGATCCGTCAGCAAGCGTCATCCGGTATCCAATAGGGAAAGAAAGGGGCGGTTGTGTGTCGAGACCCCTGTCTAGCATTGTCCGCCGCCGCCGTCGCCCCCGATCCGCCGCCCTGTTGGCGTGCCGGCTGCTTACGCGCCGTTACGGCTGGCCCATTCCGCGCGCCCGTCATTATCAAGCTGCTGGAATTCCTCATGGCTCAGTTCAATGGCGGCGGCAGCGGCGTTATCGGCCAGATGGTCGGGACTGCTGGTGCCGGGAATGGGCAGCATGACCGGCGCACGACGCAGCAGCCACGCCAGCGCGATCTGTCCGGGCTGCACGCCCTTCTCGCTGGCCAGGCGGGTCAGCAGCGTGTCCCCCCTGGTCAGGCTGCCTGCCGCCAGCGGCGCCCACGGGATGAAGCCGATATTTTCCTTCGTGCAGTAATCCAGCACGTCTTCGGAATAGCGGTTGACGAGGTTGAAGCGGTTCTGGACCGTGGCGACAGGGAAATACAGCCGCGCGCGTTCGATCATCTCCACCGTGACTTCCGACAGGCCGACATGGCGGATCAACCCCTGCGCGCGCATGGCGGCAATGGCCTCGAACTGCCGTTCGGGCGTGCAGTCAGGCCCCACGCGGTGCAACTGCCACAGGTCGATGCGTTCGACCCCCAGCCTGCGCATGCTCATCAGCACGCACTGCCGCAGGTAATCGGGGTTGCCAACCGGTTTCCAGATATCGGGACCGTGGCGTGTATGGCCGCCCTTGGTGGCGATGATGGTGTCCGTGTAGGGATGCAGCGCCTCGCGGATCAGGTCCTCGCTGACAAACGGGCCGTACGCATCTGCCGTATCGACGAAGTTGATGCCCAGTTCCGGCAGGCGCCGCAGGGTGGCCAGTGCCGCAGCCCGGTCGGCGGGTTCACCCCATATGCCCTTTCCCGTAATGCGCATGGCGCCAAAGCCAAGCCGCGTGACCTCCAGGTCACCACCAATCATGAACGATCCGGACTGCCTTGCATCGGGCGTGAACATGTCATTCTCCTTGCGCGTTGGGCGACCATGCGCCTGCATGGGCGCCGGGCGCGTGTGGCTGGTCTGTGTCCCCATTAAGGACCGCGGGCGACGTGGGTTGCATTGCAATCCCGTCGCCTCAGCCCAGCATCCGCCCGATCACCCGCGCCGTGTAATCCACCACGGGAATGATGCGGGCATAGTTGATGCGGGTGGGGCCGATCACGCCAATCGCGCCGACAATGCGGTTGGAATCGGTGCGTGCGGGGGCCACCACCACCGACATGCCCGCCATGCCGAACAGCCCGCTTTCCGCCCCGATGAAGATCCGCACCCCTTCGGATTCGCGCGCAAGGTCCAGCAGGCGCAGCATGGTTTCCTGTGTTTCCAGCCGTTCAAACAGCATCTGGATCGTGGTCAGGCGTTCGATTTCCGTCACATCGGCCAGCAGGCGGCCCTGCCCGCGTATGAACAGGGTGCCGCCGCGCTCGTCCGCGTCGCTCCATGTTGCCAGCCCGCTTTCCACCACTTCCGCCGTCAGGTGGTCCAGTTCGTTGCGGTTGGCCGTCATGTCGGTGCTGACCGTCTCGCGCAGGCGGTCCAGCGTCTGGCCCGACAGGTGGGCGTTGAGGTAATTGCCCGCCTCCACCAGTGCGGATGGCGGCAGGCCGGGCGGGGTCTCGATCACGCGGTTTTCCACCTGCCCATCCGCGCTGACCAGAATGACCAGTGCGCGCCCCGGACCCAGCGCCACGAATTCGATATGCTTGATGGTGGTGCCATCACTCTTGGGGGCCATGACCAGCCCCGCCGCCGATGACAGGCCCGACAGCATGGACGATGCCTGCGCCAGCGTATCCTCCAGCGAACGGCCCTTTACGTCCAGCATGCCCGCGATGCTTTCACGCTCCTCCTCGCTCAGATTACCGAACTGCAGCAGGCCATCGACAAACAGCCGCACGCCCTTTTCCGTGGGCAGCCGCCCTGCCGATGCATGCGGCGAAAACAGCAGCCCCGCATCGGTCAGGTCCGCCATCACATTGCGAATCGTGGCGGGAGAAAGCGACAGCGGCAGGCGCTGCGACAGGGTGCGCGACCCCATCGGTTCGCCCGTTTCGACATACTGCTCCACGATCTCACGCAGGATCGCGGCAGAACGCGCATCAAGCCCGGACAGCAGGGCGGGCTGCGATACCTGTGGCCGGTTTTCCATCGCCATGCCTCCCGTGTTGCACATATCCATTCACCATACGGACCATCCGCGTCCCCATCATAGCAGATCCTGCCGCGTCCTGCCCACGCGGGACTGGAAATCGGGACGGGTTGCAGGCTATGCCGCCCCATTACCTTGCGGAGTTTTACGCCCATGCGCCCATCCGGCCGTGCCATTGACGCCCTGCGTCCCGTCTTCATCCAGCCCGGCTTCGCCCACCATGCCGAAGGGTCCGCCCTGATCCGCATGGGCGGGACCGAAGTCCTGTGCGCCGCCACGGTGGAAACCCGCGTGCCCTCCTTCCTGCGCGGCAAGGGGCAGGGCTGGGTCACGGCGGAATATGGCATGCTGCCGCGCGCCACCCACAGCCGGGGCCAGCGCGAGGCCGCACGTGGGAAGCAGACCGGCCGTACACAGGAAATCCAGCGTCTGATCGCCCGTGCCCTGCGCGCGGTAGTAGACCTGAAGGCACTGGGCGAAATCTCGGTCACGGTGGATTGCGACGTGCTGAACGCCGATGGCGGCACGCGCTGCGCCGCGATTACCGGGGCGTGGGTGGCCCTGCGCCTGGCGCTGGAAAAACTGGTACGCGACGACACCCTGCCCGCCCTGCCGATCAAGGGACAGGTCGCAGCCATATCGTGCGGGCTGACGGATGACGGTCCGGTTCTGGACCTGGACTACAGGGAAGACAGCACGGCCAGCGCCGACGCCAATTTTGTCCTGACCGCCGATGGCGGCATCGTGGAAATTCAGGGTACGGCGGAAAAGGATCCCTTTACCGAAGCGCAGTTCAATACCCTCATGCGGCTTGCCCGCACCGGCACGGCTGAACTGTTCCGTATCCAGACCGCCATCGTGGAAGAGGCATTAAAGGCATGAACACATCCCCCACCCGCCTGAACCGTGGCGACACACTGGTTCTGGCCACCCATAACCGGGGCAAGATCGCGGAATTCGCGGCCCTGCTTGCGGGATACGGCATCCGTGTCGTCTCCGCCGGAGACCTGTCGCTGCCCGAGCCGGAGGAAACCGCCGACAGCTTTACCGGCAACGCCGCCATCAAGGCCGCTGCGGCAGCAAAAGCCGCCAACCTGCCCGCACTGGCTGATGATTCGGGTTTCTGTGTCGCGGCGCTGGATGGCGCGCCGGGCATTTTCTCCGCCCGCTGGGCTGGCCCGAACAAGGATTATCCTGACGCCATGCGCCGCATCCATGACCAGATGGGGGATAACCCGGACCGCAGCGCATGGTTCATTTCCGTCCTGTGCCTTGCATGGCCAGACGGGCGGACCGAAACCTTTGAAGGGCGCATTGACGGCCATGTCATCTGGCCGCCGCATGGGGAAAACGGCCATGGCTATGACCCCATCTTCGCCCCCGGCAGCGGCACCCGCAGCTTTGCCGACATGACGGATGTGGAAAAGAACACCATCAGTCATCGCGCGCTGGCCTTTGCGCTGTTCCGCGATGCCTGCCTGCCCGCGACAGCATAAAGAAAAAGCTTCAAAGCACGCCGCCTTTTTAAAAAAGGCGGCGCCCAAAAACTTTCATCATTCCCGATCATGATGAAAAAAGGCCGGTGCCCTTAGGGCAACCGGCCTTTTTCACAGGTTTCATGATCGCGTTAACGCCCGGTCATGATCTGTTCCAGCAATTGCGCCACAGTGGGCACGAAGCCGTTGGCATAGAACGGGTCGGTCGCAAAACGCCATGCGTTCGTGCCGCCGAACATCAGGTTGTGGTCAATCACATCCGCCTGATCCGGCCCATGGGCATGGGCCGCCGCCTGCAACGTTTTCTGGATGCAGTAGGAACGTGGGTCCGCCTTGTGCCCGTTGGAATAGGCAGGCGGCTTCTGTGACCAGTTGGAAAAACGGCATTCCGACAGGCAGCCCATGCAGGCCCCCTGATCGGCCAGGATTTCCCGCGCCTGTTCCGGGGCCACGAACACCAGCGTATTATCCGGTGTGCGCATGGCCTCGGTATGGCCTTCCTCGATCCACAGCCGCGCGCGCTGCGCATCAGCCGGGGTGACATAAACCTGCCGCCCCCGTGCACCGATGGCCAGCGCCGCCGTATGTTCGCCCATCGCTTCAGGGGAGAACGGAATCTGCCGTTCCGACCGTCCCCGCAATTCGCGCAGGAACGAATTGTTCACCGCAGACGAATAAAAACCGGTGGGTGAGAAACGGTTAAGGAACACATCCCCCTTCTTCAACGTCAGCAGACGCTGCTTCCACGCATCGGGAATCGGGCTTTCGCGCGTCAGCAGCGGCCGGGTGCCGAACTGGAACACGATCGGACCCAGTTCGGGGTTGTCGATCCAGTCCTGCCATTCCTCCAGCCACCACACGCCACCGGCCATGATGATGGGGGTGTCATCCAGGCCAAAGGCCCGCATCTGCTTGCGCAACGCCAGCACGCGGGGGAACGGGTCTTCCGGCGCCAGCGGGTTTTCGGTGTTGGACAGGCCGTTATGGCCACCCGCACGCCACGGGTCTTCATACACCACCGCACCCAGCAGTTCGGCCGTCTTGTGGTACGAACGCCGCCACAGGGCATTGAACGCACGGGCGGATGATACGATGGGATAATAATGGATACCGAACCGCGCCGCGATTTCCGACAGGCGGTATGGCATGCCCGCGCCACAGGTCAGGCCCTGGATCATACCCGGCGCACCCTCCAGCACCCCGTTTATGACGCGTTCCGCACCACCCATTTCCCACAGGATGTTGGCATGGATACGTCCCTTGCCCCCTGCGATTTCATGCGCGATGCGGGCCTGCGCGATCCCGCCGCGAATGGCGTAATCAATCAGTTCCTCGTGCCGCTCGCGCCGTGTCCTGCCATGATAGATCTGCGGGACGACGTTGCCATCTCTGTCATAGGAATCGGCATTCACGATCGAGACCGTGCCAGCCCCCCCGGCTGCCGCCCAGTGCCCGGCGGATATGCCGGTTGAGATCGAGACGCCCTTCCCCCCTTCGACCAGGGGCAGAATATCCGTCCCGCCCATACGGATCGCATTGATCGGCTTCATCACCATTCCATCGTCATGTGTCTGCCCGCGCGGCGGGGCGCCCATGCCGGGCGCATCCCGCCGCCGGGTGTCATACAGGCCGGAGCCGCGTCTTAGCGCGCGGGCGCACGGCCGGGCTTCGCGCCCACTGTCTCGGTGATATCGGCACCGGTGTCCTGATCAACCACGCGCATGGACAGCTTGACCTTGCCGCGATCGTCAAAGCCCAGCACCTTCACCTTCACCTCGTCTCCCTGCTTGACGACATCGGTCGTCTTGGAGACACGGCCCTGCGCCAGTTCGGAAATGTGAACCAGCCCGTCACGGGGGCCGAGGAAGTTGACGAACGCACCGAAATCAGCGGTCTTGACGACCTTGCCGTTATAGATGTGCCCCACTTCGGGTTCCGCCACGATGCCACGGATCCGTTCGATGGCCTTTTCAGCCTGATCATCGGACGACGCGGCGATCATGATCGTGCCGTCATCGTTGATGTCGATCTTCGCACCCGAATATTCAACGATCTCACGAATAACTTTACCGCCCTGACCGATCACGTCGCGGATCTTTTCCTTCGGAACCGAGATCGTGGTGATTTTCGGCGCGGAAGAAGATACATCCGTACGGCCTTCGGTCAGCGCCTTGGCCATTTCACCCAGAATGTGCAGGCGACCCTGACGGGCCTGACCGAGCGCGATCTTCATGATTTCCGGCGTGATGGACGTGATCTTGATGTCCATCTGCAGCGCGGTCACGCCCTGTTCGGTGCCCGCCACCTTGAAATCCATGTCGCCAAGGTGATCTTCATCGCCAAGGATGTCGGACAGGACGGCGAAGTCCTCGTCTTCCTTGATCAGGCCCATGGCGATACCGGCCACCGGGCGCTTCAGCGGCACACCGGCATCCATCAGCGCAAGCGACGTGCCGCACACGGTCGCCATGGAGGACGAGCCGTTGCTTTCCGTGATCTCGGACACCACGCGCATGGTGTACGGGAAGGTATCCTTGCCCGGCAGCAGCGGGTGGATCGCACGCCATGCCAGCTTGCCATGACCGATTTCACGACGGCCGGGGGAGCCCATGCGCCCGCACTCACCGACCGAGAAGGGCGGGAAGTTGTAATGCAGCATGAAGTTGTTGCGATATTCGCCTTCCAGCGCATCCACGATCTGCTCGTCCTGGCCGGTGCCAAGGGTCGCGACCACAAGGGCCTGCGTCTCGCCACGGGTGAACAGGGCGGAACCATGCGCGCGCGGCAGGATGCCGACTTCGGACACGATCGGGCGGATCGTTTCCAGGTCACGGCCATCGATACGGAAACCGGTATCCAGCACTTCGGTGCGGACCACGTCGGCTTCCAGATCCTTGATCATGGGCTTGGCGGCATCGGCGTCGGCCTCCCCGATCTTGGCAAGGATGGCTTCACGGGCTGCGGCAACCTTCTTGTAACGCACCTGCTTGGCGCGTTCCTTGTAGGCATCGGCGATCAGGGCGCGACCGGCCTTGTCCACCTTCTTGCGCAGCTTGATTTCCTCAGCCGTCGGCTCGGCCAGTTCCCATGGGGCCTTGGCTGCGCTTTCGGCCAGGTCAATGATCGCATCGATCACCGGCTGGAAGGCTTCGTGACCGAACGTCACCGCACCCAGCATCACTTCCTCGGACAGTTCCACGGCCTCGGACTCGACCATCAGGACGCCTTCGGACGTGCCGGCCACGACCAGGTCCAGTTCGCTTTCCTTCAGCTGGGAAATGGTCGGGTTCAGCACATACTTGCCGTTGCTGTAACCGACGCGGGCCGCACCCACGGGGCCGAAGAACGGAATGCCCGACAGCGTCAGCGCGGCCGAACAGCCGATCAGCGCCACGACGGCGGGGTCGTTTTCCATGTCGTGGCTGAGCACGGTGGCGACGACCTGCACTTCATTGCGGAAGTTTTCGGGGAACAGCGGCCGGATCGGACGGTCGATCAGGCGGGAGTTCAGGACTTCGGCCTCGCTCGGGCGGCCTTCACGCTTGAAGAAGCCACCGGGGATCTTGCCCGCGGCGTAAGCCTTTTCCTGATAATTGACCGTCAGCGGGAAAAAATCCTGCCCCGGCTTCACGCTCTTGGCGCCAACGGCGGTGCACAGCACCACCGTGTCGCCATAGGTTACGACAACCGCGCCGTCGGCCTGGCGGGCGATCTTGCCCGTTTCCAGCACCAGCGGGCGGCCGCCCCATTCGATTTCCTTGCGAAAATAATTAAACATCCAGACAACCCTGTCCGTTGACTGCCGCAATGCAGGCGGGCCGGACATTGGAACGTTGATGGCAGCGCCTCGGACGGCATGGAGCGATGACGACACATACCGCCAGAACACCATGTGGCCTGAAACGCTGCGATCCGGTCCGGATATCTCCGCCGTGGCGTCGGCAGCGTGTTGATGGCACCCGTCTGATCACGGATGCCGGAAGATAGCCGGCCCGACCGGACACGGGCATGCGGGTGCATGCGCCGTGTCCGTGCGGGCCGTATGGCAGGAACGCATTATGACCGCGTTCCCGCCATGTCGCAAATCAGCGACGCAGGCCAAGACGCTTGATCAGCGTTTCGTAACGGGCCTGGTCCTTGCGCTTGACATAGTCCAGCAGGCGGCGGCGGCGGCCGACCAGCATCAGCAGGCCACGACGCGAATGGAAATCCTTCGCGTGGGTCTTCAGGTGATCAGTCAGGTTCACGATCCGCTCGGTCAGCAGGGCAACCTGTACTTCCGGCGAGCCCGTGTCCGTCGCGGCATTGCGGTATTCGCCAATAAGCGCCGTGCGGCGTTCAGCAGTAATCGACATCGTCATCTCCATTGATCATTCAGTTCACAGCATGCGTACCGATCGCAGCAGGCCCCCTTCGGGACGGCACAGCCCGACCACACGCGCCCCGTCCATCGCACGCACGACACCGCTGCGCGGGTCGGTGTGTTCCGGCATCCGGTCCGCCAGCTGGTTCAGGTCAATCGCCTGGCCAAATGACAGGGCATCCGCTTCCTCACGGGTCAGGGCCAGCGCCGGGATGTCGGCCAGCGCGGTCGCGACCGGAAGAAGCAGATCCGGTGGAGCAGGCGCGTTGTCGGCGCTTGCGACAATTTTGTCCAGTGGAATCGCATGGGTTTCATCAAAAGGCCCGACGTTCAGCCGCCGCAGCGCCGCAACATGCCCCACCGTGCCGCAGGCCAGGGCGATATCACGGGCCAACGCGCGCATGTACACGCCCTTGCCCGATTCCACCTCGAACACCGCCGTATCGGCATCGGGGCGCGCAATCAGTTCAAAGCGGTCGATCCGCGCGGGACGGGGGGCCAGTTCGGACGCATTGCCCGCGCGCGCCATATCATAGGACCGCTTTCCCCCGACCTTCAGTGCCGAGAAGACCGGCGGTACCTGCATGATGTCGCCACGGAAGGCGGCAAGGGCGGCTTCAAACGCGGCATTGTCGGGCCGCACGTCGGATACGGCGGTCACGCTGCCTTCCGCATCATCACTGTCGCGCGCTTCCCCGATACGCAGGGTGAAATGGTATCGCTTGGTGCCGTCCATTATATAAGGCACGGTCTTCGTCGCCCTGCCAAAGGCCACGGGCAGCAGCCCCGTCGCCAGCGGATCCAGCGTGCCGCCATGTCCCGCCTTGGCCGCGTCAAACAGGTAACGCACGCGGCCCACGACCTGGGTCGAGGTCATTCCCAATGGCTTGTCCACTATCAGCCAGCCATCCAGCGGGCGTCCACGTTTGCGTCCCATTGCAGGCACCTTGATCAATGAGGGGGGAATGCCGTGCGTTTAGACGAGGCACGCATGCACGGCAATGCCCCATTCCGTCACTGGGGCTGGCCGGCTGCGCCATACATGGTAAAAGGCGAAGCGGGCACATGCCTGCCATCCCCGCAGCCCGCTTTGCCAGTCGTGGATGTAGTGTCATCTTGCAGCAAACGGACACATGGCCAGATGTGTCCGCAATCGTTTTTTATTCTGCGTCTAGGGAGACCTGAACACCATGGCTGAACGGCAGACCACGGTCGGTGCATTTGTGTTGGGTGGAGCCCTGCTTGGTGTGACGGCCATAGCGCTGTTTGGACAGTTTCATCCCTTTTCCCCCACCAGTCGGGCCGTGGTGGTGTTCGACAGCCCCATCAACGGACTGGGCGTAGGCGCGCCCGTCACCTTCGATGGGGTGCAGGTCGGTCACGTGGACCATATTGCCGTCCAGTTCGATCCCCAGACGCATCAGGCCTATATTCCCGTTACCCTGGAACTGCAGGCCAATGGCGCGCACATGGCGGGCAGCCATGGCAAGGTGCTGGACAGCCGCGAACTGCCGAAACTGGTGGAAAACGGACTGCGCGCCGAACTGCATATGCAGAGCTTTGTCACGGGTCAGGAAGAAATCGACCTGACCTTCGACCCCAGCGTGCCCGCGCATCTGCACCCCGGTATCAGCCCGCTGCCGGAAATCCCGGCGCGTGAATCGGAAATGCAGAAGCTGACCGATGCGCTGACGGCGCTGCCGCTGAAGAATATCGCCAACAATGCCGACGCCATGCTGGTCAGCATCCGTACGCTGGCGGACAAGCTGGACAAGGACCTGCCCCCGCTGGTGGACAGCGTGCGCGCCACGTCCGACCATACGCGCGTGACGGTGGATACCGCGACCGATGCGATCCGTGACTTGGACCACCATATGGATACGACGCTGGCATCCATCAACAATCTGGCTGATACCGGCACGGCGCAACTGGATGCGCGTGGCAACGAACTGCATACCCTGCTGGTCAATTCCAATGAAACCGTGACCGAGGCCAAGGGCGCGCTGACTGGCCTGCATGACATTACCGCACCCAGTTCGGCCGATCGTGCCAATATCGATTCGTCGCTGCGTGATCTTGCCGCTGCTGCTTCCGCCCTGCGTGGATTTGCCACTGATGTGGAACGCAACCCGCAGCTGCTGCTGATGGGGCGACGTAACTGATCCCTTCCCCATATCGGGACCATAAAAAGGCCGGTCATGGCATAACGCCAGACCGGCCTTTTTTATTGGAATACCAAAAGTCTCCGGGTGCCGTCTTTTTTCAAAAAGGCAGCGTTCCTTGACGCTTTTTACAAAAAACTTCACCAACAACTTGTGTTCAATGGAAAGTCGTTTCAGTTACAGGCCCGGGAGGATTCAGTCCTCCAGATCGCGCCTGACTTCTGGCTGACGCAGCATGTTATCGACTTCCATCGCATAATCCAGCGCCGTATCAGGCTGGAAATGCAGGTCGGGCACACCCCGTAGCCGGAGCGCATGTGACAGGCGCGTGCGCAGGAAAGGCGTCACGCGCTTGAGCGCGGGCAGCAGTTCCGCCACATCGCTACGCCCCAGTCGTGCCACGAATACAGTGGCATGCTTGAGGTCGGGCGAGATACGCACCTCGGTAACCGTAATGCGCACATCCGCCAGATCCGGGTCACGGAATTCGGTGCGGGCAAAGATTTCCGCCAACACGCGACGGACTTCTTCCGCCACGCGCAACTGGCGCTGCGAGGGGCCTGATGCGGAATGGCCGGCAAGTTTCCCTGCCGGCCCGCTCTCGCTCATCCCTTTTCTGGATGAATTACGGCTCATGCCGGGACGAGTTCCATTTCATAACATTCGACCACGTCACCCTCGCGCAGGTCATTATATCCGGCAAAGGACAGGCCGCACTCGTAACCGCGCGCCACTTCCTTGACGTCATCCTTGAAGCGCTTGAGCTGGCTCAGCTCGCCTTCATGGATCACGACGTTGTCACGCAGCAGACGCACGCCACAGCCACGCTTGACCACGCCTTCGGTCACGTAACAGCCAGCGACCTTGCCCACCTTGGTAATTTCGAAAACCTTGCGGATTTCGGCGTAACCCAGGAACTTCTCGCGATGCTTGGGCGCGATCTTGCCACGGACCAGCTGCTCCACATCATCAGCAACCTGATAGATGATGGAGTAGTAGCGGATATCCACACCTTCACGCTGCGCCAGTTCACGCGCCTGCGCCGTGGCGCGGACATTGAAGGCGATGATGACGGCACCGGACGCCTTGGCCAGCTGCACATCACTTTCGGTGATCTGGCCGACAGTCGCATTCAGCACGCGGATCTTGACTTCCTCATGCTCCAGCTTCTGCACCGTGGCTTCCAGCGCTTCCGCCGAACCCTGCACATCTGCCTTGATCAGGACGGCGACTTCCTTCTGCGCACCGGCCTGGATACGGGCCAGCATCTGGTCCAGTGTGCCACGTGCGGCGGTCTGGCCTGCTGCCATGCGTTCCTTGATCACACGCTGACGGAATTCCGAGATTTCGCGTGCGCGGTTCTCGTTTTCCACCACAACGAACGGTTCACCCGCACCCGGCACCCCGGTAATACCCAGGATTTCAACCGGCATGGACGGACCGGCTTCACCCAACTGGCGATTACGGTCATCGATCATGGCGCGGACGCGGCCCCATTCAGCACCGGCCACCACGATATCGGTGCGGCGCAGCGTGCCCTTCTGGACCAGCACGGTCGCAACCGGGCCACGACCACGGTCAAGGCGGCTTTCGATCACCGAACCTTCGGCAACGCGATCCGGATTGGCCTTCAGGTCAAGGATTTCGGCCTGCAGCAGGATTGCTTCCTCAAGCTTGTCCAGCCCGGTGCGCTTGAGCGCCGAGACCTCGACATCCTGCGTGTCGCCACCCATGCTTTCCACCACGATTTCGTGGTTCAGCAGTTCCTGACGCACCCGGTCGGGGTTCGCACCCGGCTTGTCGCACTTGTTGATCGCCACGATGATCGGGGCATCGGCCGCCTTGGCATGCTTGATGGCTTCGATCGTCTGCGGCATCACACCGTCATCCGCCGCAACCACCAGCACCACCACATCGGTCACCGATGCGCCACGGGCACGCATGGCCGTAAAGGCTTCATGGCCCGGCGTATCGATGAAGGTGATCTTCGCACCCGACGCCAGTGTAACCTGATACGCACCGATATGCTGCGTGATGCCACCAGCTTCGCCATTGGCGACATCGGTGGTGCGCAGGGCGTCAAGTAGCGAGGTCTTGCCGTGATCGACATGCCCCATGACGGTCACCACCGGCGGACGCGGCTTGAGATCCTCGGCCTTGTCCTCGATTCCTTCGATGCCGATTTCAACATCGCTGTCGGATACGCGGCGCACGCGGTGGCCGAATTCCTGTACCACCAGTTCAGCGGTATCGGCATCAAGCGACTGTGTAACCGTCGCCATGACGCCCATTTTCATCAGCGCCTTGATGACCTCACCCTGACGGGCGGCCATACGGTTGGCGAGTTCCTGCACCGTGATGGTTTCAGGCAGGACCACGTCACGCACCACACGGACCTGATCGGAACGCAGGCGTTCCAGTTCGGCCTGGCGGCGTTCACGCTCACGCTGGCGGCGAACGGATGCGAGCGAACGGGTCTTGTCGTCATCCCCTTCGATCGCGGCCTGCACGTCAATGCGGCCGGCGCGACGGCTGTCATTGTTCTTCTTCGCACCGCCCGAGGGGCGGCGGCCGGGTGCGGCGTTGCCGGGACGGCGGCTGGGACGACGTTCTTCCTCGCCCCCATCCGCACGACCGCTGCGCAGGCGCAGCGTTTCCCCCGCACCAGCGGCGGTACGTCCGGCGCCACCTGCAGCGTTGCCAGCACCTGCCGGACGCGCCGGGCGCAGCGGCTGTGCCGGCATGATCGCCCGTTCGGCCAGCGGACGCAGGCGCTGCATCGGCGGCGCCAGCGTGACCTCGCCGGGAATTGGCACGGAAGAGACAACCGGGCCTTCCGGCTCGGTGGACTCGACCGGTTCGGGCTTGCCCTGTGCCGCGGCACTGCGGGCTTCCTGTTTACGGGCCTCGGCCTCAGCTGCCGCATCTGCCTTTGCACGTGCCTCTTCTTCGGCACGGCGGGCATTTTCCTCTTCCTGGCGACGGGCTTCTTCCGCGGCGGAAAGGATCGTGATCTTTTCCTGCTCGCGCGCATCCTTTTCGCGCTGGATGGCGGCGCGGCGCTGTTCGTCCAGCACGCGCTGGCGGGTTGCCAGCTCGGCTGCCGTCAGCGCGCGACCACCCCGTCCCCCGGCGCGACCGCCAGCCGGCCCCGATCCGTTACCTGCGGCCCCGGCCCCGCGCTTCTTGCGCACCTCGACCTGAACCACCTTTGAACGACCATGGCTGAAGCTCTGTCGCACGGAACCGGCATCCACCGTCCGTCCGACTTCCCTACGGCCCGCCGGCCGCAGGGACAAGCGTCCCTTACCCTGATCCTGATCGTTGCCTTCGCTCATGTACCCGCCTGTTCACACCGTCCGGCGGAACACTCCGCCGAATTCGGGCTGGCCCTGCCGGACAAACCCGCAAAACGTTCACTCTCGATCCGGAATCGGCGCGCCAGTTCACCATGCAGCATCGCCGCATGAACAACATGGTCGCGGCCAAATGCCGCACCCAGACCCGATGCCGTAGGAACAACCGTAACCGGAAGGTCCCGTGCACCAGACAAAACTCTCTTCCTCTCGTCGGGGCTGCCATCGGCTGCCTGGATAACCAGACCGGCCCGACCGCCCACAACCCACTCACGCACCTTGGCGAAACCACAGACAATCTGTCCGGCCCGCCGTGCCAGTCCCGCGACATCCATCATGCGCCGCAGCAACCCGTCTTCAACAAGATGGGTCAGGTCAGGGTGAATAACAACCCTTCCCCGTGCCGCGCGAGCGAATGCGCCACGTGTGCGTGCTGTTTCTAACACATCCGCACGCGCGCTCAACCAAATTCCCCGTCCGGGCAGACGTGCGGAAAGATCAGGGATCACGACTCGGTCGGGGGAAATGACAAATCTGATCATTTCCTCCTTCGGCAACCGGACGCGGGTGACGGCACAGCGGCGCAGCGGACCGCGCTCTTCATGTTCCATGTCGCCCGCGTCTTCCGCGGTCAGATATTCCTGCTCAGACGTCGGACGTCTCCTGCTCGCCGGCCTTGTCGTCTTCATCAAACCAGTGCGCACGCGCCGCCATGATGATTTCATTGGCCGCATCCTCATCAATGGCATCGCTGCCGAGGATTTCAACCAGTTCATCACCGGCCAGATCGGCCAGGTCATCAAGCGTCTTCACGCCTTTTTCACCCAGCGTCACCAGCATCTGGTTGGTGAACACGCCCAGTGCCGCGATGTCATCGGTAACACCCAGCGCCCGGCGCTTGTTATCCAGTTCTTCTTCCTGACCCGCAAGGTAGCCTTCGGCGCGGCGGACCAGTTCACTGGCCACGTCTTCGTCAAAGCCTTCGATGTTGGCCAGTTCCTCGGAGTCGGCAAAAGCCAGTTCCTCGATGGAATGGAACCCTTCGGTCACCAGCAGGCCCGCAATGACGTCATCAACGTCCAGCGCCTCGACAAACAGGTTGCTGCGGCGGCGGAATTCTTCCTGACGGCGCTCCGATTCCTCAGCTTCGGTCAGGATGTCGATGTCCCAGCGCGTCAGCTGGCTGGCAAGGCGGACATTCTGCCCACGCCGCCCGATGGCAAGGCTGAGCTGGTCATCGGGAACAACGACCTCGACCCGGCCCGCTTCCTCATCCATCACCACCTTGCTGACTTCTGCCGGGGCCAGGGCGTTGACGACAAAGGTCGCGGCCTGCGGGCTCCACGGAATGATATCGATCTTTTCGCCCTGCAGTTCCTTCACGACTTCCTGAACGCGGCGGCCACGCACACCCACGCAGGCACCGACCGGATCGATCGATGCATCGCGGGAAATGACAGCCATTTTCGCGCGCGAGCCGGGGTCGCGGGCCACGGCCTTGATCTCGATGATGCCATCATAGATCTCGGGCACTTCCTGCGCGAACAGCTTGGCCAGGAAGGCCGGATGCGTGCGGGACAGGAAGATCTGCGGGCCGCGCGGCTCGTCACGCACATCATAGATGTAGGCGCGCACACGGTCGGAATTGCGGAAGCTTTCGCGCGGGATCAGTTCATCACGGCGCAGCAGGGCCTCGGCATCGCCGATCTCGACCAGCAGGTTGCCGTATTCCGTGCGCTTGACGGTACCGTTGACGATCTCGCCCACGCGGTCCTTGAAGTCATTGAACTGGCGGCGGCGTTCATATTCGCGCACGCGCTGGACAATGACCTGCTTTGCCGTCTGCGCCGCGATGCGTCCGAAGTCGATGGGCGGCAACGGGTCGATCAGGTATTCACCCAGCTGGATCTCGGGCTTGAACTTGCGCGCGATGTACAGCGGGATCTGGGTTTCCTCGTTTTCCACTGCCTCGACCGCTTCGGTCCAGCGCGACAGCCTGACATCGCCCGTCTTGCGGTCGATGGTGGCGCGGATATCCTTTTCATGGCCGTATTTCGCGCGGCCGGCCTTCTGGATGGCCTGCTCCATCGCTTCCAGCACTTCTTCACGGTCGATCGACTTTTCCCGCGCTACGGCATCGGCAACCAGCAGCAGTTCGGGACGGGCAACGGACGTATCCATCAGTGTCTCCACAACATCGTTCAGTTGGCCTTGCGCGCCGGCTTGCGGTCGGGCTTGCCAGGGGCCTTCTGCGTTCCGGCCGGGGCAGTTTCGTCCCCCGGCCCGTTTTCGTCGCTGGCGGCATCCGGCTTCATCATCCGGGCGCTCGCCTCGATCAGTTCATCGGTCAGGACCAGCCGCGCCTTGCGCATTTCGGCAAAAGGCAGTGCGACCTCGGTCCCGTCATCCAGCCGCATCAACCCATGGCCGTCACGCGCACCCAGCACGATACCGGCAAAGCGCTTGCGGCCATCAATGGGCATGTTCATCTCGGCGCGGGCAAGGTGGCCCGCGAAACGGTCCCAGTCCTTGGCGCGCGTCAGGGGACGGTCGATCCCGGCAGACGAAATCTCCAGCGTCCAGGCGCCCGGCAGCGGGTCCTCGACATCCAGTATCGCACCCACCGCATGGCTGATCTGTTCGCAGTCCTCGATGGCGATGAGCGTGCCATCCGCACGGTCCGCCATGATCTGCACCGTGGGGGATTCGCGCCCCAGCACCGCCACGCGCACAAGGTCGAAGCCCATGTCGGCCAGCGCGGGCGCGATCATTTCGGCAATACGGGCATCAAGGCCCGTCAGGAATGGCAGATCAGCGTCCAATGCAAAAAAGGCAGCCCTGCGGCCACCCCCCAAAGAAAAAACCAGAGATGAAGGAATTGCCCGTAACATAGGTCACGCCCACCGTAACCGCAAGAACTATATCTGTGGCTGAACGTTACATTTCCTGCATCTTAACGTCTTGCCATATCCCGTCACAGACCCACATTATGCACGCATGACGCCCTTGAACTCACCGCCGGAACCCGCACGGGAACGCAGTGAACGCTCATCCAGCCGCAGGCTGGTTGTGGTGGGGCTGATCGCGGCCGTTGTCGCGGGCGGCGGCCTGGGCACGGGCGGCTTCATGGCCGCGCGTGAAGGCGGCAGCGGCAGCCAGACACCCCCCGTCGCGGCCGAGGCCGGTGGTGGTGGCACCAGCGACGGCACGCATCTCATGCTGAACGCCCCGGTCCAGAACCAGCCGGACATGATGGGCCAGATGCCCATGATCTCCCCCGACCGGGCGGCGGAAATGCTGCGCCAGACCTCCTATTCCATACAGCAGCAGGCCGAAATCCTGGCCGCGCTGAAGCGCCGCGACATCATTCTGGCCGACATGCCCATGTATGACATGGCAGGCGGCAACGCGGTGGTGAACGTGCAGTCGCTGGGACTGGTGCAGACCGTGCATCTGGGGCCGCGACCCAAAAGCGTCATCCTGCCCATCCGCGTGGCAGGCAACGTGTCCATCACCGCGGCGGGGGACCCGGGGCCGACCGGCATTCATGCGGGGGCGGTATTCGTGCCCGGCCCCACGGCACTGCCCGTACTGACGCGTGACACCGAAATCGTGATCGGGGTAGTCGTACAATGAAACCGCTCTATCCCGCGCTGATGGAGCGGCTGGTACCCCTCATCATGGTCATTTTCCTGGTGTTGGGCAGCTTTCAGGCCGCGATGGCGTTGCATCTTTCGCTCGCCAGCCTGCGGCATTTCATGGAATGGTGTGCCCCGGCCTATCCGGTCGTGGCAGCGGCCAGCGCCCTGCTGGCGCTGACCGGGCTGTGGTTCGAGAACCGGGCCGAAAAACTGGCCCGCAAGGGGATCCGACGCAGACGGGGATGGATAATGGACGTACTCGCCAGGCTGACCAATCGCAGCGCGCTGGAGGAAATGCTGGCGCGCGAACAGAAAGAAACCGTGATCGACGCGGAGGAACTGGCCGCAAGCCTGCGTGCCCGCGTGATCGGTCAGGACCAGGTGTGCGAGGACGTGGCGACCCAGCTGCGCCGCCGTCTGGCGCTGCAGGTGCGGGGCAAGCCGGTGGGGATTTTCCTGCTGGCAGGCCCCCCGGGCACGGGCAAGACCTACCTGTCCAAGCAGCTTGCGCGCCAGCTTGACCGTCCCCTGCTGAATTTTGACATGACGCAGATGAGTTCCCCCCACGCCGCAACCCAGCTGTTCGGCTCCCCCAAGGGCTATGTGGGATCGGACACATACGGCAAGCTGACCGGCGGGCTGAAGGAAAAGCCCGACGCGGTGGTGCTGCTGGATGAAATCGAGAAGGCGCATCCCGACGTTTTCAAGAAATTCCTGACCGCGTGGAACGATGGCCATGTGACCGAGGCCTCCACCGGGCAGCAGATTTCCACCGTGCGCTGCATCTTCATGCTGACATCCAACATCGCCACCGAAGCGCTGACCGAAATCGCGGACAGGCTGGTGGATGAACCCGACAAGATGCGCGCCGAATCGGTCGAAGCCCTGCGCCAGGCCGGTTTCGCACCGGAAGTACTGAACCGTCTGGACCGTATCTTCATCTTCCGTCCGCTGGAAGGACTCGACATCGCGCGTGTCTCGGCGCTTGAGATCGAAGCCATGATCGACAGCTATGGCCTGAAGGTCGAAACCGGCGGCATTGACCCCGCCCTGCTGTTTGAAGTCATGCGCCGGCAGGATCGCATGGGGCCTGCCGCCAGTGCGCGTGACCTGGCGCGATCCATTGAGGACATGATCAGCGACTCGCTCATCACCGCCCGCCAGCAGGGGGCGAAACTGGTGCGCATCGTCTCCAGTGAAGATGGCGTGGTGGCCGAAATCGCGGATGCCGACCGCGACGCCCAGCGCGCGCCGATCAGTTACTGATCCATGCGCATGGTATCCTGTTTCCGGCCTCGACCGGGCCGCGTGGCCCGCGCCTTGGATTGCTGAATGTCTGCTTTTTCGCGCTTATGGCATCGGGCGCCAGCATGGCGGTTCTGCCTGTACATGATCCTGCCGTTCACGGTGCTGACGCTGATCTTCCCGCCGGCCTATCTTATGCGCCTGATTCCCCGGCTGTCGGCGCTGTCCTCCAGCATTCATAACCGGCTGGGCATGCATGACGCCCCGGCCAAGGGTGAAGGCGGCGGGGACGGCAATGGGGAGGACGGGGTCATCACCATGATGCCGATCACCGACCGGCTGACCAAGGCGATCCCGTTTGCAGGTCGCATCCTGCCGTTGCCCGAGGGCACATGGCACCCGGTCATGAACATTATCAACGGCCCGCATGGGGAAGTGCTGGAAAATGTGCTGATTCGTGTGGAAGGTCATGTCGTCACCGGCATGATCGGGGCGGAAGGCAGTACCCAGCCCGTGCCGGAAACGGCCATTACGTCCATTGATTCCAGCTGCCATGACGACCGGAACTACATGTCCCGTGTCCTGACCGCCCACCCGCCATCAATGGAATGCTGGTTTACGACGGCGGTCTATCCCGCCTCGATCAACCGCACGGCCATCATCGCCAACCGGCTGAGGGAAGAAGGGTTCATCCTGCCGCCCGTGCTGCTGAAGGCAGGGTGGAGTTACAGCACGCCTGCCGGTGACCACAACGTCAATGTCGAGACGGTGACCATCTTCCTCAACCCCGTGAATACCGACAGCACCAAGATGCTGCGTACGCCCGATTACTGGGCCAAGGACACATTGGGCCAGCAACCCGCCGCCAGCGATTTCGTCAAGCGTACGAATACATGGATGACAGGCTGGGCGCAGGTCCTGCATGACGGGTTCAACAGCGATATGCTGGCCTCAAGCGATGAACAGCGCGCCCGTCTGGCGCACGATCCTGCCGCATCCCAGCCCGGCCGGGGCAGCCCGCTGGACTAGGCAACCAATTCCAGAACAAATTCTTGATAAAGATAGAAGTTTTTTGGGCACCGCCTTTTTTCAATAAAGGCGGTACTCCTGAAGCTTTTTAAAAAACTAGCCCTGTCGCAATACGTCCGAAATCTCGATCAGGAAATCCAGCACGGTACGGGTGCGCAGTGGCAGGGTACGTGGCCCTGTATGGACGGCATAAAAAGGCAGTTCCGGTATCGTCCATTCCGGCAACAGGTGCTTCAGGCGCCCGGCCGCAATGTCTTCTTCCACCTGGAATGTCGGCAGCATGCCAATCCCCAGCCCCGCACGGACGGCCTGCAGCACGGCCTCGCTGCTGTTGGCGCGGAAGGGACCACTGGCGGCGACCGTGGTTTCGGCCTCGCCCTTGCGGGCAAACTGCCAGTCGTGGCGGGTACCGCCATAGCTGTAGGCAATACAGGGATGATTGAGCAGGTCACGCGGGTGTTCGGGCGTACCACGGCGGGCAAGGTAGTCGGTTGACGCCACAACACAGCGATGGACCGAGCCAAGCCTGCGGGCAATCAGCGACCCTTCGGCAATGGAACCGATGCGGATGGCAAGATCCAGCCCTTCTTCCACCAGATCACCGAATCCGTCACGCATGACCAGTTCAACCGACAGGTCGGGATGTTCCTCCAGCAGGGCGCTCAGCCGGCTGGTCAGGTACAGGCCGAACGCCGTCGTCACCCCCAGACGCACCAGCCCCGAAACCGAAGCCCGCCTGCGGCCAAGGGCCGTTTCCGCCGTTTCCAGGATTTCCAGCACTTCATAGGCATGCGGCAGCAGGCTGCGCCCGTCTTCCGTCATCATCAGGCTGCGGGTGGTCCGGGCGAACAAGGTCGCGCCGTAATGGGCTTCAAGCAACGCAATATGCCGGGAAATGGTGGGCTGGCTTGCCCCCGTTTCCCTTGATACCGCCGAGAATGAACCCGTGGCGGCCACACGGACGAAGCTATGCAAGGCAGAAAGCAGATCCATGAAGCCCCAGCGTCCTCAACTATGTTATTACATAGTCATGGTTTTAAACGGCATCCTATTTATGCACAATATAGAGAAAAGACACCACCGATATGTGTAAAATGCAACGGTAACACCGGCAACCTATGCTGAATATGCATATATGCCCTGCCCATAAAAAAACGGCGGCCCGTGTGATACGGACCGCCGCTTCTGACATTCCATCCCGGCCGGAACCGGGACGGATCGTATGATTACGCGGCCTTGGTCATGCCACGCAGAACGGTCTGGAGAATACCGCCATTGCGGAAATACTCCACCTCATCCAGCGTATCGACACGGCACAGCAGCGGAACATCCTGCTTGGAGCCATCGGCGCGGGTGATGGTCATGGTCATCGTCATACGCGGCGTGATCTTGTCCAGACCGCGGATTTCGAAGGTCTCGTCACCCTTCAGGCCCAGCGTCTTGCGCGTCGTGCCCTCTTCAAACAGCAGCGGCAGCACGCCCATGCCCACCAGGTTGGAACGGTGGATACGCTCGAAGCTTTCCGCAACCACGGCGCGCACGCCCAGCAGCAGGGTGCCCTTGGCCGCCCAGTCGCGTGAGGAGCCCATGCCGTATTCCTTGCCGCCGATCACGACCAGGGGCACGCCCTCCTTCTTGTATTCCATCGCCACATCGTAGATGGAGCCTTCCTTGCCGTCCGGGAAGTGCTTGGACACGCCCCCTTCGGTGCCGGGCAGCATCTCGTTCTTGATGCGGATGTTGGCAAACGTGCCACGCACCATCACGCGGTCATTGCCACGACGCGAACCGTAGGAGTTGAAGTCCTTCTTCGCGACGCCATGCGCTTCAAGATACTTGCCGGCAGGCGAGCTTTCCTTGATCGCACCAGCGGGCGAGATGTGGTCGGTCGTGATGTTGTCACCCAGCAGCGCCAGCAGGCGCGCGCCGACGATGTCGCCACGCGGCTTGGGTTCGGGCGTGATGTCCTGGAAGTACGGCGGGTCCTGCACGTAGGTGGAGGATGCATCCCACTTGTACGTCTCGGAACCGGTGGCGACCTTCAGCGCCTGCCATTCCTTCGTGCCCTGGCTTACGTGCTTGTAGCGGTTGATGAACTCCTCACGCGTGATGGCGGAACCCATCAGGGCGGCGATTTCATGGTTGGTGGGCCAGATGTCCTTCAGGTACACCGGCTTGCCATCCTTGGAAGTACCCAGCGGCGTGGTGGTGATGTCCTCACGCATGGTGCCCAGCAGGGAATACGCCACGACCAGCGGCGGGCTGGCGAGGTAGTTGGCGCGCACGTTCGGCGAGATACGGCCCTCGAAGTTACGGTTACCCGACAGGACCGACACCGCAACCAGCTTGTTGCCTTCGATCGCATCGACGATGTGATCTTCCAGCGGGCCGGAGTTGCCGATACAGGTCGTGCAGCCATAGCCCACGGTGTTGAAGCCCATCGCGTCCAGTTCGGCCTGCAGGCCCGCGCGGTTCAGGTAGTCGGTCACAACCTGCGATCCCGGTGCGAGCGAGGTCTTGACCCACGGCTTGGGCTTCAGGCCCAGCGCACGCGCCTTTTTCGCCACCAGACCAGCCGCGATCAGCACGGCGGGGTTGGAGGTGTTGGTGCACGAGGTGATGGCCGCGATCACCACGTCGCCATGGCCGATCTCGTAATTGGTGCCAGCCACCTTGGCCTTCTTGTTCTTGTCGGCTTCGGGCACGCCAAGGCTGCCGGTCAGCTCGGTTTCGAACGCCTTGTCCGCACCCTTCAGCACGACGCGGTCCTGCGGGCGCTTGGGGCCGGCAATGGACGGCACGATGGTCTCAAGGTTGAGTTCCAGCGTATCGGTGAACACGGGGTGCGCCGATTCGGCATGACGGAACATGCCCTGCGCCTTCAGGTATTCCGCCGTCAGCTTGATGCGGTGTTCCTCACGACCGGTCTGGCGCAGGTAATCCAGCGTCAGGTCGTCAACCGGGAAGAAGCCGCAGGTCGCGCCATATTCCGGGGCCATGTTGGCGATGGTCGCACGGTCGGCAACCGGCAGATGGTCAAGGGCGGGGCCGAAGAATTCGACAAACTTGCCGACAACGCCCTTCTTGCGCAGCATCTGCGTGACCGTCAGCACCAGGTCGGTGGCGGTCGCCCCCTCAGGCAGCTTGCCAACCAGCTTGAAGCCGATCACGTCAGGGATGAGCATGGCGATCGGCTGGCCCAGCATCGCGGCTTCCGCCTCGATCCCGCCAACGCCCCAGCCCAGCACGCCCATGCCGTTGACCATGGTGGTGTGGCTGTCAGTGCCGAACAGGGTGTCGGGATAGGCATAGTCCTTGCCATCCACATTCGCCGTCCACACCGCCTGCGCGATGTATTCCAGGTTCACCTGATGGCAGATCCCGGTGCCCGGCGGCACGACGGAGAAGTTTTCGAACGCTTCCTGGCCCCAGCGCAGGAAGGCGTAGCGTTCGCCATTGCGCTCGAACTCGATGGTCACGTTGTCCTGCAGCGCTTCGGGCGAGCCCGCCACGTCCACCATGACCGAATGGTCGATCACCAGGTTGACGGGAACCAGCGGGTTCACCTTCTGCGGGTCGCCCTTCAGCTTCAGGATACCGTCGCGCATCGCGGCCAGATCGACCACGGCGGGAACGCCGGTGAAATCCTGCATCAGGATACGCGCGGGCTTGAAGGGAACTTCCTTCGTGCTGCGCCCTTCCTTCAGCCATTCCGCAATGGCCTTGGCATCCTCAACCGAATAGGAATGCCCGTCCTCGAACCGCAGCACGTTTTCCAGCAGCACTTTCAGGCTGACCGGCAGGCGGCTGACGGAACCGATCGTCTTTTCAGCTTCCGGGATTGAGAAATAATGATAGGTCTTGCCGTCCACATTGAGTGTGCGGCCCGTTTTCATTGAGTCGTGCCCAACCGTCTTCATTGGCTTTGTTTCCTCCGAGGCATCAGCAACGGATCGTCCCGTATGACCGCTTTCCCCCGCCCCACTTCCACAGGTGCGGGATTTGCGGCCTTGTCGGGGACAACCTGCTTGATCTCCCAACGGGGGTAGAACATACCCGGACGCGGTTGCGACACAAGCTGGAGCCGGTAACAAGAAACCGGGAGCAGGCATTTTTTTCGCCTGCCTGCCCCATCACCCACCGATCGGAGGATTTGCGTCATTCCTGCCTTTACTCCCCCCGGCCGTCCCCTGCTGGAAGTGGAAAATATATCGGTTTTCCGCGGTGAACGGCTGGTTCTGGACCGTGTCGGCTTTACGTTGGATGCAGGCGACGCCCTGCTTCTGACCGGGCCGAATGGCGCGGGCAAGTCCACCTTGCTGCGTGTGCTTGCGGGTTTGCGCAAACCTGAAGGCGGCCATGTCCTGTGGTCCGGGGTCGATGCGCTGGCCGATCGCAGCCAGCATGCCGGACGGGTGGCCTATCTGGGTCATCAGGACGCCCTGAAACTGGGGCTGACATTGCGTGAAAACCTGACGCTGGCGGCGCGCGCCAGTGGCGGGAATCCTGATTTGTGCATGAAATCGCTTAATATTTCCGGGCTGGCCGATCTGCCCGCGCGCATGCTGTCAGCGGGGCAGAAACGCCGCGCGGCACTGGCGCGCGTCCTGCTGGCGCAGGCCCCGCTATGGCTGCTGGATGAACCCAGCCTGGGGCTGGACATCAACACGATGGGCCTGCTGGGCACGCTGTTTGCCGCCCACCGGCAGGCTGGCGGAATTGTGATTGCAACCACGCATGTTCCCCTGCCCCTTCCCAATGCCCGCACGCTGGCGCTGCCGGGCCTGAACGAATCCGACATCCCGCAACCGATGGAGGATTTCCCCGAGGACGACCTGCTGTGAAATTCCAGATTCCCTCCCTCATCATGGCCATTCTGGAACGTGACCTGCGGCTTGCCCTGCGTCATGGGGCGGACACGCTGGGCGCGGTGCTGTTCTTCATCCTTGCGGGCGCGCTGTTTCCGCTGGCCCTTGGCCCCTCGCCCGAACTGCTGCGGCGCATGGCGCCGGGCATTGTCTGGGTCTGCGCGCTGCTGGCGGCCCTGCTGCCGCTGGACCGCCTGTTCGGTGCGGAACTGGAGGACGGGTCACTGGACCAGCTGCTCATGACCGGGCTGCCCGCCTCCCTCATCGCGCTGGCGAAAATGATGGCCCACTGGCTGACCACCGGCCTGCCGCTGCTGCTGGCGGCGGGACCGCTGGCCATCATGCTGGGCATGCCCTCAGGCAGCATGGTCGTGCTGCTGACGGGGCTGTTCCTGGGCACGCTGATCCTGTCGCTGATCGGGGGCATGGCGGCATCGGTGGTGCTGGGCGCGCGACGGGGCGGCGTGCTGCTGCCGCTGCTGGTGCTGCCGTTGACCACGCCCGCGCTGATCTTTGGCGCGGCGGCGCTGGATGCGGCACAGACCGGCCTGTCCTGGGGGCCGGACCTTGAACTGCTGGGCGCCTTTCTGGCAGCGGCGATTCCCCTGTGCCCGCTGGCGGCGGGGGCCGGGCTGCGCGCCGCAGTGGAATAGGAAAAGTTTTTGGTGAAGCTTTTTTCAAAAAAGCTTCGACGAACGCCGCCTTTTGGAAAAAAGGCGGCACCCAAAAACTTTTATCCTTATTTATCAATCCTTCAGACCGGGTCGCCTATCTGGCCGTAACGGGTGCTGCGGGGGTAGTGCCAACGTCAAACGGCAGCGTCCCCTGCACCGGGTCGCCAGTCCGCGCCCGCATGCGCCAGTGCAGCACATAATGGCCCGGCGTCAATGCCATGCTGGTCGCAATGGACTGCTGTTCATCATCACTGGGCGATGCAGGCAGCAGTTGCGGCACCCCACTGGGACCAAGCAGCAGCAGACGGGCGCGAAACGGGTCGATCACGGTATCGAATGACAGCCTGATGGCCACGTTGCCCGCAGCAACCCGCTGCCCCGGCGCGGGATCGGAATGCACCAGTGCTGGCGCAGCGCTGGCCTGCGCCACAACTGCCGCGCCGGACAGGATGGCGGACAGGCCAAGCATGCGCAGCATTGGAAAAAAGGACACGGGAACGATACCTCCGGCATGGTTGGACTGCCGTGTGTATTCCCCCGATATGCGAAGGGCGGCAAGACCTTCGTCCCGCCGCCCTGTATTTTGCCCGCCCCCAAGGGGGCCATGGCATATCAGATATAATGTTCCTGGATCGGCTTCAGACCATTGAACCCGGTCGAGCAGTAGGTCGAGACATATGCTCCCGTGGACAGCAGTTCGATCCGGTCCCCCGAGTCCAGACCCAGCGGCAGGGCATAGGGGGTCTTTTCATACATGATATCCGCGCCGTCACAGGTCGGGCCCGCAATGGCAACGGGGCCGGTTGCCGTCCCGTCATGCGGGGTGCGGATGCCATAACGGATCGCCTCGCCCTCGGTCTCGGCCAGACCGCCGAAACGCCCGATATCCAGATAGACCCAGCGCACGCCATCATCGATTCCACGACGGCTGACCAGCACCACTTCGGATGACACCACGCCCGCGTCACCAACGATGAAACGACCCGGCTCGACAATCATTTCCGGCAGATCATTGCCGAAATGCTCGGTCATGGCGTGGCTGATCGCCAGCGCGAAGCTGTCGATGCCCGGCACGTCGTCACGGTAACGGATGGGGAACCCGCCACCCAGATTGACCATGCGCAGGTCCAGCCCCGCCGCCTTCAGGTCCGTGAACAGCATGCCGACGCGCGCGATAGCGGCTTCGTACGCGCCGGTCGCCGTCTGCTGGCTGCCGACATGGAAGGACAGGCCATACGGGTCCAGCCCCAGGTCACGGGCGCGCAGCATGAGGTCACGCGCATTGTCCAGCGTCGTGCCGAACTTGCGCGACAGCGGCCAGTCGGCGCCTTCGTTTTCCACGATCAGGCGACAGTATACGCGCGAACCCGGCGCATGGCGGGCCAGCTTTTCCAGTTCTTCCGCGCAGTCGAAGGCGAACATGTCAACGCCAGCGGCAAAGGCGCGGGCGATGTTGGACGCCTTCTTGACAGTGTTGCCAAAGGAGACGTCGGCCGGACGCGCACCCGCATCAAGGCACATGGAAATCTCTTCCCATGATGCCGCGTCGAATGCCGAACCCAGACCCACCAGGCGGGTCAGGATCTCACGGGCGGGATTGGCCTTGACGGCGTAATAGATCCGGGCCAGCGGCAGCGCGTCGCGCAGTGCGCGATAGCGTTCTTCCACTCGGTCAACGTCAACGACAAGGCAAGGCGTAGCAGGAGACTGCTCAGCCAGATAACGAGCGATTTTGGGAGTCATCGCACCCAAATCCCTTCTGTACTGCCGCCCGATGGATACAATTCTGGAATTGCACAAACGGACAGATGTTGCGAAACGGTCTAACGGACCAGCGACCAATTAAGGACCCCCACCCTGTGGTGGCCCGATTGCCAGAACGCTTGACGTCGTTGCGTAACCTCAGAGGGCCAGTGGCACGTGCGTTGTTGCGTAAGCAGCGCATATGAGGACAATACGCCCGCGACGCAATAGAAAAATCATCCCTTCCGACAGTTTTTCGTCTAAGGTCACATGATCGTGGCGCAATATACACATGACCGGTCCCGACCCGGTCCGTCCACGTGACAGCAGACAGGATACGCAGTTCCCCTTGATTGGTACCTCATCCACTGAAATCGATATGACGGATATCCCGCCGCCTGCGTCCCACCTGCCGCATTTTTCCATGCGGCAGGTCAAGAAGGTGGCACAACAGGTCGCCCGCAACATCGTATCCGACCAGATCACGCTGGCTGCGGCGGGATGCGCATTCTATGCCACCCTGTCCCTGTTTCCCGCCATGAGTACGCTCATCTCCCTCTACGGGCTGCTGTTCGATCCACAGACGGTGGAACCGCAGCTGGTGGTGCTGCGCAACCTGCTGCCGCCATCCGCCTATGACATGATCGGGGACCGTATCCACCTGCTGGTGGCCGAATCGCATTCGTCACTGACGCTCAACCTGATCATATCGACCACCATCGCCACGTGGTCGGCATCCGCTGCCACGCGTTCGCTGATCATGGCGATGAATGTTGCCTACAACACGCCCGAAACGCGCAGCTTCGTACGTTTCCAGGCCATGGGCATGGGACTTACGTTCTGTTCGATCTGCGGGGGGATCCTGACACTCGCCCTGATGGTGGCGCTGCCGTTCCTGCTGGACTACCTGCCGCAGCGGCTGGCCCTTGCCCCGCCACCCGGATCGGTCGAACTGCTGGTACGCATGGGGGGGCCACTGCTCATGCTGCTGTTCGTGCTGTCGCTGTGTTCGCTGCTGTACCGCTTCGGCCCCAACCGGCCCCATACATACTGGCGCTGCATCCTGCCCGGATCGGTGGGGGCGACGCTGCTGTGGCTGCTCTCATCGGCGGGCTTTTCCTATTATGTCAGCCATATCGCGGGCTACAGCGCCACCTATGGGCCGCTGGGCGCGTTCATCGCCATCATGATGTGGTTCTATGTCTCGGCCTATGTCGTGCTGCTGGGGGCCGAACTGAACGCCGGGCTTGAAATCGAGATGAAACTGCGCTGCGCCCCTGAAAAGACCATGGAAGGCTGGACCAAGCACCAGAGCCTGTAGGGCGGACTGGTCAGCGCGGCATGCTGGCCACTTCTTCCTCATCATCCATCAAGGGCCTGAGATCGACCTGCGTCGTCCCCATGCCCAGCATGCCAAGCTGGCGCGCGGCCTCAAGCGACAGGTCAATGATACGGGCGCCATGATAGGGTCCGCGATCATTGACCCTGACCACCACCGAACGTCCCGTCCGGCGCGAATGCACCAGAATCCGGGTACCAAACGGCAATTGCCGGTGGGCGGCGGTCAGCGCGCCGGGATCAAACATCTCCCCCGATGCAGTGGCGTGACCAAGTTGCCGGCCGCTGCCGTACCAACTGGCCAGGCCATGCTGGCTCCAGTGCGTGGGCACACGCGCCATGGCAGGCAGCCGCCGCATGCCACCACGGCCGCCATGCCGGCCCATGGGCGCACCGTGTCTTACCGCGGCACACGCCACCTGCATGCCACCGGATGCCGCCAGCATGAAACACGCCACGATCACCGGGAACGCAAACCGCGCCCTGTCGCGGCCCATGCGCGTGCCGCCACGTCTGTGATCGGGATATCCTGTCATGACCCCATCATATCATGTGGCGCACCGATATCATATCAATAGCGACACGGTCCGCCGATCCCCGTCATGGACCGGTCCAGCAGGCGCCTGCACGGCACGCGTGACATGATCGGACTTGGAACCGGGCGGCGGGCGTGCTAGGCGCGTGCATCATGGAGCGCCCTCTCATTGCCGTGCTGAACGGCCCCAACCTGAACATGCTCGGGCTAAGGCAGCCCGAGGTCTATGGTCATGCCACGCTTGATGACGTGGAACAGGTCTGTGTCCAGGCCGCCGAACGCCTGGATGTGGCCATCGACTTCCGCCAGACAAATGGGGAGGGGGAACTTGTTTCATGGATACAGGAATGCCGGGGCCGCGCACGCGGCATCATCATCAACCCGGCGGCCTATTCCCATACCTCGGTCGCAATCCTTGACGCGCTGCTTGCCGTTGATCTGCCTGTGATCGAGGTGCACATTTCCAATATTCACCGCCGTGAAGCCTTCCGTCATCACTCCTACGTCTCCCGCGCCGCCATTGGCGTCATATGCGGGCTTGGCGTACGCGGGTATGCCCTGGCGCTTCAGGCCATGACAGACATGATTCTGGACGAGGACGATCAATGAGCCGACTGCTCGTGGATGCGGATGCCATTCGGGCATTGGCTGAAATTCTGACCGATACCGGCCTGACCGAAATCGAGATCGCGGAAAAGGACAACCGCATCCGTGTTGTCCGCGCGGCAGCACCGGTCGCCCATGCCGTGCCGGCCCCGGCGCCTGTGGCCGCGCCCGTTCCCGTGGCGCCCGTGACCGCTGTGGCCCCTGCGGCCACGGACCCGTCCAAGCACCCCGGCGCCGTGACCAGCCCGATGGTGGGTGTCGCGTATCTGGCGCCCGACCCGTCTTCCCCGCCGTTCGTCACCGAAGGCCAGCAGGTCAGCGCGGGCCAGACGCTGCTGCTGATCGAGGCGATGAAGACCTTCAACCAGATCAAGGCCCCCCGCGCGGGCACCCTGAGCAAGATTCTGGTGCAGTCGGGCGACCCGGTCGAATTTGGCGAAGCGCTGGTCATCATAGAGTAATGTTTTCCAAGATCCTCATTGCCAATCGTGGCGAGATCGCCCTGCGCATCCTGCGGGCCTGTCGCGAACTGGGTATCCGGACGGTTGCCGTGCATTCCACGGCCGACACCGATGCCATGTATGTCCGCCTGGCGGATGAAGCCGTGTGCATCGGACCGCCCGCAAGCCGCGACTCGTACCTCAATGTCGCGGCCATCCTGTCGGCGGCCACCATTACCGGGGCGGACGCGATCCATCCCGGTTACGGCTTCCTGTCGGAAAATGCCGATTTCGCGGAAACGGTGGAAGCCCACGGCATCACCTTCATCGGGCCGACGGCGGAACATATCCGCATGATGGGTGACAAGATCACCGCCAAGACCACCATGATGGCGCTGGGCGTGCCGCTGGTCCCCGGATCCGACGGCGCACTGGAAAACCTTGAACAGGCGCGTGAAGTGGCGGCAAGGGTCGGCTATCCCGTGCTGATCAAGGCCGCCGCTGGCGGCGGCGGGCGTGGCATGAAGGTCGCCCCGACTGAGGCCGACCTTGAGGAAGCGTGGAGCGTCGCCCGCACCGAAGCCCGTGCCGCCTTTGGCAATGATGAGGTGTATCTGGAAAAATACCTCGACAAGCCGCGCCATATCGAACTGCAGATCATGGCCGACACGCATGGCAACGTAGTGCATTATGGCGAACGTGACTGTTCGCTGCAGCGCCGTCACCAGAAACTGCTGGAAGAAGCGGGATCACCCGCGCTTACGGCAAGGCAGCGTGACGAAATCGGTGCGATCGCCACATCCGCGCTGACAAAGCTGGGTTACCGCAACGCTGGCACGCTGGAGTTCCTGTACCAGGACGGACAGTTCTGCTTCATCGAGATGAATACCCGCCTGCAGGTGGAACATCCGGTGACGGAAATGGTGTGCGACGTGGATCTGGTGCGTGAACAGATCCGCATCGCGGCGGGAGAGCCGATCGGTTACAGCCAGTCGGACATCAAGTTCTCCGGTCATGCGATCGAATGCCGCATCAATGCGGAAGACCCACAGACCTTCATGCCCACGCCGGGTACGATTACCGTCTATCACCCGCCCGGGGGGCTGGGGGTGCGAATCGACAGTGCGCTTTACGCGGGCTACCGCGTGCCGCCCTATTACGACAGCATGATCGCCAAGCTGATCGTGCGCGCTCCCACGCGACTTGAAGCCATCGAGCGCATGCGGCGCGCACTGGATGAATTCGTGATCGAGGGGGTCAAGACGGTCATCCCGCTGCACCGCAAGATTCTGGAAGATCCCCAGTTCCGCAAGGGTGATTACACCATCCACTGGCTGGAAAACTTCGTAGCCCGCCAGCAGGAAAAGAACTGAACCGGGCTACAAGCCGAAAGCCGTGGAACATTCCATGAAAAAAGGGACGGTACCATGAAGGTACCGTCCCTTTTTTATAGAGATTTTTCGAAACAATCCGTTGGTAAAGGAGCAAAAGTTTTTGGGTGCCGCCTTTTTGAAAAAGCTTCACCAAAAACTTCTTTATAATCCGTCCAACAGCACCATGCGCATGCCAGGGCGTATTCAGGCCATGACCGGGTCAAGATAGGGGCTGGAGGCATCAAAGAACTTCTGGTTGTGATCCAGTTCATAGGAAATCACGTACAGGCAGGTTAACGCACTGTCGATTTCCAGCCGCACACCCAGATTATCCGCCTGCCCCGCTATCTGCTGCAGGTGGGCGATGGCGAATTTGGCAGATCGCGCCGTGCGGCCGTAATGCCCCCCGTACCGTCCACTGAACTGCGCCATGCGCCCCATCATGTCGCCTACGACACGCTGGGCTTCAGGCGGCAGCATGTGGCGTTCCAGAATCGCACGCAGGCGGATGACATTCAGCCCGATCGTCATGGCGGACAGGATGCCCTGCAGGTACGCGTCGATAATCGTATCCGGCGTATTTTCAGCATTGGTCAGCAGGCGGACAAAGCGGTCCACATTGTGTTCGACCACATACAGCGTGGTTGGCAGGTTGCGCGCGCGCGCGACATAGCGCAGTCCGCGCAGGATGCCGGTACGCATCTGCCAGCGCATGTCGTTCGTATCGAACGGCAGGACCAGCCTGAAGGACCACATGGCGTACCACAGCCCCAGCACAAGCGGCATGGCGGTATTGAAGAACGCCACTTCATCCAGTCGCGACTGGTTGCCCGGCCCCAGAAGGATGGGCAGGAACAGGTTGTACGAAACCGCCCCCAGCACCAGCGCGGGATAGGCAAAGGCCAGCCCCCCCGCCAGCATGGGCAGGAACAGGCACACGGCCATGATTTCATACGTGGTGGGTTCCGCCAGGCGCCACAGCACCAGCACCCCCGCCATGACCGAGGCAATGATCGCCCCCCCAAGGAACGCCCGCGTGGCCAGCGCCGGTTTTTCCAGCGTGGAGAACAGGCTGCATACGATCGAGACGAACATCATGAACGTCAGCCCCGACGACCACGCCGTGGTGACCCAGATCAGGCCCGACCCGAAAATGGTGACCGACGCGCGCAGGCTGTTGGTAAAGGCCTGCTGCCAGTCACGAAAGGTCTTGAGCCGGTAATGGAAATGGTCATGCAGCAGCGGATGACGGCTTGCGTCAAACTGGATCAGTGCCTGTTCCAGTTCATCCAGTATTTCCCCCAGCGCATAGTTGAGCATGCGCTGCTGCGACAGCATCCGCACCAGTTGCGGATCCACGGGGGCGCTGCCGGGACTGCCCATTTCCTCATCCAGTGAATCCGCCACGCTCTGCCGGCACGATGCCTGCAGCGCCGCCAGGCGGGCCAGGACGGGATGGATGTCATCACTGGATTCAATCTGTGACGCCATATCCTTGAGGAAGGCCTCCACCTCGCTTGAGGTCGCAGCGAAAGCGGCATCGGGCATCCCGCACGGCCCCTGCATCAGGGCAGCAAGATCCAGCCCGCGCGACAGCAGCATGGCCACCCGTGCCAGCGCGGCACGTGCATGGTCGCCCTCGTGCCCGCGATGGGATCCCATCTCCACTTCAGCAAATTCGATCTGGTCACTCAGCGTGGTGATGTTGGAAAAGACCCCGCGCGCCTTTTTCAGGACCTGCGTATCCCCTGACAGCAGGCCGGCCAAGGTCTGGGCCGCCCCGTTGATCGCGGTCAGGAAATTGGCGGCCAGGCGGTCCTGCGCACGTTCTTCCAACTTGAACTGGAACAGGGAGGAGACGGTACTCTCCAGCACGATGCCCAGCACGATATAGGTCGCACGCGCCATGGCCGTCATGAAAATATGTTCGGGATCGGCAATCCCGTCTAGCGAGATGATGGCATAGGTAAAGCCGCTCGCGCGCATGCCGTGGATACGGTAATTGGTCATGGTCGCGGGACCGGGCAGCAACGTCCCGATAAAGCAGAACGTGCCGATCCCGATCGCCAGCATGAGAATGAACATGAGCGGCGCCTGTGGAAAGGCCGCCACCAGCAGCACGGCACAGATCGTGCCAACCACCATGCCAAACAGGTGCCATCGCGCCTTGGCGACACTCTTGCCACGCGTACCCTGCGCCACCATCCAGACCGTCAGCGCCGCCCATTGCGGGCTGCCCAGTTCCCACCACAGGGCAATGCCCAGCGCGACAAGCGAGGTGATGGTGGTCCGCAGCGCGTAGCCGAAGGTAAAGATGCCGGGCGCGTAAAGCCAGCGCAGGTGATCCTGGCGCAGGGTCATGCCCGGCGGCCACAGTCGCCTGAAAAAGCCACGGACCTGATTGCTGAAACGGATCAGGGAAAGCTCAAGACCTTTCATCCCGGCGTTAAGCCCCCCTGTTCAGATACAATCCATCCACACTGTACATCATACCGCCCACGCGCACAGGCCGACAGCCCGATGACTGCATGCGAGACAGTGCCTGCCGCATACCGCGCGCCCGGCGTTGCCGGTTACTCGTCGTAGGAGACGAGGGTCCTGACCGGCACATCCAGCCGGTCACGCCCGCCAAGCCCGGTCAGTTCGATCATGGTGGCAGCCCCCACGACATCCGCACCCACCTTGCGCAGCAGGGAGACGGACGCCACCAGCGTGCCACCCGTGGCCAGCAGGTCATCCATCACCACCACGCGCTGTCCCGGCTGGATCGCATCCGCCTGGATATGCAGCGAATCGGATCCGTATTCCAGGTCATAGCTGTGGGATACCGTCTTGCCCGGCAGCTTGCCGGGCTTGCGCAGCATGACCAGCCCGCAGCCAAGGCGGCTGGCCAGCGGGGCCGCCGTCAGGAACCCGCGCGATTCGATGGCTGCCAGCATGTCCGGCGCCCACGGCGCAACCGCCGCCGCCAGACGCCCCATGGCGATCTGCCATGCATCCGCATTCCGCATCAGGGTCGAAATATCGTAGAACAGGATCCCGGGCTTGGGAAAATCCGGGATGTTACGGATGTATTGTTTCAGGTCGATCTTGGCAGTCGTCATGATCGGTGCGCAGTCCCCGTTGGGTGGTCATACAGATCCGGGACATGCCTGCCCCGTTCACGAAAGTGTCGCCCCTGAGGACGGCCCCCCGCTGTAGCCGCCACACGGCGGTGCGACAACCCCAACCGGGTGCGGGGCACATGCTTTGCCGCGCCCTGATGGGCTGATGTGGCGGGGGGAGACTTTATTCCTTCCCCACCTCCGCAC
>NZ_VWPI01000130.1 GCF_015155755.1 Komagataeibacter sp. FXV3 | reverse complement strand
GGCGGGACGCAGCAGCACCATGACCAGCATGATCGCGGCCCCCATCAGCATGACACCCGCCATGGGAATGGGGGAATTGGTCGGCAGCATACCCACGAATGCCCCCGCCACGGCACCCAGCACATATTGCAGCGTGCCCACGAATGCCGATGCACTGCCCGCGAAACGCGGATGGTCAGCCAGCGCGCCCACCGTGGCATTGGGGCCGACGATGCCCGTGGTGCCCAGGGACACCATCATGGTCAGGATAAGGCACCCCATCATCCACAATGGCGGATGGCCGCCATGCTGCATGGCAAAGGCGATGACGATGGCCATGGCAGTCATGGCGATGGTCCCCGCCACCGCAACCATTACCGCGACCCCAAGGATCCGGGCTGCGTCAATACGCCCCACCAGCATGCCATTCAGCTGCGACGCGCCGATCATGCACACCGCGAACACACCGAACAGCATGCCGAAATGCGCCGCCGACAGGCCGAACAGGCCACGGAACACCGACGGGGCGGCGGACAGGTAGGTAAACGACATGAAGCACGAAAAACCGGCAATCATGGCATGGGTGATGAACCCACGATCACGCGCCAGCATCATGTACCGGCTGAACAGGGTGACGGGCGAGAACTCGCTGCGGTTCTGGGGTTTCAGCGTCTCTGGCAGGACACGCCAGATCAGCAGGATACAGATCAGCCCGTACATCGCCGACGCCCAGAAGATCGACCGCCATGACGCAATCGACAGCACCATGCCCCCCAGCGTGGGCGCCAGGATGGGCACGACCCCCATCACCAGCACCAGCCGCGACATGAGACGCGCGGATTCATTGCCATGCGACATGTCGCGCACGCAGGCGCTGGGAATGATCAGGCTGGCCGATGCCCCCAGCGACGCGACCAGGCGGAAAAACGAAAACGTGGGAATGTCCCGCGCCATCGCGCACCCGACCGATGCCAGCGTATAGACCAATGTGCCCACCAGCATGGGCCTGCGTCGGCCAAAACGGTCCGACAGCGGTCCCATGGTGATCTGCCCGATCGCCAGCCCCACGAACCATATGGCCAGTGTCATCTGCGCGGAACCCGCACGCCCGTGCAGCGTCGTTTCCAGTTCCGGAAAGGCAGGAAGATAGATGTCGGTCGAAACCGGGCCGACCGCAGTCAGGAACCCCAGCAGGATCGCAATCCACCCCATCGGGCGGGCTGTTGTTTCCGGCACGGGCTTTTCCGCTGAATGGCCCGCCGTTGCGGATGAGCCCATGAGGCACTCCATATTAAAAGATTGTGGGGACTAGTAGACCAGCCGGTTCCACTTTTTCACCATCTAATTACGACATGCTGCAATTCGCTATCGCGATACCCGTGCCATGTCGGGGCGCCCCATGCGCACGCGGCGCATAAGCCATAACCCCACCAGCGCGGACAGGGCAAACAGCACGACCGCCACCCCGATGCGCCATGGTCCCTGCAGCCGGATGCCCGATCCGACCAGCACGAACACGACGGTCTGTGGCAGGCTGCCCAGCAGCGTGGCCAGCATGAACGGCATGACCCGCACCCCCAGCATGCCCGACGCAAGGTTGAGAAGAAGCGCCGAGCCCACCGGCATGAGCCGCAGCGTCAGGACGGACGCGAACGGCTCGTGCCGCACAAAACCGTCCAGCCGCGCCATGGTTGCCGCAAGCCGCGCGGGCATGCGCGGCCGTCCCGCCCACAG
>NZ_VWPI01000013.1 GCF_015155755.1 Komagataeibacter sp. FXV3 | reverse complement strand
ACTCAGAAGCTCCATGTCAATCACTCCTCAAACCCCCAGCAGATGCTGCCGGGGAGTGTGAAGGCATGGGTCAAATCTCGATGAAAATTTCCGCCCTACCCGGGTCAGTTCTCAGTGAAAATCAACACTGATGGACCATGTCGGGCTGGGGATCTGGGTGCATCCTGCTGCGCGTTTCCAGGTCGATGTCGCAGCGCTGAACGCCACCTTCGCGGAAGCGCTCGCCCCACCATCCGGAGCGGATGACGATGATGGGGACCCGGCGCATGACGACGATATCGACCCGGAAGACGAAGCGGATGCTGGTGCGCGGACAGGGTTCGCCATACCTGTCCATTGCGCATGGCCCATGCCCGTCCGGGTACCATATCCGCACATGTTATTGACCCAGTGAGCGGGATGGCAGATGCTCGTTGCATATTTACAACAACCGCTATGACCGCTATGTATATACAAGTAGATGCAATTTATTGAAAAAGGCTATCTCCATGGCAGCTTCTTCTTCCGTGCCTACCCGGTCAATATGCGTGCCCGCCCGTCCCGAAGTTGCCGCCCTGCCCGTCTATAACGCAGGCTTGTCGGAAGATGAGGTACGCCAGAAATACAATGCATCCCATATTTCAAAACTGGGTAGCAACGAAAACCCCTATGGTCCTTCTCCCGCCGCCCTGAAGCAGTGGGAGAATCTGACACGCCAGCTATTCCGCTACCCCGATGCAACCGCATCGACATTGCGACATGCGCTGGCGCAGGCAACAGACACGCCAGCGGACCACATCATGCTGGGCAATGGATCGGAACAGATCATACGCCTGATCTGCGAGGCCTATCTTTCTCCTGGCGACCGGGTCGTGACCGTGCTGCCGTCCTTCGGGCTGCATGTGATATGGCCTGAAATGATGGGCGCACGGGTCGATGCGGTTCCCATTACCGCCGAAGGTCAGTTCGACCTGCCGGCGATGAAGCAGGCAGTTCAGGCCGCCCCCTTGAAAATCCTCATGTTTTCCAATCCCTCCAACCCGGTCGGCTGCATGATGAACGCAACCGACATACTGGAACTGGTAGCATGCTGCCCGCAAGATACCCTGATTGTCATTGACGAGGCCTATTACGAATACGCCCTTGGCAGCCCGGATTATCCCGACGCCACGAAAATCCTGCCCCGGCAGGCACGGCCATGGCTGGTGCTGCGCACGTTTTCCAAGGCCTATGCCCTTGCCGGTCTGAGGATTGGCTACGCGCTGGCATCCGATACCAGCGTCATCGGCACCCTGAACAAGGTGCGTGATCCGTTCAACACCAACATGGCGGCACAGGACATGGCGCTGGCATGCCTGCACGACAGGACGCACATGCACGACAGCGTCGCAACAACCGTGGCGGAACGCGCACGCTTCATGAATGAACTGACGCGACAGGGTTATGCCCCCGTGCCGTCGCATACCAACTTCATATTCCTTGACGTCGGTCAGAACGCTTCCGCCCTTGCGGAACGTCTGCTGCGACATGGCGTCATCATCAAACCCTGGCGTGAAAAAGGATTCGAAACATGCCTGCGCGTCAGCGTTGGCCTGCCCGCGGATAATGACCGTTTCCTCCGTGCCCTCTCCATTGAAACGGGACAGACCGATGACAGCCATTGAGACCTTCATCGCACGCATCCAGCCCCTGGTGGGGAACAGGATTTCCACCAATGCGACGGTCCGGCAGCATCATGCGCATGGCGAAGGCTGGCAATCCCCCGACCCGGCCACACAGCCAGATGTGGTGGTATTTGCCCGGACGACGGAAGAAGTCGCGGCCATCGTTTCTGTCTGTCATGACCTGTACCTGCCGGTCATTCCCTTTGGCGGGGGAACATCCCTGGAAGGGCAGCTGACCGCGACGAAAGGCGGCGTCAGTCTTGACCTGTCGCAGATGAACGCCATTCCCGACATCCGTCCGCAGGATCTCAGCTGCCGGGTGCAGGCCGGGGTGACGCGCCAGCAGCTGAATGACCTGCTGCGCAGCGACGGGCTGTTTTTTGCCGTGGACCCCGGTGGGGAAGCAACGCTGGGTGGCATGTGCGCCACCCGTGCGTCCGGCACGGGGGCCGTACGCTATGGCACGATGCGCGAGAACGTGCTGGGCCTGACCGCCGTGATGGCGGATGGCAAAATCATCCAGACGGGGGGCAATGTCCGCAAATCCGCGACCGGGTATGACCTGACCGGCCTGCTGATCGGATCGGAAGGCACGCTGGGCATCATTACGGAAATCCAGGCCCGCCTGCATCCGTTGCCTGAAACCATTCTAGGGGCGACCTGCCAGTTCAGCACACTGGCGGATGCCGTAGACACGGCCACCTCCATCATTCAGGCCGGCCTGCCCATTGGGCGGCTGGAACTGCTGGATGACGTGCAGATGGATGCCTGCATCAGATATTCATCACTGGAAGGATATCGTCCCCTGCCCACCCTGTTCTTTGAACTGCATGCATCCCCGGCATCGGTCACGGAACAGGCGGACCTGCTGCGCGAAATCACCGAATACCATAACGGGCTGTCATTCCGGGCATCCGCCAGCCCGGAGGAACGCACCCGGTTATGGAAAGCCCGTCATGACGCCTTCTGGGCCTGCATGGCCTACCGACAGGGGCACAAGGGCATGACTACCGACGCGGTCGTGCCGATTTCCGCCATGACCGACATGATTACACTGGCCAAGCAGGACATTGAGGAATCCGGTCTGGTCGCCCCCATTGTTGGCCATGTGGGGGACGGCAATTTCCATACTGTCATCCTGATCCCGCCAGAACCGGACGGATGGGCGCGCGCACAGGCGCTTGATCACAAGATCATCCAGCGCGCCCTTGACCTTGGGGGTTCCATAAGCGGAGAACACGGCATTGGCATTGCCAAGCAGATGTTCATGCACAACCAGCACGGCAACGACGCGATTATGGTCATGCACGCAATCAAGCGGGCGCTGGACCCGCGCAATATCCTTAATCCCGGCATGCTGCTGCCTGCGGCAGTCAGCCCGTGATATTGCGGATATCTTCCATCCGGAGACTGCCTGCCCGCCCATGGAAAAATGGGCAGGGCATAACCCGGCCCGTTACGGAATCTCCCGGCTGGCGGGTCAGTATCGCGACCATTGACCGGTCATGTTCCTTTTCCGCCTATCCCGACATGCGGCGCCAGCAGGCGCTGCTGTCCGGTGCCGGGCTGGAACTGATCCTGCCCACACGTGAATGCATGCGGCTGGAACGTGTGGGTGCGGTCCTGTCGTTTTCTGGCATGCTTCCCCTTACGTGCCGGTTGGATGAAGGTGCAGTTTCCGTACTGAACATCATGTTTGCGCCTGACAGGTTCCCCGATGCCGCGATCCGGTCGGTAACGACAACGTTCTTTCCCAATGCAGAAGCGGATGCCGTTATTGTTCCCGTGCGCGGTTCGTGGCGCGCAACCTGCGCCAGTAATACGGTCCACCATGTTACGACAGGCGAAATCATACATGGCAGAATACGGTATATTGCGCCCTTGCCCGGTCAGGACCAGCAATCCGCGTTGTGTTACGTTGCCTCATCATGTATGTAAGACTATGTTTAAATGATGCCTGATCATTTCTTTTCCATCCGGCGCCCCGCAGGCTGCCATAGACCATGAATTGAGTGCTGTAATATGGCTACAGGTATTGCTGAAACTCAGGCAATCACTCGCTATGAACAGGTCAAGCAGTATATCACGGCACGCATAAAGCGGGGAGAGTGGAAGGTGGGCCAGCGCCTGCCATCCGAAAGTGAACTGGTGGAAATTACCGGCGTATCGCGCATGACGGTACATCGCGCCCTGCGTGAACTGATGACGGAAGGAATGGTCACGCGCGCGCAGGGTGTCGGCACCTTCGTCGCCCGCCCTGCCCCACGCGCCGAACTGCTGCAGTTACATGATATTGCTGATGATATTATTGCCAGCGGCCATACCCACCGCTCCCGCGTCATCACGCTGGACACGGCGCGGGCCGATGTTGACCTGGCCATGTCGTTCGACCAGCGTCCGGGCAGCAAGCTGTTTCATTCCGTAATCGTGCATTATGAGGACGATACGCCCCTGCAGGTGGAAGAGCGTTATGTTTCACCACACTTTGCGCCGGATTACCTGAATCAGGATTTTTCCATCGCGCATCCACACCGGCACCTGTACCATATTGCCGGACCGGATGAAATCGAACACGTGATTTTCGCCATCACCCCGTCGCAGGAACTCCAGCACCTGCTGGAACTGGAAACGCCGGAAGCCTGTCTGCAACTGGTCCGCCGCACATGGGTGCAGGACAGGATCGTGATGAAAGGCATCTTCACCTACCCCGGCAGCCGGTACAGTCTGGGTGGCCGCCAGTATATGTAAGGGAAATTGTCAGGCCCGACGCAGCACCTGCTTCCGTTGGGCCACCAGTTCGGCCATATTGCGAACCCCGGCCAGTCCCATGACATCGCGCACTTCACCCGACAGGCCAGTTGTCAGGGCGTCCATGCCCTCCCGTCCGCCCGCCGCCAGCGCCCATGCCCACGGGCGGCCCAACGCCACCCCGGACGCGCCCAGCGCCAGCGCGGTGACAATATCGCCCCCCTGCCGCACGCCACTATCCAGCACGACCTCGCACCGATCCGCGACGGCTTCCACAATTTCCGGCAATACGGACAGTGTTGCGGGCGATGGATCCATCTGCCGCCCACCATGATTGGAGACAATCAGCGCATCCGCCCCGTTGTCCACGCACAGGCGGGCATCGGCCGCATCCATCACGCCCTTGACGATCAGCCTGCCACCCCATTCCTTACGGAGCCATGCCAGATCCTGCCATGTCAGGGAGGGGTCGATTTCAGCGGCAGCATTGCGCGCCTCCTCCAGCAGGTTCCGGCCCATGCCATAAGGGGCGAGATTGCCGATGCGGGCTTTTCCTGCCATCAGCATGCGCAGGCTCCATCCTGGCCTGCCAGCCATCGAAAGAAGCTGGGCAACCGAAGGACGCGTCATGCGCCGGAACCCGTTGCGGACATCACGCGCCCGCATGGGCGTAATGGCAGTATCCACCGTCAGGATAATGCCATCTATTCCGCATGCATGCGCACGACGCAGCATGTCACGCGTCAGGTCGCGATCCCTGAAGACATAGATCTGCGCCAGCAGGTCCACGCCCGGCACACGGGACAGTTTTTCCATGGAAGCGATGGAGAAGGTGGAAACGGCCAACGGAATACCTGCCCGCGCCGCAGCCTGCGCCGCCATGACATCCCCACCGGCATGCATCATGCCTGCGAAACCGACCGGCCCCAGCATGAACGGTGCCCCACGGGACCTGCCCAGCCACGTGGACCCGATATCCACCTGCGATACATCGCGCAGGCAGCGCGGAATGATTTTCCACTCAAGAAAGGCCTGTCGGTTCGCGCGCACGGTGACTTCACCATGCGCGCCCCCGTTCACATAATCACGAAACAGGCGTGGCAGGCGACGGTTGGCCATCTGACACAGGTCATCAATGCCTGAAAATTCCATCGCCCGTCTTTCTCCACGTCCTTGTTACGTCATGACCTGAAATATCCCTAACCCATTACTTTACAATAATAAAGATCGGGAAAGGGATATGTCCGCCCTATCCGACCTGCGGCAGCGCCACATGCTGGCCAATGGTTGTGACCAGACTGCCATCCGCCAGCAGTTCCGCCGCCTTTTCGATGTCGGGCGTGAACAGGCGATCCTGTTCAAAGAACGGAACATGCGCGCGCAGGACCTGCGCTGCCGCGACCAGTGATTTCGACGAAGACAGGGGCGCCAGGAAATCCAGGCCCTGAACCGCCGCCAGATATTCCACCGCGAGGATAACACGGACATTATCGACAATATCCGTCACCCGGCGGGCAGCGAAGGTTGCCATGCTGACATGATCTTCCTGATTGGCGGACGTTGGCAGGCTGTCCACACTGGCGGGATGGGCCAGCGTCTTGTTTTCCGACGCAAGGGCCGCAGCCGTGACCTGTGCAATCATGAAGCCTGAATTCAGGCCACTGTCATTGACCAGGAACGGCGGCAGGCCGCTCATCTGCGCATCGACCAGCAGGGCAAGGCGCCGTTCGGCAATGGCCCCGATTTCCGATACTGCAATCGCCATGAGGTCAGATGCGATCGCCACAGGTTCCGCATGGAAGTTGCCGCCGGAAATCATTTCATCCGTATCGGCGAAATGAATGGGGTTGTCAGAAACCGCATTCGCTTCCAGCAGCAGGATACCCGCCGCATGGCGCAGGCTGTCCAGACATGCGCCCATGACCTGCGGTTGGCAACGCAGGCAGTACGGGTCCTGTACGCGCTCATCTTCCTCGACATGGGACGCGCGAATGGCTGATCCGTGCATAAGCGCCCGATAGACGCTGGCGCATTCGATCTGGCCACGCTGGCCACGCAGTTCATGCAGGCGTGGGTCGAATGGCGCATCCGTGCCGCGCGCGGCGTCAAGGGTCAGGCCGCCAGTCGCAAGGGCGCATTGCAGCAGGCGTTCGGCGTCAAACAGTGCCGCCAGCGCCAGCGCGGTGGAAACCTGCGTGCCGTTCAGCAGTGCCAGGCCTTCCTTCGGCCCCAGTTCCAGCGGTGACAGCCCGGCCAGGCGCATCGCCTCAGCCCCGGCATGCCTTTCGCCATTGATAAAGGCCTCGCCTTCCCCGATCATCACGGCACTCATATGCGCAAGCGGCGCCAGATCACCGGACGCACCAACCGATCCCTTGTACGGGATGACCGGCACGACACCACGTTCGAGCATGGTGATCAGCAGTTCGACCACTTCCGCCCGGACACCCGAAAAACCACGGGCCAGGCCGTTTGCCTTCAGCAGCATGATCAGGCGCACGATACGCGCGGGCATTGGCTCCCCGATCCCTGCAGCGTGGCTGAGCACGAGGTTGCGCTGCAGGTCACGCAGTTTGTCATCGGGGATACGTGTCTTGGCCAGTTTGCCAAAACCGGTATTGACGCCGTAAACCGGCTCGCCCCGTTCCACGATCCGGGTCACGGAAGCCGCGGCTTCATGCAGGTGCGCTACCACGCCCGCCGCCAGCGCGACATCCGACCCGTCAAGGTAGAACTGGCGCATCTGTGCCAGTGTCAGTTGACCGGGTTCCAGCACCAGCTTGTCTGTTGTTGTCATAATTTCAGCTCTTTCGCGTAATCATGGGCAGGTCGAGCCCTTTTTCATTGGCACAGGAAACGGCGATGTCGTAGCCCGCATCCGCATGGCGCATCACGCCGGTAGCCGGGTCATTCCACAGCACGCGTTCAAGCCGCCGGGTTGCGCCCTCGCTCCCATCCGCCACGATCACCATCCCGGCATGCTGGGAGAAGCCCATGCCCACGCCACCACCATGATGCAGGGAAACCCACGTCGCACCCGACGCCGTATTCAGCAGCGCATTGAGCAGCGGCCAGTCCGATACGGCATCACTGCCGTCCCGCATGGCTTCCGTTTCCCGGTTGGGGCTGGCGACGGAACCACTGTCCAGATGGTCACGACCGATCACGATCGGCCCCTTCAGTTCGCCTTTGGCCACCATTTCATTGAATGCGAGACCAAGACGGTGCCGGTCCCCAAGGCCAACCCAGCAGATACGTGACGGCAGGCCCTGGAACTGGATTTTCTCACGCGCCATATCCAGCCAGTTATGCAGGTGATGGTCGTCCGGCAGCAGTTCCTTCACCTTCTGATCCGTGCGATAGATGTCCTCAGGGTCACCGGACAGCGCGGCCCAGCGGAACGGGCCGATCCCCCGGCAGAACAGCGGGCGGATATAGGCCGGCACGAAACCGGGGAACGCAAAGGCGTCCGCGCAACCGGCCTCATACGCCATCTGGCGGATATTGTTACCGTAATCGAAGGTCGGGATACCCAGCTTGTGGAACGCCACCATGGCTTCCACATGCAGGCGCATCGACTCCTTTGCCGCCTTTTCCACGGCGGCGGGGTCGGTAATGCGCATTTTTTCCGCCTGTTCCAGCGTCCAGCCCGCAGGCAGGTAGCCATTGAGCGGATCATGCGCCGATGTCTGGTCCGTTACCGCATCGGGGTGGATGCCACGGCGCACCAGTTCGGGAAATACTTCAGCCGCGTTACCCAGCAGGCCAACCGAAACGGGCTTGCCGCTGCGGTTTGCTTCGGCAATCAGTTCCAGCGCCTCGTCAAGGTTGTCCACCCGACGGTCCAGATAGCCGGTCTCCAGCCGTTTCTGGATACGGCCGGGCTGGCATTCCACCGCCAGCATGGACGCACCCGCCATGACTGCGGCCAGTGGCTGCGCTCCGCTCATGCCACCAAGGCCACCCGTCAGGATCCAGCGGCCCGTCAGGTTGCCGCCGTAGTACTGGCGGCCCATTTCAACAAAGGTTTCATACGTACCCTGCACGATCCCCTGCGAACCGATGTAAATCCATGACCCGGCCGTCATCTGGCCGTACATCATGAGGCCAAGCCGGTCGAGTTCGTTGAATTTGTCCCAGTTCGCCCAATGCGGCACGATATTGGAATTGGCGATCAGCACCCGCGGCGCATCGGCATGGGTGCGGAAGATGCCCACCGGCTTGCCCGACTGCACCAGCAGCGTCTGGTCATCTTCCAGCCCACGCAGACATTCAACGATACGGTCGTAACAGGACCAGTTGCGGGCTGCCCGGCCGATACCCCCATATACAACCAGTTCGGACGGGTTTTCGGCCACTTCGGGGTCAAGGTTGTTCATCAACATACGCAAGGCCCCTTCGGTCTGCCAGCTACGCGCTGTCATCCGGGAACCATGGGGCGCTCGGATCACCCGGTCGTTTGCCATGCGATCATTACAGGGGGGGGAGGTCTCGGTCATAGCGTCGGATCACCTTGCATGCACTTGTATATATCAATAGTTAGCGCATATCGATTTTGCCCTGTCAATCCATACCCGAAATGATATGATGTTTTCCTGTGGCAGCAGATGCGGCCGCAACCGTTCGCCAGGGCGCGGACTGCCCTTAACTTCAGCATCGCATATATTTTTTTGTTTCGTTGAGACAGAATAAGTTATGCAAGCAAACGCTATGCATCACTTACGATAGGTACAGAACCCCTGCCTGACAGGGAACGCCATATCGTTACGGAGTATATTTCCTGATGGCAGAGACGGTTCCGACAAAAATCGAATCCGCAACCATATACCGTATCCCGCTGGACCAGCGCCACGGACGGCCCCGTGACCTGTTTACGATATGGTTCGGTTCCAACCTGATGATGCTGACAGTCGTGACCGGGGCGCTGGCGACAGGTGTCTTTGGCCTGCCTTTTCTGCCCGCCCTTGCCGCCATCATTGCCGGCAACATGATCGGCGCCATCTTCATGGCGCTGCATGCAGCGCAGGGCCCGCGCCTTGGCGTACCGCAGATGGTCCAGACACGTGGCCAGTTCGGCATTGTCGGCGCCGTGCCGATCACGGCCCTGATCGTCATCATGTATGTGGGCTTTGCCGCCTCCAACCTGGTACTGGGTGGCGAAGGGCTGCAGTTCATCGTGCCGCATCTTAGCCGCCTGGGGGGCATCCTGATCATTCAGGCGCTGTCCGTCATTCCCGCCATTTACGGTTATGGCATGATCCATACGGCCGCACGTATCATGACATGGGTGTGCGGGGTCGCCATCATGCTGTGCCTGTGTCTTGTCGGTTGGGAACATGGCACGGACCTGCTGCAGGCCAGCCACGCCCATATCAGCACGCGTGGCCTGCTGGGCACGATTTCGACCGCCGCCCTGTGGCAGATTGCCTATGCCCCCTATGTATCCGATTCATCGCGTTACCTGCCTCCCGGCCCGGATGGGGAGCGCAAGGCGTTCCATGCCTCTTTCTGGGGCGCCGTGCTGGGATCCGTGCTACCCATGGCGCTGGGGGCCATGATCGGCCTGCTGGCCAGTGGCCATAATATTGTCGCGACCCTGGGACAGATGCTGCATGGCGCGGCCGTGCCGGTGCTGTGTGCCCTGTCGCTCAGCATTGCCGTGGCCAACGCGATGAATGTCTATTGCGGCGCCCTGTCCACCCTGACAATCATCCAGACCTTTGTCTCCACGCGCCGGCACCAGAAGGCGCTGCGCCTTGCCATTACATCGGGGCTGCTGACGATCGCACTGCTTATGGCCGTGTTCATGGCCCGCAGCTTCATGGCGCTGTACAGCGAATTCCTTGAACTGCTGATGTCGGTCATGATTCCGTGGACCGCGATCAACCTGACGGATTATTACCTGATCCATCGGGGTGAATATGATGTCGAAGCCTTTTTCCACCCGACGGGCGGACGTTATGGTCGTTACAACAAACCGGCCTTCATCTGCTATTTTGTCGGCATCCTGATCCAGATCCCCTTCCTGTCCAATGCCCTGTTCACCGGGCCCATGGCGCGGCTGGTGCATGGGGTTGACCTGTCATGGATTGTCGGTCTTGTTGTCACGACGCCCCTGTACTGGTGGGCAGCGGGGCGGCAGGCACGCGCAGTCCCGGCCGGCCTTGCCGCCACAGCGGATTGAGGGCATCCCCGATCCGCTCCAGTCTTCCCGCCTGTTTACTGCTGCCGGTCTGACAGGATCATATCGGCAGCTTTCTCAGCAATCATGATACAGGGCGCATTGGTATTGCCGCTGACCAATGTCGGCATGATCGAGGCATCGGCAATCCGTAGTCCCGTCATTCCCCGTAATTTCAGGTCCGGGGTTACCACGGCGTTTTCGTCCATGCCCATCCGGCATGTGCCTGCGGGGTGGAAGACCGTACTGGCGCTACGCCTGATATAAGCCATCAGTTCGTCGTCAGTCACCACATCGGGGCCAGGCGCCATTTCGCGCCCACGAATGCCGTCAAAGGCCGGGGCGCGTATGATCTGGCGCGCCAGACGGATCCCTTCCCGCAGGACCGTCCCGTCACGGGGATCATGCAGGAAACGGAAATCAATCTGGATATTCTGCGGCCCATTTCGGCCCAGACGGATTTCTCCCCGGCTATGCGGACGCAGCACGCAGGTATGGATGGCAAACCCATGCCCCATTTCAAACAGACGCCCCCGGTGGCTGCGGAAGCCGGGTACGAAATGGAACTGGACATCCGGCAGCCCATCCGCCAATGGCGTGCGGGCGAAGCCGCCTGCTTCGACATAATTGGTTGTCAGCCACCCCTTGCGCCACAGGGCATACTTATGCGGGGAAGACACGACGGCGGGTAACGATTTCCATGAAAAGCCAAGGCTGCGCGCCTCATCCGACCGCACGGTGACCAAGCCGTCCAGATGATCCTGCAGGTTCTGTCCCACTCCCGGTAATTCATGGATCACGGACAGACCCGCCCCCACCAGGTCATTTCCCCGCCCGATCCCCGATGCCATAAGGATGACAGGGGAGCCAATGGCCCCCGCCGACAGTACGGTTTCCCGTTGGGCGAACAGGCCAAACTGTTGCCCGCCATAGACCACATTGACCCCCAGTACCCTGTGCTGCCGGATAATCAGGGATCTGACCGTCATACCTGTCATGACATGCAGGTTGGGCCGGTGACGTACGGGATGCACAAATGCACGATAGGCGCTCAACCGTTTTCCATCGCGCTGCGTGACATTGTAAATCCCCACACCTTCAAGGACGCTGCCGTTGAAATCGGGATTTTCCTTCTGTCCGACCTGTTCGGCCGCTTCGATAAACAGACGTGACAGGGGATTGGCTTCACGCGGGGCGGTGACATCCAGTTCGCCCTGCGCCCCATGAAAGCGGGGATCATGGCCAAGGCAGTCATGTTCCGATTTCATGAAATATTTCAGGACCGAGGCATAGTCCCACCCGGCACATCCCCGTGCTGCCCAGCCATCATAATCCGACCGGTCTCCACGGATATAGATCATGCTGTTCATTATGCTGGAACCACCCAGACCCCGGCCACGCGGCACATGAATGCGGCGATTATCCAGATCAGCCTGCGGCACCGAGAAAAACTGATAGGCCAGCTTGCGGCTTTTATACAGGGTCAGGGTGCCGGCGGGGATCTGGATACGGGGCGTGTTATCACCGCCCCCTTCTTCAATCAGGCAGACCTGGTTACGCGGATCGGCGCTCAACCGATTGGCCAGCACACACCCCGAGGATCCGCCCCCGACAATGATATAGTCAAATTCACGAGGAAAGGACGCCTGCCGCATCGATTTACATACCTTGCCTTGTCACAATCATGATAAGAAGCCATCTGAAAACAATTGATTGACAAGAAACAGTAAAAGTTTCCAGGCTCCGCCTTTTCGAAAAAAGCTTCGGCAGGAACTTCCTTATGATTGCAGGATGCTTCCTGATCTGACTTTTCAAACAGCTTCTGATATCATGTATGTATTTCAGATAACCGAAATCGTAATGTTTATCCCATATAGGACAACAACAAAAAACGTACCAGATGGATAGTCAAAACCTATCCAGACCCACAAAAAAAGGGGCCATGCCCGCTGGCATGACCCCTTCATGGAACACAACCGGATCAGAAGCCCGTGCTGAATGTTCCCAGGCACGCGAAGTTCGGCGCCGTGTAGTACTGCGCGGTGCCCGCAACCGGCCCGGTATTATACACCCCGGACAGGTAGTGATGATCCGCCAGGTTTATGACGTTCAGACGCAGTGAAGGCGCCTTGAGGAAGCCGATATCCGGCGCGCGGGCACCGATCATCATGTCCACCTGCTTGTGACCGGAAATCTGTTCATCGTTCATGAACGTGCCGTATTCCTTGTCCACATATTTCAGCGATACACTGCCAAAGAAACGACCATCATCATATTGCAGGCCGGCTGCCGCCATCCAGCGTGGCGCGGAAGTCGCCATCTTGCCTGCCGTGTGATAGGTCACGCCATCCATTGTAATGTTGGAGTCCTGACGGGCATACAGATATTCAACCGACCCGTAAGGCGTGATGTGATGCCATGGATGCAGCGCCAGTTCACCATCGAAACCGCGCGTCGTCATGCTGCCCGCATCCTGATAATACGGCACGTTACCGATGTATTCGTTAATCTGGTGATGCGAGAAGTTGTAATTGAACAGGGTCAGCGATGCCGTGATCCACTTGTCATGGTACCGTGCACCCACTTCTTCCGACACACTGTATTCATCATGCAGTTTCTTGTTCGCGGTCTGATACATACCGCCATCCCACGGACTGTCATACTGGTTGTAGAAAGCGGAACCCAATGGCAGGCGATAACTGGTCGTCACGTTGCCGAATACCATGATATTCGGGTTGAACTTGTAGCTGATGGACATGCGCGGCAGCGGCTGTGCCGAATAATAATTGGCGTTGTACTGGGGACCAGGCTGGTTTAGCGTGCCATTTCGTGCCGCCATGACTTCCTTGAAGCCAACATCCAGTGTCAGCTTCCTGTTCAGGAAATGCATGGTATCGCCAATATACAGCGCATTCGTCTGGGTAATGGTGTGATAGGACCATTCATTCAGCGTGGTGCCATCCTGCTGCCGCAGGTAGCCCGTTGAATTGCCGGACGCATCCAGCCCGCTAAGCGGTTCATCAACATGCATGTCGGTATAGCCATACCAGTACCCGAAGACGAGGTCATGGTTGGCCACCTTGTAATGCAGGGTGGAGTTGAATCCTGTATAGCCTTCCACGCCAATCCAGTTCTGGATTGCCGCGGTCTGACCATCTTCCGAATAATTGTTCCCTGCAAGCGGTGAAGAATTGGGCATCGTTCCGTTATAATACGGCCCGGTTGTCGAAACGGTTGTCACGCCAAAGGGATAGTTCCCGCTGCCATGGTAATAATAAGGTGTTACATCCAGTGTCAGGTTACGCGCCAGCTTGAAATGTGACGGTGCGCTCAGGAAATAGTCGGTCCAGCTGGTGGCATAGGATTTGTAATAATTTGGACTGCCAAAGGTATATTTTCCCTGCATGTCATCAGGGTTGTTCTTCAGCCCGTATTTATTCCAGTCGCTCAGGGTCGGGGTGCTGTACCACGCCGTATGTTCATTGTTGTAGGAACCGGACAGGGAAATGTAATTTCCGTCACCCCATTCCTTGATCAGCTTGTAGTCCACATGCCAGCGGTTGTTCCGCCCGGGACCACGCCAGGCGCGACTGGTCAGGTCGGAAAAGGACGCAAATGCCCGCAGACCGGTATTGGCGATATCCCCACTGTCATACCGGATGAACTGGCGGTTCATCTGGTGCGTGCCGTAACTGACATCGAATTCGCCGCCACGGGTATGCTTGGGTCCGCGCATCTTGACGGCCATGGTGCCGCCAGATGACGTGGTGGTGGGGGTTTCGATGCTGGGGGCGCCCTGCTGCAGCTGGACGTTATCCATGTTCTCGCTATCCACCCATTCGGACGAATTGGGGGTATAGTCATCCGGATCGTTCATTGGCGCCCCTTCGAAGGTGAAGCCAATTTCCTGCTGGTTCAGGCCGCGGACATTGATATCGGATTCATCACTGACACCAAACGGGTCGCCCATGGACACGTTCGCACCCGGTGACATGGCCACCAGCGCCAGCGGGTTGGACGCGGGCGCCTGCTTGGCAATATAATCATGGGACACGGTACTGACCGATTTCGCCGCCGTTTCGTTACGGATCAGGCCCCCATACGAACGCGTGCGCGTGACACGCAGCTGCTCACCCGCCCCGGTGGCATTGATGCCCGTATTGACTGTCGTGCCCCCCGCCCTGGCAGCCGTCGTCGCGCCACCGGATGCAGTCGTCGCCTTTGCATTGACAGGATTTTTTTGCACGACATCGGCCGCATGGGCCATGTGCAGACGCAGTCCATTAGTCAGGAATGTTGATGACAGTATCATACATACAGTCAAGCCAGTCGAACGTCTGCGCATACTGCCCCCTTAAAAATCATGACAGGAAATATCTGATTGCACCAGCAACACGCGCCATGCCTGTGTCTGCTGACTTTTCCGGCCCGGGGCCGGCTGCATAACCACATGTATGTACAAGCAGAGATAACATCGTTGTATTATTGTGTTCCCGTAACGGCAAGGCAACAGAATTCCTACATTCCAGACGTCTCCATATTGGCTGTCCATACATTTATCGGGATATGTTGCATTTTGGCAATTATTCTGGCTGTTATATCGCCATCCGCTGAAATACTTGCAACAAACATTCAGGGCTGCTGTCGCGCCAGCAACAGCAGCCCTGATAAAAAAACCTTATGTATAAATACTTTATGGAATGACAGCGATAACATCCACCTCGATCAGCCATTCCGGGCGGGCCAGCGCCACGACAACCAGCCCCGTGAAAACGGGGAAGACCCCCTTCATACGCCGCCCCAGAACACGATATGTCGCTTCCCGGTAACGGATATCGGTCAGGTACACCGTAACCTTGCAGATATGGGACAGTTCGGAACCGGCTTCCTTCAGCAGCAGTTCGATATTATCCATTACCTTTTCAGCCTGGCCCACCGGATCGCCAACCGCAACATTTTCACGCGTATCGAGATCCTGCGGCACCTGGCCGCGCACATAAACCGTCTGGCCCGCGACGACAGCCTGACACAGGTCATTATCCAGGTTCTGTTCGGGATAGGTATCACGCGTGTTGAAACAGCGGATCCGCTTATGTGTTACCTGGCCTGTCATTATTTGTTCCCTCCCTTGCCCTGCTGCAGCACACCTTCGCTCAGCCCGGCTGAACGCTGCACGAATTCCAGTGCGCCGTTCCAGTCAAAGTTACGATAGACCGCAGCCAGATGCGCAAATGGCGGGGCCTGCGCAAACAGCTGGAATGTCAGACGATGGCCGGCATAATCGGAATTGAGCATGTCACGGGCATAGGCCAGCAGCTTGCGCCGGTCCTCGGCCTGCCATGTTTCATTGATGGAATAGAATTTTTCCATCCATGGCGCGGTTTCGGGATCCCGGAATGTCGCCACGTCCGGCGTGACACAGATCTGTCCACCACACAGTTCGCGCGTCAGGTGCATCATTTCATGCAGCTTGGAACACGCAAGCACACGCCCGGCCATAAGCAGCGACTGGTTGGGCATGAGCAGGCCACCAGGGCTTTCTTCCGCCATGGCGATGGACGCCGTCAGGTGGGCATTGATCCCTTCACGGTAGCAGGCAAGGGTCGCCAGCTTCTCCTGCACCGCCTGCTGGCGGTCCAGTCCGGTCTGGCGCACGTTGAACAGGGCGGCGCCGATCATCATGTCGGCCAGTTTCTGGTTACGCTGCACGAAGGCGAAGGCACTGTAGCGATGCAACGTCGCACGGATGAAGGTCGCGGCCTTGGTATGCCGGTAGAAAAGTACGTTTTCCCATGGGATCAGCACGTCATCGAAAATGACAAGGGCTTCGACCTCGTCATATCTGTTGGACAGTGGATAATCCTCGATCGGGGCGCGACCGGCAAACCCGGTGCGACAGATGAATTTCAGGTTGGGTGAGGAAAAGTCACAGATGAACCCGACTGCGTAATCAGACAGTTCGGCATCACCCCAGTTGGCAATGGTGGGCTTGGTAAAGGCCTGGTTGGCGTAAGCCGCCGCCGTTTCGTATTTGGCGCCACGGACAATGATGCCCGCATCCGTTTCACGCACGACATGCAGCAGCATGTCCGGGTCCTGATCCTGCGGCCGCTTGGAACGGTCCCCCTTGGGGTCCGTGTTGGCCGAGACATGAAACGGGTCCGCATACATCGCCTTGTGAACGTGATGGCGGATATTTTCAGCGAACTGGGGATTGACCTCGTTCAGGATGTCCTGACCGTCATACAGTGACCACATCTCGCCAATCGTCTCGTCACCGACACGCGTAACGATGCCCCCCACTTCATCCAGCACGGTGTCGGTCGCGATACGCTTTGCCTTCCAGTCTTCCTGCGAGTGGGGCAACTGCAGGGCCAGCGGGGATTCATCACCCTTGTCATCCGTATAGACAAGCCGGTCACGGAAAGCCGCTTCATGCTGCATGTCGTACATCCGCGCACGGATGGACACGATGGGCCTGAACATCGGATGCGTCGTGACATCCTTCACCCGTTCGCCGTTCATCCATATCCGCCTGCCATCACGGATGGAGTCCAGATACTGCTGTCCTGTACGGATCATGAATTATATTCCTGCTCAAGAATTATGAAGAACGGGTTCCGGCCGATGAAACGCCCGGCGGAAATGCAGCAACGTCATCGTGGGCCGCAGACAGGTGTGCCGGACGCAACCAATAATCACCCCGTGCGTCCCGACATCGACGGATTGTTCAAGGGTGCAGTCAAAGGACGCCAGCGCCCCGTCCAGCAGCCATCCCCCCGCCTGCCCCGGCTTCCATGCCGCGCAGCCGAAATCGAATGCCGGAAAAGCCCCTGCCCGGCCCGCGAAATTTTCCGCAACCCCCACATGGTCGTGCGACAGCATGTTGATGACGAAGCAGCCGTTTTCGATAATGGCCGCAAAAGCCGGGCTGCGCCGGTTGATGCACGCCATCATCATTGGCGGGTCGGCGGATGCGGATGTCACGGAACTGACGGTAATGCCGAACCGTCCGGCGGGGCCATCCGTGGTGATCACGGCCACGGGGGCAGCAACATGCCCCATGGCCGCGACAAACAGGTCACGTTCGGATGATCCCTGCCCATGCTGTGATACCGATGCCTGGGTGGACATGGCATGCCTCCCGAAAACCAGTGCTTATGACCATGGGATATTCGAACGGAACATCATTCCGATAAAGAAATATATATCGAAGATCGACCTCAGGAAAACCGAAGCAATAATGATTGATCAAAGGTTATTGCAATGCTCTACTCATCTCCCGGCACACCATATGAAGGGGCCTGGGCGGGATGCAGCGCACGCTGGACATAATCATACATCTGGGGTTTCCATACCGCCCACAGTTCCATCAGGCGCGCGACCGGATTTTCACCCCAGTCCACCCGCAGGTCCGCAAGCGGCCACTGTTCACGGTCAACCACCAGCATGCCAGCGGAATAGACAGGTCCGGCTTCGCCACCCGCATCAGCGCCAGCCTGCAGGGCCAGCAATATCCGCTCCCCCAGTTCGAGGGACGGATCACCCTTTTCAAACGCGGCGACAATTGCGGCCGGCACATCCGCATTGGCCAGAAGGTTGCCAGCGGACACGACATCCTTGCCAAAGGCCTCGGCGTGGGTGCCCAGCGTGCCGGAGCCCGACCACGCGGCCCCATGGCCGCTGCCGTCGATAAAGGTCATCTGCCGGTATTGCGCATGGGTTGCGACGCGGGCCATGACAACCTGGCATTCAGCGGGTGTCAGTCCACGTTCCAACAGGTCGAGGGCCATTGGCCCCAGTCGCGGGTCGGTTACATTCTGCGACGTGACCGCCCCCACGCCCGCGCGGGCATAGGCGCAGCGGGCCGCCACGGCGGGCGACGACGATACGACCGCCACCCCGAACTGCCCGGTACGCGCGCAATGCGCGACGATGGAAAATGTCATGATCCTGCCTTTCCTTTTTTATCCTGTTTCATCCGATCCGGCGCCACCTGCCGCCATGCGGTCCCTGATCCCGTCGTGACAGACACAGCAGCCGGAGCCACCCCATGCGTTTCACACTGAAACAGATCGAATATTTTGTCGCGGCTGCCGAAACGGGGTCGATTACTGCAGCATCCAGGCGGGTTCATATCTCCCAGCCATCCATTTCCGCCGCCATCGCCCAGCTTGAGGCCGTGTTCGGGATTACCCTGTTCATCCGCCATCATGCCGCCGGACTGTCCCTGACACAGGAAGGCCATAGCTTCCTGCGTGAATCGCGTAACCTGCTGCTTCATGCCACGGAACTGGACATGACGGCGTCTGGCCTGTCGGGGCAGGTCAGCGGCATGATTGAAGTCGGATGCATGACAACGCTGTATTCCCTGATCGTGCCGGAACTGCTGCAGGAATTCGAAACCCGCCACCCCGATGCCCAGCTGCGCATTATCGCCGGCCATCACAGTGAACTGATTGAAAAGCTGCGCAATGGTGAAATCTGCGCCATGCTGGCCTATGACCTGAACATGCCGCAGGATCTGGATTTTTTCCCGCTGGCCGCCCTGCCTCCCTTTGTCTTTGTATCGGCGCAGCACCGTCTGGCCCGCAGGCGGCATGTCGCCCTGTCTGAACTGGAACATGAACCCTTCCTGTTGCTGGACCTGCCGCTGTCACGGGATTATTTCCTGTCCCTGTTTTCCCATGCGGGCATCGTGCCCAGCATAATGGGACGGTTCCAGAGCATTGATGTCATCCGTTCGCTGGTCGCGCGTGGCGAAGGCTACAGCCTGGCCAATGCACGTCCCCGCAACAAGGCGGCGCTGGATGGCAGGCCGCTGGCCTATCTTGCGCTCAAGGACACACCCCAGCCGCTGCTGTACGGCACGGCCACGATCGCAAACATACGGCAGACGGCGCGGGCGACGGCCTTCCTGCAGGTATGCCGTGAACTGCTTGCGGGAAAGCCGCTTCCGGGCAGCGACTAGGGCCGACGGCCTTACGCCACGCACAATGTATCAACAATACGGGCAAGGAAGGCGTCACCGGCGGCCAGTTCGTCGCGGGTAATGTATTCATCCGCCTTATGGGCACGATCGATTGATCCGGGGCCGCATATTACGGTGGGCAGGGTCAGTTCCTGCTGGAACAGTCCCGCTTCCGTCCCGAACCCGATGGTGGTCACCGCATTATGCTGGCTGGCCTGCAGGGCGATATTGCGGATGGCGGTATCAGGTTCGGGCACAAGGCCCGGATATTCATTGATGATTTCGAAGTCGATTGCCCCACCGGGATAATCGGCTGCCACACCCACTGCGCGTTCGCGCAACCGCTCCAGCCATGTATCCGCCGACTGTCCGGGCAGCAGGCGCATCTCGAACTGGATTTCGCACCGGTCAGGGACGATATTCAGCGCGACCCCGCCGTTTATAAGCCCGACCTGCGCCGTGTTGAATGGCACGTCGAATGACGGGTCCTGTATCGGGGCATCCATCATTTCCGCCTGGATGCGGGCGACTTCCTGTGTCATGCGGGCCGCGATCTGGATGGCGTTGCACCCCAGCATGGGATTGGCGGAATGTGCCGCGCGGCCGTGGCATACAATGCGCGCGGCCACTTTTCCCTTATGCGCCACGGCAACCTGCAGCCCGGTTGGCTCCCCCACGATACAGCCCTGTGCCATGATCCCACGTTCACGCAGGAACGCCAGAAGGGAACGCACGCCCACGCAGCCGATTTCCTCGTCACAGGAAATGGCGAAATGCACGGGATACCGCAATGTCCGACCCGCCGCGTATCGTGCCGCCGTCAGCATACAGGCCAGAAAGCCCTTCATGTCGCTGCTGCCGCGCGCGAACAGCTTTCCATCACGGTCCGTCAGGTTGAACGGGTCGCATGTCCATCCCTGCCCCAGCACCGGCACGACATCACTGTGGCCTGACAGCACGATGCCCTGTCCGGTATCTGGTCCGATCGTGGCAAACAGACCATAACGATCCGTCTCCTCATGCCGCACGATCGTAGCCGTGGCATGCACCGCGCGTAACTGCTGCGCATACCATTCGATCAGGCCGAGATTGCTTTCCCTGCTCAGGGTCGGCCACGCAACCAGATGCGCAAGGGCTGCAACGGTCGGGTTACTGTCATGCAGCAGGGACGTCATGTTCGCTCCATCATCAGGGCCATCCGCCCTATCGTAAGGCAGTCCGGGGGCATCGCCTGCTCGGAAGTTTCTATGCCAAAGGAAGAAACTTCCGATGCGCTGCATCCATGTAAGGCAACTGGTCTGGCGATGGCACCCTTCCCCTGCCCGCATCATTCCCGAACCAGCGGGACCATTACCGACAACCGATTGAAAACAATATACCATTCACTGAATCATCCGGCCCGAAGACCCGGCTTTCCCTTTGCCGTCCGTTCGTGAACCGACGTGTCGCAGCGGCCGCTGGCATACCCTTACATTCAAGAAACAATATGTTCTAATCACACCATATTGCCATCTCAGGAACAGATCCATGCCCCTCGACCTTGCCATCATCAATGCTGACATTCACGGCCATGCCCCACCCGTCAATGCAGTCGGCATCATGGACGGACATATCGTGGCGATCGGCACATCATTCGACATCATGGCGCAATGTGTCCCGACAACCGTCATCCGTGATCTGGGCGGCATGTTCCTGATGCCGGGCTTTATTGATGCCCACATGCATATCGCCATGGCCGCGGACTATCTTTCCGCCATCGGGCTGCGGGATGTGCGGACAATGAAGGCCCTGCTGGAACGGGTCGCGCAATGGGCGGCCGCACATCCCGACGCGCCATGGATCCGCGGTCTGGAATGGAGCTATGGCTACCCCGACCTGCCAGATGGCGAATTCGATGCGCGCATGATTGACAGCATCCTGCCAGACCGCCCGGTAATCCTGACATCGGGCATGGCACATGCGGCATGGGCGAATTCGCGCGCCATGGAAATTGCCGGAATTACCCCCGATACCCCCGACCCGGAAAATGGCGAGATCGTGCGCCGCGCCGATGGCACGCCATCGGGCTGGCTGAAGGAAGACGCCGTCAGCCTTGTCACCAGCCATATCCCGCCCATGACCGGGCCGGAAATGGATCACGCGCTGGGTCTGGTGCTGGATACGGCATCCCGGCTGGGCATCACCCGCATGCAGAGCGCCGCATATGACGAAGCCTACCTGCCGCTGCTGTCGGCACGGGATGCGGCGGGCACGCTGCCGGTCCGTATCGGGATGATGACGGAAATAGAACCCGATCCCGGCCTGACGCCACAGCGCCTGCGCGAAGCGCTTGACCTGCGCGCACGCTATGACAATGCGATGGTTCGCCTGGATGGCATCAAGTTCTTCCTTGACGGCGTGCTGGAATCCCATACCGGCTACATGCCCGAAGGCTATGCGGACCAGCCTGATGCACGCGGCACCCTGTTATGGGACCGCAGGGCCTATATTGATGCGGTCCGTGCCGGCGTGGAAAACGGTCTGGACATATGGACCCACGCCATCGGGCCGGGCGCCATCCGTCTGGCGCTGGACGCGGCGGAAAACGCAGGCAACAGCCCGGAGCGTCCACGGATCCGGGTGGAACATGCCGAACTGCCCTATCCCGATGATATTGCCCGTTTTGCCCACACATCCACCATCGCCAGCATGCAACCCGTCATGATCGCGCCTGCGGATGAGTGGATGGGCATGGAAGGAGTCTGGAAAAAACGCGTGGGGGACAATCGCGCGCAACTGGCGTTTCCAATGCGCTCGCTGCTGGATGCGGGCAGCACGCTGGCGTTCGGGACGGACTGGCCGATTGTATCCCTTGATCCCCTGCGTGGATTGCGCAAGGCCGTCCTGCGCCGTCCCATCGGGGCGCCTGCATCGGAAGCATGGATCCCGACACAGGCGATCCGCTTTCCCGAAGCATTCGACAGCTATACCAGCAAGGCCGCGGTGGCCGCCGGACGGGAACGGTATGAAGGCCGTATTGCCCTGGGCTACCGCGCGGATATCGCCGTCCTGTCGGGCAATCCCTTCATGACGGATCCGGACAGCCTGCCGGACCTGAAATGCATGCTGACGGTCACGGCAGGCCGTATCGTCCACGACCTTATCTGACGGCAGGGCGTGCGGGGGAATCTGCCTGCCGGCATATCAGCCAGTAAACCAGGCCGGGCAGCAGGATTCCCACCACCCATGACAGGTCAACCCCATCCATCTGCCGCGCCATCAGGCCGGAATACAGTTCATTTGAAATAAAGGGTACCTGCACGACAATACCCATGATGTAACAGAAAATGGCAGGGCGGTTGAAACGTCCGTATATGCCGCCATCATGACGGAAAAAGGACCGGATATCATAATCGCCATGCCGGATCAGGTAATAATCGACCAGATTGATTGCCGTCCACGGGGACAGCACCGCCAGCAGGAATTCAATGAAACTGTTGAGAATATGCAGTATGTCGCCACTCAGCATAATCGTCAGCAGTACGGACAGCAGCAGCAGGCCACCCGCCAGCAATCCGCGACTGCGCGCCGTGGGGCGCCATGTCGGCCACATGGTATAAAACAGGGTCATGCAGGACAGGGCTGCGCAATAGATCTGCATCGTGCATGAAACCGCAATCGAAATCAGGACAATGCCAAGCAGGACATAAGTCGGCAGCGTATAATGCGCATGGATCGCGGCATAGAAATTCCCCGCCCATGCGGTACTGCCCATATAGGCCCCCAGAAAGGTGGGGACTGCGGTTCCAATGATGCTGCCCGTCATGCATGACCAGAATGCATCGCGTTCGGGTGTATCGGCGGGCAGGTAACGCGAATAATCCGACACATAAGGGGCATACGCCACCTGCCACAGCACCCCGATCGAGACGGCCGCCACAAAATCATGCATGCTGGGGATCGCCATCAACGGCTGGACCGGCAGGGCATGCAGGTAAAACAGGAAGAAGGCCGCAAGGGCAAAGAACGCCGTGGCCGCCACATAGGTAAACCCGACCACAAAACGTTCAATCCACCCATGCCCGACAATACACAGCGACAGGATGGCCGCGGCCAGCACATAGACGGGTAACTGATGTGGCGCCCCCCCCAGGGCCTGCTGCACCTGTTCACGTCCGATGGCCAGCAATGTCGCGGTGAACCCCACATACATGACAATGACGACAGCAATGACCAGTAGCGCACCATAGGCCCCGAACTGACCACGTGTCTGCTGCATCTGCGGAATGCCCAGATGCGGCCCCTGGGCGGCATGCAGGGCCATGAACATGCCCCCCACCCCGTTGCCGGCCAGAATGGCAAGCGCCGCCCAGAACAGCGAAAGGTGACAGACCTGGCAGTAGATCATGCCCGTCAGGATCGCGAGTATGTTCTGGTTTGCCCCCAGCCAGACCAGACACAGCCCACGCGTGTTTCCCCTGCGCCGGTCTGCCGGTATGGGGAAAATCGTATCTTCCTCAACGGCCAGAACCGAATTGCGCAATGGTGCGTCAATGTCCATATACGGCAACTCCTTCAATAACAGGGGATCACTGTTATCAGATTGGTTCCGGAATGATATTTCTAATTTCCGGGATCAATTGCATCAAGAAAGCGGCTGACCACATCCTGCCCTGGTGGCACGGGTTCGCTGCCGCACATGACAGCAACCGCCAGCCCCGTCAGGGATGAAAGCGGCGTATGGCCACCAGCCCCATCGGCGCACAAATCCATTACCAGCGTCGGACAGCAGAACAGGCCACACCGGATCGTCGCGCGCCATTCGGCAGGCAGATGCCCCGTGGCACGCATATGCTCCAGCAGCGGACGCCACAGCAGCACCGCCTTGGAATCCCGAAAGGCGCGCCGCAGGTCATTCATCTCCCACCCCAGCGTGACATCCAGTATTCCGTCGGGCGTCACGTTGGCATGGGTCGCCATATCAGCAGGCAGGTCATGGGGATGATACAGCCAGTCTGCATGGGCGAAGATGTTATGGAAGGTCGCCTTGACCTCCGCCATGATGGCCGGAATATTCTGTCCGGCAAAGGCGGGGTCAAAGAAGGTCAGGCTCCTGCCCGCCCCTTCCCACCATACATTGGCGTTATGCGCGTCCCCGTGCGCCGTAACCCCGCCAGAATGGGCCAGCATGCGTGGGGACAGCAGTCGCATGCTGCGTTCCAGTACAGTACGCAGCGTATCGGCATGCATCACCCCGTTGATGCGCCACTTCATGTCCAGCAACGCGTGATCGACAATACTTACGCCCGGAAACGCAAATGTACGTCCCGATGCGAAAAAACGCGCCGCCCGCGCCCCAAGCTGCCGGTCATCGGTTGTCAGCCGATGGTGGAATAGCTGATGAAAGGGCTCGGCTGCGCATTCGGCTTCGGATATCGGGTGAAAGGTTTCGCGGTAAATGCGCGCCGTCAGCGCGTCAAGTTCGCGCTGTGCCGCAACGACCGGTCCGATATCCGCATCCGTCCTGTCATATGTACGGCACAGATCAGCCAGCCGTGGCGTTGATCGCCTAGTATAAAGCAGTATCTGCCGGCCGATAGCACGCGACACATAAACCGGCATGTCGATCGGGTAGCCAGCGTCGCGCAGGACCTCGCCACGATAGAATTCCTGAAGGGTACTTTCTTCATTTTCCTCATGATGGAATTTGAAGAAATATTCCTCCCCCGTCGGGGTGGTCAGGAAGCCGTTTACGGAATTCAGGCTGTATCCATCATTTCCCAGCGTAATATTGCTGACCTGCAGACCGAATTCCTCCCGTATCAGGTCGGAAAGGATGATGCAGGTCCGCGCTACGTCTTTCGCACGAAAGGCCTGTAGCGCCTGTGCGGATGCTGAGTCATTCATGAATACAGCCTTTGTTCACAACCGGCGGTTTACTGGCCTTTGGGTAGTGGGCGGGCGGAAGACACCGCACGCGCATGGCCGGAAAACCCTTCATACGATGCAAAACGATGCGTATGGGCCGCCATTTCCCTGTAACCCCGCGCGGAGACACGGGCAAACGACATCCGTTTCATGTAATCATGCACCGAAAGCGGTGAATGCGTGCGCGCGGCCCGGTTGGTCGGCAGCACAGCATTGGGACCAATGACGTAATTGCCAAGGCTGACCGGTGTGTGGTTGCCCAGCAGCACCTCGCCCGCGTTACGGATACGCCCAAGGTCAGCCATCGGGTCGCATGTCAGGATTTCCAGATGTTCAGGGGCATAGGCATTGGTGAATTCGACTGCCGTATCAAAATCACGCGTCAGAACGATGCCACCATACGCCCCGCACAGGACAGTGGATGAAAATTCGGCGCGTTTGGCGTCCATCTGCTGCCAGTGACCGGGCAGCGCCGCCTGCACGCCCCTTGCCACGCGCGGGCTGTCCGTCACCAGCCAGGCAGAGGAATCCGGCCCATGTTCGGATTCAATAATCAGGTCCAGCGCCGCCAGTTCGGGATCCACGCTGTCATCGGCAAGGATGATCGCCTCACTCGGGCCTGCGGGCACGCCGGGATCGATGACGTGGGAAAGCAGTTTCTTCGCCGCAACGACATACGGGCTGCCCGGCCCCACGATCTTCATGCAGGCCGGAACGGTTTCCGTGCCATACGCCACGGCGGCCACGCCCTGCGCACCGCCACATTTATAGACTTCGGTCACGCCAATCAGGCGCGCGGCGACAAGTGTCCCCGCATCCACGCGCCCATCCGGCGCGGGCGGCGTGATGATGACCAGGCGCGGCACCCCGGCCACCATGCCCGGAATGGCGGTCATGTTCACGACGCTGGGAAACGCGCCCTTGCCACGCGGCACGTAGCAGGCCACCGATTCAATGGCGACATTCCGGTCCCCTGCCCATACGCCGGGCTGGACCTCGATCATCCAGCTGTCCTCGGGCTTCTGGGCCTCATGGAATTTGCGGATATTGCCAATTGCATATTCAATTGAACGGATCAGTTCGGGATCCATTTCACGGAAGGCGGTTTCAAACTCCTCCTCCGTGGCGCGGATGCTCATGTCGGGTATGGTCACGCCGTCATAGGCCTGCGCGAAACGGCGCAGGGCTGCGTCACCTTCGGTCCGGACGGCCTCGATAATCGGCTTGACCCGTTCCAGATACGGACCAAGGTCGGCTTCCGTACGGTCAAGAAGGTGGGCGGGAATATTTTCAGCATCCCGCAGATCGACAAAATTGACAGTCTTGTTCATCTGGTCGCTTCCACTCAGGCAACGCATTATAGGCGACCGGCAATCATAGCCGGGCAAAAAACCATGTCTGTTCCCTGCCGCGCGCTGCAGATCTGCCTGGTCCCCGTTCACCCGATTCATATCAATTCCAAAACGAATGGGCAACGATAATATCATACATATATATACAACCTTCAGATGGCCGCCAGGAAACCACCATCCACATACAGGATCTGGCCGTTTACATACGCCGCCGCGTCCGAGCACAGGAACTGCACGATACCCCCCAGTTCCGCAGGCTCCCCAAACCGCCCAAGCGGAATGCGCGCCATCATCGCCTCACGCCATTTTTCATCATGAAAAAAGGGCTCCGTCATTTCCGTGCGGAAATATCCCGGCCCTACCGCATTGACCCGGATACCCTTTGGCCCCCATTCCGTGGCCAGTCCGCGCGTCACGCCCAGCAGGCCGGATTTTGACGCACCATACGGCACGGCCCCGGGAATGCCGACCGCAGACGCCAGTGAACACAGGTTTACGATCGCCCCACCGGCCTGCATCCCGCGCGCCACATGCAACGCACAGAAAAATGCCCCGCGCAGGTTGGTATCGACAATCCTGCCCCACAATGCTTCGTCCGCATCAATGGCGGGACGCAGTTCTTCCATACCGGCATTGTTTACCAATGCATCGATCCGGATGTCCTGTGCGTGGAGATCATGAAAAGCCCGTTCGATATCATCAGTATCGGCCACATCTACCGTAAAATGGTCCATGTGCAGGCCATCGCCCCGCGCCATCTCGCAGGTTTCCTGCAAGGGGACGACAGAACGGCCACAGATAAACACCCGTGCCCCCTGCCCTGCCAGATGCAGCGCCACCGCCCGGCCAATGCCACGACCGCCCCCTGTCACGACAATGGCGCGCCCGCGCACACAGAAGGGGTTTTTCATCATGCTTCCTCCGCAATGGAATGGGGAAAGATCAGCGTTTTCAGTCCTGCACGCTGTTGTGCCAGCAGTTCCCCATAGACATCCGGTATCTGCCCTACCCCCTGTATCATGGAGACGAAAGCCTTCAGCCGTTCGCGCAGGGCTGGCAACAAGGCGATGGCGTGTGGCATTTCATCGGCAAAGGCGCTGACGCCGCGCACTTCCAGTTCACGCTCGACAATAAGGTTCAGGTCTAGGCTGAGCTTTGTCGCGGTCAGTCCGGCCAGAACCAGTCGCGCCCCCGGCGCGGCACAATCCAGCAGATGCCCCGCCACCGTAACCGATCCCGTGGTGTCCAGCATGAAACGGGGCGCCTGACCATTGACGGCGGTGCCGACCGCATCCAGCGCCACGGGCGAAACGCCGCAGGTTTTCTGCAACAGGCGCATGCGTTTCGGATCGCGTTCGACAAGATACACCGTGCCATCATGCCGTTCAGACAGCACCAGTGCGGCAAGGCCGCCAATCGTTCCGCCGCCACAGACCACGACAGGCATGCCCGGATCGGGAGCCAGTCGGTTTACGGCATGGACCGCCACGGACAGAGGTTCCGCCAGAGCCGCCAGCCAGAACGGCATGTCGGGGGAAATACGGTGCAACTGGCGGGCCGGGAGAACGACTTCCTGTGCAAACCCGCCATCACAGACCTCGCCCACAAATGCCAGCTTGGCGCACAGATTGCTCCGTCCCTGCCGGCACGATGGGCACTGCCCGCACCCCACCCGGGAATCCGCCACCACGCGATCCCCCGGCCGGAAGCCGGTTACGCCGGGGCCGACCGCCATGACTTCACCGGAAAACTCATGCCCTGGTGTGACGGGGGTGCGGGTAATCCACTGCCCTGTCCGGAAATTGTGCAGGTCCGAACCACAGATCCCGGCCGCCATGACCCGTATCCGCACCTGATCCGGACCCGGTGCAGTTGGTGCCTGAACGGTTTCGATGCGGATATCCCCAATTCCGTATAAACGTGCTGCCTGCATCTGCCATCTCTTTAGCGTGGTATTCTGCTGGTCACCGAACCTGCGGCGTCCAGTCCAGAACGGTGTCAAGAAATCCTGCCATGGTTGTGGAAAGCCTGCGGAAAGCCGTTTCATCCAGCGGCCATGGCGCGTCTTCATGCTGGAGATAGGTACTCTGGGCAATTTCCATCTGCACGGCATGAAATCCCTGGTCCGGCTGTCCATAATGCCGGGTGGTGTATCCCCCCCGAAAACGGCCATTCACGACATGGGTATAGCCGGACAGGCTTTTGGCATGGGTCTCGATACGGTCCTGAAGCCGCCTGTCGCAGGATGCGCCGCTGTTGGTGCCGATATTCAGGTCAGGCAGGCGCCCTTCAAACAGGCGGGGAATATGGGTCTGGATGGAATGCCCGTCCCATAACACCGCCCAGCCATGCTGCTGCTTCAGCCGTTCGAGTTCCTGACCAACTGCATCATGATAAGGTTTCCAGAACGCGGCGGTCCTGTCATGGATCTCGTTCTGGTCCGGTTCCTGTCCGACCTGATAAATCGGCGTGCCATCAAATGCCAGATTGGGAACAAGCCCGGTAGTGGGACGCCCCGGATACAGGACGGCATCATCCGCGCCACGATTAAGGTCCACTACATAACGCGAATAACGCGCACAGATGACACCTATGCCGCGTTCGCGTGCAGGGCCTGTATAAAGCTGGTCAATATACCAGTCCGTATCAGGCAGCTGCCTGCCATATGGCGTCATGCGCGCGCCCATGCCAGAGGGCAGGTCCGTGCCCGAATGGGGAAGGGTCAGCAGGACAGGCACATGACCGGGCTGGAAGTCGAACACCGGGGAACCCGAAGGAAGATTGGTCATTATCGATCGTAACCTTTCATTCAGCCGCCAGCGCGGCAAGCGTACGATGAAAATTACGGGTAATGCCGTCATGATCGGCATGACGACCGTCCTGCACAACCCACTGCCCCGCACACATCACATCACGCACAGGCAGCGTGGGACAGGCAAAAATGGCTGAATCGAGGATCCGGTCCCCCTGCAGTCCCGGCAGGGACAGTTTTTCCGGGTCCAGCACACACAGATCGGCCCGCGCCCCCACAACCAGCCCCGATGATGGCAGGCCGCAGGCCTGACGGCCGCCTTCGCATGCCGCACGGTACAGGTAGCCGCCAACCGAACCCATCTCCCCTTCCGGCAGACAGACACAACGCTGCTGCCGATCGAGGCGTGCGCCATATTCCAGCAGGCGCAGTTCCTCGCCGGGGCTGATCAGGATGTTGCTGTCGCTACCAATGCCGAACCGCCCGCCCTGCGCCACGTAAGCCGAAAAGGGAAAAAGCCCGTCCCCCAGATTGGCCTCCGTAATCGGGCACAGACCGGCGACGGCGCCACTGCGGGCGACCTGTGTCGTTTCGGCCGCCGAAAGATGCGTGGCATGCACAAGACACCAGTGCGCATCGACAGCGGCATGATCAAACAGGTATTCCACAGGCCGCGCACCGGTTGCCTGCAGGCATTCCGCCACTTCGGCCTGCTGTTCGGCCACGTGGATATGTATCGGCGCGCCAGCCGCCAGCTGATCGACTGCCGCCCCGACCGCACGAATATCCACGGCGCGGACGGAATGAAGCCCGACTCCGACAATGGGGGACATTGCATGATCATCTGCCTGGCGCACCCGGCTTATGATATCCGCCAGGGTCTGCAGCGTACTGGCGAAACGCTGCTGCTGGGACAACGTCGTCTGTGCCCCGAAGCCCGACCGGGCATATAATGTCGGCAGCAGCGTCAGGCCCATGCCCACGTTTCGCGCGGCCTGCACGATACGCAGCGACATTTCCGCGCGGTCGGCATACGGCACGCCCCCCCTGCCATGATGCAGGTAATGGAATTCGGCAACCTGCGTATAACCGCGTTCCAGCATTTCCATATACAGGAATGTAGCAATATCCTGCATCTGTTCCGGTGTAACATTGTCGGCCAGACGGTACATGGCCCTGCGCCATGTCCAGAACGTATCGGACGGGTTGCTGCGCCCTTCCGCAAGGCCGGCCATGGCGCGTTGGAACGCATGGGAATGCAGGCTGTATTGCGGGGGAATGACAATATCCGTGCATATTACCGAAGGGTCGGGAGCGGAATCAGGTATAATGGCGGAAAAGCAGCCATCCTTTCCCACTTCGATCCGCACATTGTTGCGCCATCCGGTGGGCAGCATGGCCTGTCTTGCAAAAATCGTGACCATTTTCACTCTCATGCCTGATAGGCAGGTGATCCTGCATTTTGTTATGAATTGATAACAGATTTGACTTATTTGTATATACTTATCTAAAAAACATGGGGAACGAAGGAAAACGCACGATGTGGGACAGACTCTGGATCAACCTGGATATCGCGACGATGATGCCCGCCACTGACGTGTCAGATGATCCGTACGGGTGCATTCACGATGCCGCCATCGCCACCAGCGGCAGCCGGATTGCCTGGATCGGCGCGCGCGCGGACCTACCCGCCGCCCCTGATGCGCTGGCCCATACCGTCATTGATGGGCATGGGCACTGGATGACGCCGGGCCTGATTGATGCCCATACCCACATCATTTATGCGGGCGACCGCAGCACGGAGTTCGAAAAACGCCTGAACGGCGTTTCCTATACGGAAATTGCGCGGCAGGGGGGCGGCATCCTGTCCACGGTCACCAACACGCGCGCGGCAAGCGAGGATACCCTTCTCTCCCTTGCCATGGAACGTGCGCAGCGCATGATCCGCGCGGGCATCACCACCATCGAGGTCAAGTCCGGTTACGGCCTGACGCTTGAAGACGAACTCAAGCAGTTACGCGTCGCCCGACGGCTGGGCGAGGTCCTGCCGGTATATGTACATACAACATTCCTTGGCGCCCATGCCTTTCCTCCTGAATATGCGGACAGGCAGGATGATTACGTCTCCTTCCTGATTGATGTCGTGCTGCCACGCGCAGCAGCCGAAGGGCTGGTCGATAGCGTCGATGCCTTTTGTGAAAACATTGCCTTCAGTCCCGCGCAGGTTCGCCGACTATTTAACAGGGCCATGGAATTGCAATTGCCCGTACGCATCCATGCCGACCAGTTATCCGATACGGGTGGCGGCAGCCTGGCCGCGCAGTACCGTGCCCTGTCCGCCGACCATGTGGAATATGTCAGCGAGGCGGGCGTGATGGACATGGCACAGGCCGGAACGATCGCCATGCTGCTGCCCGGCGCGTTCTACTTCATTCGTGAAAAACATGCGCCCCCCGTCGCCCTGTTCCGCAGGCATGGGGTGGCCATGGGACTGGCGACCGACTGCAATCCCGGCACATCCCCCGCGACCAGCCTGACGGCCATAATGAACATGGCCTGCACCCTGTTCCGCATGACACCGGCCGAGACACTGGCGGCCGTCACCCGTATCGGCGCGCGAGGCCTGAACCTGCAGGACAGCACGGGCACGCTGGCCACCGGCATGATGGCGGACATGGCAATATGGAACGTCAGTGGTCCGCATGAACTGTCATACTGGATCGGGGGACTGACCCCCATCACCCGGATTTTCCACGGCGTGCCAGACGCGACATAGAAATGCCGGATACGTGATGCCGCTGCGTGGAAGGCCGCATTTCCCCCGGTGCTTGCGCTTGGCGATTTTATCCGTGGGTTCTGCTCCGCAATGCCAGGTCTGGGGCAAAACGGGGGAAACCGGGTGGATGAAATTTGATCGCGTGAAGTCGTTGGACGCAATCCTGGCGACGGCCAAAAAGAAATCACTCAACCGGTCGCTTGGGGCTTTCCAACT
>NZ_VWPI01000129.1 GCF_015155755.1 Komagataeibacter sp. FXV3 | reverse complement strand
CGTAGCCACACAGGCAACCGGTCACGGTCGCCAGCGTGGCCAGGACGCAGCCCGCCCCGATTCCGTAGGCGGCGCCGGCGGCAAAACACACCACCTGCCGTGGCAGGCCAAACGCGCAGAACACACTCGCGGCCAGGATGAAAATCACCACGCCTTCCACCCCCGAATGCAGGGCCGGGCCAGCCGTCAGCATATGCCGCAACCCCGGCAGGCGGCCAAGGACCGCCGCAAACCCGACAAAGGCCACAAGCAGCAGCACCGGCCGGACCAGCACGCGCAACGTGGACCGGGCGGGTGGTACTGGCTGTGCGGCGTGCGGTAATATCATGCGTGCGTCCCGTTTTCCGACAGCGATCTGGTCCTTCGCGCCTAGCATCGCCTTGCAGCGGACTGCAAGGGCGGTCTAAATCCGGTTATGTCCGCATATCCTCCCCTCGGCTCCTTGATGGGCCGTACGCCCCCGTCCGCGCAGGAGCTGCGCAACCGGCAGCGTATCTCGACGTGGCTGTTTGCAATCTGCTTCATGCTTGTCGGCATGATCGCACTTGGCGGTTACACCCGTCTGACCGGGTCGGGCCTGTCCATCATGGACTGGCGGCCCATTACCGGCATGATCCCGCCGCTGAGCCACGCGGAATGGGAACGGCAGTTCGCGCTGTACAAGACCATTCCGCAATACAAGATCCTGCATGACGGATTCGGGCTTGCGGGCTTCCAGCAGATCTTCTGGGCGGAATGGACGCACCGCTTCTGGGGGCGGCTCATGGGGCTGGTCCTGCTGGTGCCCCTGGTCTGGTTTTCCATTACCGGCGCGCTGAGCCGGGGCCTGGCGCTGCGACTGGTGCTGTTTTTCGTGCTGGGCGGGCTGCAGGGCGCGATCGGGTGGTTCATGGTGGCGTCAGGCTTCAACCCGGACAGCACGGCGGTCGCCCCCGTGCGGCTGGTGCTGCACCTGTGCTGCGCCTTTGCGCTGTACATCGCCATCCTGTGGACGGCACTGTCCGTGCGGACACCGCGCCCCGCCTTCATTCCCGCCACGCCTGAAGCCGTGCGCGTTCACCGGCTGGTCTGGGCCATCTGCCTGCTGGTGGGTATCACGGTCATTGCGGGTGGCTTTACTGCGGGCACGCATGCGGGGTTTGCCTACAACACCTTCCCGCTCATGGATGGTCACCTGATCCCGTCGGGCTACGGGCGGCTGCACCCGTTCTGGCTGAACTGGTTCCAGAACATTCCCGCCGTCCAGTTCGACCACCGCCTGCTGGCAACCACCACGGCCCTTGTCATTGGCGGCACCATCGTGCTGGGACTGCGCACGCCGCAACTGGGCCAGGATGTCCATAGCGCGCTGGCGGTACTGGGCTGGCTGGTGCTGCTGCAGTACGCACTCGGTGTGACCACGCTGCTGCTGGTGGTGCCGGTATGGGCGGGAACGGTCCACCAGACCTGTGCAGCCATCGTGCTGACAGCAGCCATCATCACCCTGCATCGCATGCGGGGGGTAGGCCGCCCGTAATACGCGGTATGGATGGCGGCACGCACGCCGTGCCGCCATCGCATCATTCATGGTGTTACGATATAAGCCGCCCCCTGCAGCCGCACATGCATGTAGCCCGCGCGGATGATACGCCACAGGTTGGGAAACTCCCAGATATCTTCCTGTGTATCAAAGCGTGAATTGCTGACGAACGCGGCGATATCGTGCCGGTCCACCACCTGTTCCAGCACCATCGCGTCATGCGTGACCGCCACGTGCTGGGAATAGTTGAAAAAATCCATCACCACCGGCTTGTGCGCCCAGTAGCACAGGGCCAGCGTCTCACACGCCACATCGCCATCAATCGCATGCACGGCGGCAATCGTTTCGTTTGATGCCTTCAGGCTATGCGCGATGGTGGTCACATTGCTGCGGTAAAGGTAGGGCAGATAGGCCGGCAGGCTGACCATCACCGGCAGCAGGTTCAGCCCCATCACGCCCACAAGGAGGGTACGCACAGGCACGCGGCCCGCCGTATCCCCCGTGGTCGCCAGGCAAGACATGGCCAGGCCCGCGCACAGGGCGGCTGCGATCAGTGCTTCGAAACAGGCATTATGCGACACCCCGGTACCCGTACGCTGCACGATGGCCGATGCCACCGCCAGCAGCAGATACAGCCCCAGCAGCAGTCCGGACCGATGGCGCAGATGCCGCCACGGCACGAATGCACATGATACCATCATGCCACCCAGCCCCAGTACGTTGCCCAATCCCTTGAGCATGCCATGCACATAGAAGATGCGTTTGTGGCCAAAGACACCCTGAATGAAATCCAGACCGAAAATGCTGTAGTACAGTCCCCCCAGCAGGCACAGGGACACAAGGCATCCCCCCATCCATGAAACGGCATGACGCCAGTCGGTCAGCAGCAGCCACACAAGGACCGCCACCGGCAGGGCCAGGATATTGTGCTTGAAGGTCAGTCCCGCCACAACGACAAAGCCCGCGCAGAAAGGCCGCCATGCACCGGTCCAGCCCGGTTCACGGTCATTGCCAAACAGCAGCATGAACCCCGCCATGATAACGGCCTGTCCCAGCCATTGCGGGTCATCCATGGCGACATAATCGCTATAGAAAACAGTGGAATAGAGCATAACCAGCAGGCCTGCGAACCATGCCCCGCCCCGTGTTCCGCCGCAGGCGAGGACAACGCGCCCCGTAGCCCAGGCACAGAAAAGCAGCGCCAGAAGCGAAATGACGCGCCCCGCCACGATCATGTCCCCCAGCAGCCAGCCAAACAACCCGACAACATAAAACGAACTGGGCGGGTAATTATTGAACACCATCTGTCCGTCCGGGGGATACAGCGGTGCATGATCCAGTCCTATGGCGCGCCGTGCCAGATACGCATTCCATCCTTCATTACTGGAAAACGATACGTGGGAAGTAATGAACGCCACGTGCGGAACAAGAAGGATAAATATGAAAAGTATTGCAATATAAAGCCATATTGATTTTTTTAAGTTAAAATTCATATCTTCCATATGGATTTTATTTTTCATGGCCGGGTTATTATATGTTATGCAAAAATGGACGAAATATGACGCATCCGGACATTTTCATGCTTCTGCGATGACAACAATCTGACCCCCTGCCCCTGATTAACGCACACGTACATGCTCCCCATCCTGACCTGAACGGGGCCGCATGGATACTGTTAGAATGCGCCATAACAATTTCATATATTACGCCTGCCATTTTTTATGGTGTCATGCCCCGTTGCACGGGTGCAGACCGGATGAAAGATAACCATATGAGGCATACGCCGCCCGCGACCGGACGGCAGGGATCGGGCACCCCTGACACCGGGGGGCAATCGGGTCCCGTGGCACGCCACGTCTTTTCCAGATGGATGATTTTCTGCGATACATCGCATTCAGATATGCAGGAATGGAACATGCTCAAGCTGAAACATGTCGTGACGGGTACGCTGCTGGCACTGATCGCATGCGGGCCAGTCGCCCATGCTG
>NZ_VWPI01000128.1 GCF_015155755.1 Komagataeibacter sp. FXV3 | reverse complement strand
CTGGAGAACGAACCGGGGCCGGGTCTCATGCCCCCTGCCATGGGGGCCGCCGCAGCCGGTGCCAGCTATCAGGCGGCACCCGAAATCTATAACGGCACGGGCAATAACGCACCGGAAGATGATTCCGTCTATGACAAGGACCTGTCCACGCTTGTAACCGACCAGACCGCCCCATCCCGGCAGGGACAACCGGCCACCGGCCAGCCTGCCCCCGCCAGCAGGCCCGTCACCTGCCCGCGTGGTCAGGTCTATAATACCCTGACCGAAAGCTGCGACCGGCCTTAAGGCCGGTCCTGGCGACGCACGCCTTAACCTGGGGTGACGGACGCGGTATCCATGCCCGCACGGGGCAGCCAGCCCCCCAGTTCCTGCCGCACAAGGGCTTCCAGCAGGTCAATGGCGTCAGGGGAGTCATTCAGGCACGGAATCAGCGCCAGTTCCTTGCCGCCTGCCTTGACGAAAGCATCGCCCGCTTCGTTGCCGATTTCATCCAGCGTTTCGATACAGTCGGAAATGAAGCCCGGCGTGATGACGGCAATACGCTCGATCCCGCGCGCGGGCAGCGATTCGATGAAGGGCGCGGTGTAAGGCTCCAGCCACTTCGCCGGGCCAAAACGTGACTGGAAGGTCAGCGGCATCATCTGTTCATCATACCCCATGGCGCGGCGCAGCGCCGTGATGGTGCGCTGACAGTCGGCCGCATAGGTATCGCCCTTTTCCACATAGATCTTCGGCAATCCGTGAAAAGACGCCACGATCATCTGCGGCTTGAAATCCAGCGAGGCGAGACGCGCCGAGATGGATCGGCCAAGGGCCGCGATATAGGCGGGATGGTCGGGGAACGGCGGTAGCGTGCGGATGGCAGGCTGGTTACGCATGCGCATGAGCACACGGAACGCCTGGTCATTGGCCGTTGCGGTCGTCGTGGCGCTGTACTGGGGATAAAGTGGCGCGAGCAGGATCCTGTCGCACCCTTGCGCCACCAGGTCATGCAGCGCCTGTTTTATGGAAGGCTGGCCGTAGCGCATGCCCCAGGCCACCGGCACATCGTCTGCCGCCAGCCGCGCGCCGAGCTGTTCCGCCTGTTCACGGGTATAGGTGCGTAACGGGCTTTCATCACGGTCATGATGCCAGATCCGGTGATAGGCCTCCCCCGATTTGCGGGGGCGGAAGGTCAGCACCGGCCCGTACAGGATGGGTTTCCAGATCAGGGGACTGGCCTCGATGATGCGCCGGTCCGACAGGAATTCCGCCAGATAACGACGCACCGCGCCATAGCCGGTGCCATCCGGGGTGCCCAGATTGCTCAGCAGCACCCCGGTTCGCGACGGGGCATTTTCATGCCGCGCTGCACGATTTACGGTAATGAATGTCATGCAACGGCTGCTACATGAAGCCGTTCGTGTATGCAAAGAAACAGGCGGACATACCCGTTACCCTGCCACATGCTGCCTATCAGCGGCGGGTCCGCACACGGACCGGCTGAAGCGCACGTGCCGGTGCGCGCAGGTAACATGCCACGCCAGCAAGCCCCAGCAGGGCGACAACGGGGGAAAGCATCTGGACAAAAGTGAACATCACGGTCCCTTTCCTGATCGGACAGCTACCAGTCAACCGCGCGTTTCGTGCCCGCGTCAATCAAAAATATTACTGTCCCGTGCCAGTTCCACGCATTTACGCATTAATGATGGCAGCGCCACATCGTCGCAATCCACGTCATGAATGATCCCCTCCACCCCTACCAGACTGTTGGGAAAGGTGGATATGCGGGCCGCATAGACATCGACCAGCAACGTGAAATGGGTAAAGACATGCTTCACCTGCCCGACCCGCTGCCAGTTGACGCGCAGCCGGGGTGCGGCGGGCGCATGGTCAAGCGCCTCCGCCTGCGGCCATGGCGCATCGCGCCAGTGCGGACCGGGCAGGCCCATCATGCCACCCAGCAATCCTTTTTCTGGCCGCCTGACCAGCAGGATATTTCCTGCTGCATCCACCATGCAGAAATGCACGCCATGGCGCACCGGCCGCGCCACCTTTGGCGCACGACGGGGCAGGCTGGCCGCGATTCCCTGCCGGTTTCCTGCACAGGCCTCACGCCACGGACACAATACGCACGCGGGCGTACGCGGCGTGCAGATCCCGGCACCAAGGTCAAACAGGGCCTGCGCGAAATCGGATGGACGGGCAATGGCCTGCCGGTCCGTATTCAGCGTGGTGGCCTGCCGGGCAATGGCCTTGCGCGACCCGGGCAGCGGATCGGTCATGGCGAACAGCCGCGCCGTAACGCGTTCCACATTGCCATCCACCGGCACGACCGGGCGGCCAAAGGCGATGGCAGCGATGGCGGCAGCGGTATAGGCCCCGATTCCCGGCAGTTCCAGCAGCCCTGCCACCGTATCGGGAAAGCGACCGCCATTTTCCGCCACCACCCGCGCGCAGGCATGCAGATTGCGCGCGCGGGCGTAGTAGCCAAGCCCGGCCCACAGCGCCATCACCCGGTCCTGCGGCGCGCGGGCCAGGGCCGTTACATCGGGAAAGGCGTCCAGAAAACGCTCGAAATAGGGAATGACCGCTGTAACCGTGGTCTGTTGCAGCATGATTTCGCTCAGCCACACGCGATAGGGATCTGCGCTCTGGCCCGGCAGGGCGCGCCATGGCAGAGTGCGACGATGCCGGTCATACCAGCACAACAGATCGGCAGCAGAAGGTAACACGGACCCGTTTATGACGAACCCGCCGACCCGCAGCAAGCGAAAGAATGAGACATCACCGCCCGAACCACCCCGGCGGTCCATGCGCACGCGCAGCATGGCGGCCCTGCTGCTGCATATCAGCCGCCCCGTCTTTCGCAAGCAGTCCCCCGCCGCCGTGCAGGTCATGACGGACTGGCCCGATATTGTCGGCCCACATCTGGCGGGCATGACCGTACCCCGCCGCCTGAGTGCTGGCACCCTGACCGTTGCCTGCCGGGGACCGGTGGCGATGGAACTGCAGCACCTTGCCCCCACCGTCATCGCCCGCATCAACACCACCTGCGGGCAGGGCGTGGTCAAACGCCTGAAAATGGTGCAGGACCTGACTGCCGCCCCACGCATGCCCGCAGCCGCGCCCCGTCGTCCGCCACCGCCGCCCGTACAGATTGACGACATGCCTGACGGACCGCTGAAGGACGCGCTGTCCCGGCTGGGTGGCTGGCTGAATGCCGGTCGTGACCGGTAGGGACTGTCTGGAAAACCGGCCTTCGGCACACCCCTCAAAATTATAAAGAAGTTTTTGGTGAAGCTTTTTCCCAAAAAGCTTCAAAGAACGCTGCCTTCTTGAAAAAAGGCGGCACTCAAAAAACTTTTGTTTTTATTTATCAGTAATCTATTTTCACATAGTCCCCAGATATGGAATCCATCCTGGCCTGTCATATAATGATGTGAACCCAAGGCTGGATATCAGGCGGTCATATGCCAATATCAGTAGATACGAGATCAGGAAAAGGAACCACCCGAGATGCGTAAGTTGGCCCTGTTGCTGGCCGTGTCCATGGGACTGGTCGGCGTTCTGCCCGCCCCCGCCGCCTATGCATGGCGCGGCGGCGGATGGGG
>NZ_VWPI01000127.1 GCF_015155755.1 Komagataeibacter sp. FXV3 | reverse complement strand
GGGCATGGCCACGGGTGCGGCGCTGGGTGTTGCGATGTCGCCTTATCGCTACCGGGGATATGGGTATGGTTATCCCTATCCGGCCTATGCCTACCCGCCGCCGCCCTATCCGGTTTATGTCTACCCGCCGCCTCCGCCACCACCGCCGCCGTATTACGGATATTACCGTTAGGCGCGGGCAGCCTGCACGAAACGGCGGATCAGTTCGGGTGACTTGACGCCGGGGGCTGACTCCACGCCGGATGAGACATCAACGGCGTGTGTACCGCTCTGCTGTATGGCGCGCTGGACATTATCGGGATTCAGTCCCCCCGCCAGCACCCACGGCACCGGGGCGCGCCATCCATGCGTCAGGGTCCAGTCAAAGGCATGGGCATTGCCGCCGGGACGGTCCGACCCGGCGGGCGCACAGGATTCAACCACCAGACCATCCACCTGACAGGTTTCTGGCAGGTCATGCCGGCTTGCGATGCCCACTGCGCCCCATACCGGCAGGCCAAGGCAAGTACGGATGGCTTCGGTCCGACCCGCATCATCATAGATCTGCAACCCGTCCAGCGGTACGAGGTCCAGCACGCGGCGGATATCATCATCGGTCGGGCGGACAAACAGGCCGATCCGCTTCGGGCCGTTCGCCGCCATGTCGCGCGCCAGCGTGCTGGCGGTTTCCGCCGTGACATGACGCGGTGAACGACTGAAAAACACGAACCCGACCCAATCCGCCCCGGCCTGCGTGGCCGCATCCAGACCCACATGGTCACGGATACCGCAGATCTTGACCCTGACCGGCATGGTGTCGTCCCCTGCCCCGTTCAGGCCGACAGTTCGGCAGCAATCGCCGCCGCCGCCGCCGCCGGGTCTTCCGCGCGGGTGATGGGACGCCCCACCACGATCCAGTCAGCCCCCGCCGCACGGGCCTGTGCCGGGGTCATGACTCGCTTCTGGTCCCCCAATGCGCTACCGGCGGGACGGATGCCCGGCACGACCAGTACCGGCCCATCGCCCAGCGCATGGCGCAGAGGCCTAATTTCATGCGAGGAGCACACCAGCCCATCCGCCCCCGACTCCATCGCCAGCCTGCCCAGACGGACAACCTGTTCCTCCACGCTGCCGGGCACGCCCACTTCATGCAGGCCCTGCGTATCCATGCTGGTCAGCACGGTAACAGCCAGCAGCAGCGGGCGGCTGCCGGACGGAAAGGTTTCATCCACCGCCTTGCGTGCGGCCGCAATCATGGCGCGGCCGCCACTGGCGTGGATGGTCAGCATGGCGGGCCGCAGGGCAGCAAGGCTGCCAATGGCGGACGCCACGGTATTGGGGATGTCGTGCAGCTTGAGGTCGAGGAACAGCGGACTGTCACCCGCGGCCTTTAGCACGGCATCCAGCCCACGGGCATAGGTGAACTCCAGCCCCAGCTTGACCGCGTCCGCATGGCCTGCCGCCTGTTCGCGCCAGCGCGTGGCCTGCGCCGTATCCTTGGTATCGAGGGCGACAATCAGGCGGGTGGACCGTCCAGGCATTGGCGGTGCTCCATGGTCAGGCATGCAGGTCATGATGACGTGCGGGAATTAAGGGATCAGACGCCCGGCGGCTTTTCCGCCGTGATGGCGGGCGGTGTCTCCACGGCGGGTTCCGTCGCGACGGGGCTGGCGGCGGCCGTTGTCTGTTCCGCCTCATATGCCTTCACCATCGGGGAATTGGCCGGGGCGGATGTCAGGCCGGGGGCACGGGCTGCCCCGGTATCATTTTCCGGCAGACGGGCACGCAGGGCGCGCACTTCCTGTTCGGCGCGGCGGGCACGGCGCATCTGGCGCAGGACAACGATCCACACACTGGCGGATCCCGTGGCATACAGCAGGGCGGCAACCAGCAGCGCCAGCACGCCGGGTGATGACGTCCATTTCCATTGCAGCCATGACAGTTCCACCGGCGCCTGGTTACAGGCCGCGAAAATGATCAGTGCCACGATCACGGGCAGGGTAATGAAAAGACGTATCATGATCCCTGTTCCCTACCGCCAAGAACAGGGGGCTGCAAGAAAATCAATTCATCCGGCGCGCGGCTTGATCGCACGCAACAGGCATGGTTGCCTGTAGGTCACAGGCCATGACACGCGGCAGGTCACCGGGACAGGGGCGAAACAATGGGCAAGGTTGTCGTTTTCCGGACCACGGCGCGACGTGACGAATCCTGGGCGGTTGTCGCCCGCACCGGACGCGACACGCGAATCGCCAGCATCTATCCCACACGCGCCAGCGCGGAAGCGGACTGTGAATGGCGCAGCCAGCAGGTGGCCGCCTACCGCAATTTCCTGGAACGCAATGAAATCGCGGTGCCACATTACAGCATCCGTCCCTATCGCCGCGCGGACCTGCCACGCACGTGGCGTCCCCTGCCCGCGCTGGGGTTCCTGCATGGCGGGTGCTGACGGTCCGGTAGTCGAAAAGCCATATCCGGCTTCATGATAAAAAATCACAAGATTTCTAGGTGTCACCTTATTTCAATATCTACAGGACGTTGCACGGGCAGATCGGCCCGCTTTCCCCCATTGGGGCAAGGCCATGGCGGTCGCGTTATATCCGCCCCATCGTGGCACTGAACACCGGAATATCCATTGCGGGACAGGCCAGGATAACAGGGATGGCAGGCCTTCCATCATGGGCGGCCATGATCCGCGCATATCTGCGGGCAGCCCCCATCGGCGGACGTGTTGCTTTTGCCCCGATAACAGGCAAAATCGTACCCGTCCCATCCAGGCTGCCTGCCGCAGTGCTGCAAAAATGGAAAGTTCATGACTGATACACCCGCTTCCCCTGCGTCCGTGCTGGAACAGGCGGACCGCACGCTTGATGACGCCCTGGCGCGGCTGTTCACGTTCCTGCGTATTCCCAGCATCTCCACCCAGCCGGAACACGCGGCGGATTGCAGGCAGGCGGCACAATGGCTGCGCGGTGAACTCGACAGCCTCGGCTTTGACGTAACATTGCATGAAACCCCGGGTCACCCCATTCTGGTGGCCCATGACCGCACGCCGCCCGCTGGCCCGCATGTGCTGTTTTATGGCCATTACGACGTGCAGCCTGTTGATCCGCTGGAATTATGGACGACCGCCCCGTTTGAACCCGCACTGGTCACGGCGGAAGACGGGCGCAGGCAGATCACCGCGCGCGGCGCATCGGATGACAAGGGTCAGGTCATGACCTTTATCGAGGCCCTGCGCGCCATCCGTGCCACGACCGGACAGATGCCGGTGCGTATCTCGCTCCTGATCGAGGGCGAGGAGGAATGCGGTGGTCCCAGCCTGCTGCCCTTCATGGAGACGCATCGCGAGGAACTGCGCGCTGATGTCGGGCTGATCTGTGATACCGCCATGCTGCCCGGCGTGCCCGCCATTACCACCACGCTGCGCGGCATGGTGGGGGAAGAAATCCACCTGCGCTGCGCGGACCGCGACCTGCATTCGGGCATTTACGGCAACGCCGCGCGCAACCCGGCGGAACTGCTGTGCCGGGTGCTGTCCTCCATCCGCGATGACGCCACCGGCCGCGTCACCCTGCCCGGTTTCTATGCCGGCGTTCAGGATCCGCCGGAAGCCTTGCGCGCGCGCTGGCGTGAAATCGCCCCTGACGACGCAACCTTCCTTGGGGATGTCGGGCTGTCGCAGCCTGCCGGGGAAAAGGGGTATACCGCCATCGAGCAGACATGGTGCCGCCCCAGTTTCGAAATCAACGGCATTTCCAGCGGTTATACGGCCGAAGGGTTCAAGACCGTGCTGCCGGGTGACGCCATGGCAAAGGTGTCATTCCGGCTGGTGGCGGGACAGGACCCGGTGCACATCCGCCAGGCCTTCTGTGCCCATGTACGTGGCCAGTTGCCACCTGACTGCACGGTGACCTTCACGCCCTGCGGCGGGTCGGTCGCCTGCGTCGTGCCCGATGACACCTTTGGCCTGCAACCCGCGCTGGGGGCGCTGGGGGATGAATGGGGCACGCCCGCGGTCACCATCGGCTGTGGCGGGTCGATCCCGGTCGCGGCCGACATGCAGCGTATCCTGGGCATGTCCGCCCTGCTGGTGGGCTTCGCGCTGGATGATGACCGTGTGCATTCCCCCAACGAGAAATATGACCTGACATCCTTCCACAAGGGCATCCGGTCGTGGATCCGCATCCTGTACGCCATGGGCACGGCTGATGCCTGATACCAGCCTGCCCCTTGCCCTGACCATGGGGGACCCGGCGGGAATCGGGCCGGAAATCACAGCAGGCGCATGGCGGGCCATGCGGCAGGGCACGACACCCTTCGCGGTGCTGGGTGATGCGGGGCTGATCGGACAGCATGACGTGCCGGTGCACGAAATCGCCACCATTGCACAGGCGGCCGAAGTCTTTGCCCACGCCGTGCCGGTGCTGCCGGTCGGGCTGCTGGCCCCGGTCCATGCAGGCCAGCCGGACAGCCGCAATGCCCCCGCCATCACCACATCCATCGCGCGCGCGGTGGAACTGGCCCACAACGGGCAGGCCGCAGCCGTGGTGACCAACCCGATCAGCAAGATCGTGCTGAAAAAAGCCGGTTTCGCCTATCCCGGCCATACCGAATACCTTGCTGCCCTGTGCAATGTGCCGGGGCGTGAGGTGATGATGCTGGCCTGCCCGGAACTGCGGGTCGTGCCCATTACCATCCATGTCAGCCTGCGCCGCGCGCTGGATGAACTGGACACCAGTGCCATCATTGCCGCCACCCGCACCACCCATGCGGCCCTACAGCGTGATTTCGGCATTGCGGCACCACGCATCGCCATTGCCGGCCTGAACCCCCATGCGGGCGAGGACGGCAGCATGGGCACGGAGGAACAGACCATCATTACCCCCGCCATCACCGCCCTGCGCGACGATGGCATGGACATAAGCGGGCCATGGCCGCCCGACACCATGTTCACGCCGCCTGCGCGGGCGCGCTATGACGTGGCGATGTGCATGTACCATGACCAGGCGCTGATCCCGCTCAAGACCATCGACATGACGCAGGGGGTCAATACCACGCTGGGGCTGCCCATCATCCGCACATCACCCGATCACGGCACCGCCTTTGACATTGCAGGGCGGGGCGTGGCCGATCCGTCCAGCCTTGTCGCGGCACTGCACATGGCCATGCAGATGGCCGAACACAGGAACAGGTCATGACCACATCTCCTGCCACGCCCATCCGGCTGGGCGTCAACATCGATCATATCGCCACCGTGCGGAACGCGCGTGGTGGCACACATCCCGACCCGGTAAAGGGCGCATTGCTGGCGCAGGCATCGGGCGCGGACGGCATCACCGCCCACCTGCGCGAGGACCGTCGCCACATCCGTGATGCCGATCTGGAGCGCCTGCGCGCGGACCTGTCGATCCCGCTGAACATGGAAATGGCCGCAACCGAGGAAATGACCACCATCGCCACCCGCCTGCGCCCGCATGCGTGCTGCCTGGTGCCCGAACGGCGGCAGGAGGTCACGACCGAAGGCGGACTGGATGTGCGTGGACAGGCCAGCGAACTGGCGCCACGCATCACCCGGCTGCGTGATGCGGGAATCCGTGTCTCGCTGTTCATTGATCCCGATCCCGCACAGATCGAAACGGCGGCGCAACTGGGGGCGGCCGTGGTGGAACTGCATACGGGTGCGTATGCCGATGCCATGGATGAGGCGGCGCGCGCGATTGAACACGGCCGCCTGATGGCAGGCGCGGAACATGCCGCACGGTGCGGACTGGAAGTCCACGCGGGTCATGGACTGACCTATGACAATGTCGGCCCGATTGCCACCCTGCCGCAGGTCATGGAACTGAATATCGGGCATTTCCTGATCGGGCAGGCCATTTTTGACGGACTGCCTGCCGTAATCCGCCACATGAAGGATGTGATCGCGGCGGCACGGAAATAGAAGAAGTTTCTGGTGGAGCTTTTTTCAAAAAGCTTCGAAGAATGCCACCTTTTTGAAAAAAGGCGGCACCCAGAAACTTTTATCAGTCAGCCGCCTGTACCACCTACGGTCAGGCCCGTCATCTTGAGCGTAGGCTGGCCCACACCCACCGGCACGCCCTGCCCCGACTTGCCACAGGTGCCAATACCGGGATCAAGGGCGGGTTCACCGCCAATCATGGTCACCTTGGTCATTGCATCAGCGCCATTGCCGATCAGGGTGGCCCCCCGTACGGGCGTGGTGATCTTCCCGTCCTCGATCATGTAGGCTTCGGATGCGGCAAACACGAATTTGCCCGATGTGATGTCCACCTGCCCCCCACCGAAATTGACCGCATACAGCCCGCGCTTCGTGCTGCGGATCATGTCGTCGGTCGTGGCGTCACCGCCCAGCATGATGGTGTTGGTCATGCGCGGCATGGGCGCATGGGCATAGGACTGCCGCCGTCCGTTGCCGGTGGGGGCAACACCCATGAGACGGGCATTGAGACGATCCTGCAGGTAGCCGGTCAGGATGCCGTCCTCGATCATCACGGTGCGGCCGGTGGGGGTGCCTTCATCATCAATGGTCAGGCTGCCCCGGCGTTCGGGCAGGGTGCCGTCATCCACCACCGTCACACCGGGGGCCGCCACCCGCTTGCCCATAAGCCCGGCAAAGGCGGACGTGCCCTTACGGTTGAAATCACCTTCCAGCCCATGGCCCACGGCTTCATGCAGCAGGATACCGGGCCAGCCGGCACCCAGCACCACTTCCATTTCCCCTGCCGGGGCAGGACGGGCATCAAGGTTGACCAGCGCCATGCGCAGGGCCTCGTCCACCGCACCCTGCCACACCTGCGGCGACAGCAGACGGGTATAGGAATAACGGCCACCCAGACCGTGGCCACCGCTTTCACGCCGCCCGTCCTGTTCCACCACCACTGATACGTTCATGCGTACCAGCGGGCGGATATCGGCCATACGCTGCCCGTCGGGGCGGACAATCTGGATGGCCTGCCATTCCGCGGAAATGGAGGCCATGACCTGCACCACGCGCGGGTCACGCGCGCGGGCATAGGCGTCCAGTTCCGACAGCATGGCGGCGCGGGAGGCAAAGGCCCCTTCTTCCAGCGGGTTGATATCGGGATACAGGCGGTGATTGGTCGAACGCGGCCCCACGGCCAGCGTGCCCGAACGACCCGCCCTGATCTGGCTGACGGTTTCCCCGGCCCGGCGGATCGCGCTTTCGCTTATGTCATCGGAATGGGCAAAGCCGGTTTCAGCCTCCAGCACGGCGCGCAGGCCGAAACCGGAAGAAGTGTCGAAGGTGGCGGAACGGATTACCCCCTCATCCAGCGAAATCGCCTCGCTTTCACGATATTCCAGGAAAAGTTCGCCATCATCCATCCCCTCCAGCGCATGGCGAACCAGACGTTCGGCATCGGGGCGGCCAAGGCGCGCGCCCGCCCGTTCAAAAAACAGGGCATCAGTTGCAGCCAGCGGGGAAAGACCCTGAAGGGATGAGGGCATGAAACGGTGACTCCGGTTGGCGGAACAGGAATGAAAGGACATGGATGCCCGGACCCCATGGGCCGGGAGGGCAGGCAGCATAACCGGTTTTGCCCACTGGGGAAAAGCTGGTCTCTCTTCATGACAGGTACCATGCTTAAAAATGAACTTCCCTCCATCTGGAGGGTTTTCCTTTGTGGTAGGGACACAAGGCAAGGCATGGTGCGAAAATCAGGTTTTTATTATTTGGAGAAATGGCGTCTCGTGAAAGTTTCCCTCCTGTGCGGTTCTAGTCTGACCCGGTCCGTGCCCCGTCAGGCCGGGCTGTTGCTGGCCGGCCTTCTTTATACAGGCTCGCCCGCCTTGGCCCAGGCGACGCCGACCCCGTCACAGGTGGCCCCCACGGCGTCGTCCGCTGCTGTCCCCTCCTCGCCCCCCACCGGCACGGATGGGACAACAGC
>NZ_VWPI01000126.1 GCF_015155755.1 Komagataeibacter sp. FXV3 | reverse complement strand
ACCCAGACGGAGGGGCAGACGGACCAGACCTATTCCGTACCAACGCCTGAACCCCTGTCGGGAAGCGGAAACATGCTGCCACCCGCCCACGCTGCGACACCGGATGCCGGGACACAGTCCCCGCCCGCACAGGCGGGCACGGCTGCCATGCCACCGGGGACCACGCCCCCCGCCGCCAGCGGAGACGGCAAGGCCCCCGCCAGCACGACAGACACGGCGCCCGCCACGCCTGCCGCTGGCATGCCCGCCGCGCCCGATGGCACAGCCCCGCCCGCGGGCAACAGCACGCCCAACCCGGCGGCTTCTGCCCCTGCCCCTGCAGGCATGCCGGCGGCAGGCGGGTCGGACCACGCCGATACCACGCCGTCCACGCCGGGTACGTCCCCGGTGCAGACCGTGCACAAGGATGGCCCGGCTTCCACCGGCAGCAGTCCGGTACCGCCCGCCGATGCCCTGCTGTCCGATGCGGGCGCGCCGGCCGCACTGGTGCAGGACCTGCGTCCCCCCTCGATCGTGCTGGACGGGCTGTTCCAGGCGATTGGCGAGGCCCATATCTATACCGACGCCAAGACCGCCGCCGACGCCATTCCTGACGAAGCCCCGGCAGACCTCATGGCGGAATACAATGTCGCCAAGCTGCGGCCTGACTTCTCGCTGAAGGATTTCGTGGCGCGGCATTTCACGCTACCCGAACGCAAGACGGTTTCCTACCAGCGCAGCCCTGATGAAAACGTGCGCGACTACATCAACGGCATGTGGGAAGTCCTCAGCCGGCCGCCCGACACGCAGGTGGCGTATTCATCACAGCTTCCCCTGCCCTATACCTATGTCGTGCCTGGCGGGCGTTTCAGTGAACTGTATTACTGGGACAGCTACTTCACGATGATCGGGCTGTACGAAAACCAGAAGATCGACCTCATGCGCGACATGGTGCGCGACATGGCGTCCATGATCGACCGGTACGGCCATATTCCCAATGGCAGCCGCACCTATTACCTCAGCCGGTCGCAGGTGCCGTTCTTCTCGCTGATGGTGGACCTGCTGGCCATGCATGATGGCCAGGTGGCCTACACCACCTTCCTGCCCGAACTGCAGGCCGAATACGATTACTGGATGGACGGGCAGGATTCCGTCCCGCCCGGCGGTGCGTACCGCCATGTGGTGCGCCTGCCTGACGGTACGCTCATGAACCGCCACTGGGATGACATGAACACCCCGCGTGACGAAAGCTACCCGCAGGATATCGCCACCGCCGCCCATTCCGGCCGCCCGAAGGAAGAAGTCTATCGTGACCTGCGCGCCGGTTCGGAAACAGGGTGGGATTTCTCGTCGCGCTGGCTGGCGGACGGACATACCCTGTCCACCATCCATACCACCGACCTGCTGACGGTCGAACTGAACTGCATGATCCCGCATCTGGAGCAGACGCTGGCCCATGCCTACGAACTGAAGGGCAACAAGGACGCGGCGGCCCGCTACAACCGCCTGGCGCAGGAGCGCATCGACGCGGTGCAGCGGATCCTGTGGGATGAGCGCCGGGCCGCGTTCATTGATTATGACTGGAAGAAGGGGGAATCGACCTCCATCCTGTCAGGCGCCACCGTCGTGCCCCTGTTCATGCAGATGGCAACACCCGAGCAGGCCAAGGCCGTGTCGGAAACCGTGCGCAAGAATCTGCTCAAGGTTGGCGGCCTGATCGCCACTGAACGCAGCGGCAGCGGGCAACAGTGGGATTCACCCAACGGGTGGGCGCCCCTGCAATGGATGGCGGTCAAGGGCCTGAACCAGTACGGTTATGATGCACTGGCCAGTGATATCGCGGCCCGCTGGATGGGCCGTGTGATCGGCACGTATGAAAAATCCGGCGTGCTGCTGGAAAAATATGACGTGGTCAATCCGTTCATCAGCCCCAAGGGCGGCAAGGGCGGCGGCGAATATCCGATGCAGATCGGGTTTGGCTGGACCAATGGCACGCTGCTGGGGCTTATGAACCGCTACCCGCAGAACACCCGTGTCGTGCTTGACCGCAACCCGGCGGCGGATCAGCCATCACCACAACCCCTGCCACCGATGAATGCTTATGGCGTGCAGAGCGACACGGACGCGCTGAGCCGTTACAGCCAGCCTACCGTAACCCTGGCCCCGACCCCGGCCCTGCCGCAGATGTCGACCGTGGGGGCTAGCGCGCCGTCATCGGCCACGCAGATCCCGCCCGCTGCGCCTACGCCACAGACCGCGACGAATACGCCGGCCGATGCACCCCCCGCATCTTCCGCCGCGCCGACCAGCACGGACCAGCATACGGACACGCCAACGCCGGAAGGGCAGCAGGCGCAACCTGCAGCACCGGTTACGCAACCATCCACAGTGGATCATGCCGCCACCACTGAAACGCCGGCAGCTTCATCTCCGGTTGAATCGAAACCGGCCGAAACACCAGCACCACCTGCGACAGATGGTACGCAAACTGTTGATAAGACGCAGGGTAGCACAATGCCCCCGGTATCGAAGGATGCACCTGTCGCAACCCAACCCGCACAGTCCAGTCCGACGGAAAAAACTACCGCGCCTACCGACAACCCGGCGACTGGCGAAAACCCGCCCGCTTCCCATTAGGATATTCAGGGAGCCGCCATGTCAGCGCGGCTCCCGACTTCACATTCCCTGCACTACACAAGGTCAGGCGGTCTGGGTCGCAGGTAACAATCAATGCATGGAATAAATAAAAAATATATAAAAACAATTAATAGTGCTGTACGATGATGTTGATTAATTTGTATTTGATTTAAATTATCTTATTTTTGTAAATAAATAAAAATGTAATTATATTTATTGATTGCCGTCGACATGGTAATTCATCTTATATTAAGAAAATAAAGATACATTTTGTTTCAAAAAGCATGATTGACATGGTCACCCTGCGCGCATAGTAGCGTTCGATCGGGAGATGAAAATGACGCCAATATTACAACGGGTATTTAAAAAACGATTTCCTGAATATAATTCAGAATATAATAAAAATACATTATCCATGGTCTGCCTGATGGCATTTTTTTCGTGTGCCATCCTGTCTTCATTTAACATGCGTTATATAGATTATAGTATAACGATTTTTTTAAACCATCTTGCGACTAAAAGTAAATTTATAAACGCACTCCTTATGTCCATGACATATGATAGTATGACAGTCGGCATATTGATGTCTGCCATATTCTTTGTATGGTTCAAGAATAAAAACTGTAATTATAGAAAATCTATTATAACCGGAACCATTACATCTTTCCTGTCCGGCGTGCTAAGTCGCATTATTCAGTTAACCATGCCCTCTCATCTCAGGCCGCTTCATGATCCGGCCCTGCATTTGGGGACACCTTATGGGGTAGACCCACAAGTATTTAACCACTGGGCCTCCTTCCCCAGCGATCATGCAGCTCTATTGGGCGGAATTTCCTATACGCTCTATCGTGCTGACCCGTTCCTGGGCATGTTATCCTTCGTATTTATATTTATGATAAATACCGTTCGTATATTTTTTGGCTATCATTTCTTCACAGACATTGCTGCCGGAACAGCACTAGGCATAACATGCGTTATTTTTTCAACGCCGTTGAACAAAACCAAACTGCTGGATTGGCTTATCTCCCTTGAAGCCCGAAAGCCAGCTCTGTTTTATGGCGGTGCGTTTTATATATGCCTGTGCATATCCAACATGTTTGCCGAATACAGGGAAGAAGTCTCACGCCTGAAATCGTCAATACATATTCACCTGCACCATAAAAGTTAGGATCAGTCTTTTTTACAGTCTGGTTTGGGTATGATGGCGTTTTTTATAAAGATATCAGCCGGAATGTAGCCTTGCTTCCCGGTTCCTATTTGGTGAAATGCAGGTCGTTATGCCCTGCGTGATCCGAGACTGCCGGATTATGCTGCTATTGTATTCTGGTCTTCAATGCTTTTCGGGACCGCATCGGACATCAGATTGTCCAGCAGGACAGCAGCCTTGAGAAATCACTGACTCGCCCAGTTCCAGGTGAAGGCAGACAGGGTGTCCCTGACCATTGCACCACATGGCGTTTTGAGTTCAGGCTGCCCCTCTCAGGTGTGCGATATGGTGCAATGAGATCGCTATCCGGTGAATTTTCAGGTGCGTCGTATCATCAGGCGCCTTGATCTGCCTATTCCGTCAAGACAGCAGAAATCCGGTCGAAAATTCTCAGCCAACTCCAGCGAATGAAGCGATTGATTATACAGCATTTTACGGAAACCATATGTTTCCGGCGCATCTTCCATTGAAGCCTATTATGGATCAGATGGACGATTTCTCTCAGAACGCGGCGGTCATTCACCCGCAATGTCCGATGTGCCAGAGGAAAAACGGCTCAATCCACGCCATCTGACTTTCAGACAGAAAAAAACAGGTCACTCACCGGCCTGCCTCCATGCAAACCTGTGGTCACCAATCGTTATTCAGTTCAATAAATTAATGGGGCCTGATCCTAATACTTCCATCGATTTTGATGGCTGGTATAAGCCCCTCGAATCTCATTCGCTTCATATTCTCCCAATGTAATATTGTGCAAAATATAAAAATTACGGTAATTTTCACTAACGTGAGGATGAAAGCATAATGTAATCGCAAATAGGTTTACTATGCTCAATAAAATAATAACAAAAAACTTGGGCATGTACTGTCTTATCATAATATATGATTTATGCTTTTCGAACATTTTATGCCCCTCAATCTTAATACAATATATTTGTCCCATATGACCAAAAAACTGTAATCCCCATCAATATGACAAAAAATAATCCTATGGAAATATTACGCGCCATCTTGTTCATATCCATGAGACATGCATAGACAATCATAAAAAAGAATGGATTCGCCATAATTATTCTATGAATCGACATAAGACTGGAAGAAAAGGCAAACATAAATATAACGAATAACGTCGTTGCCTCAACATACAGCTTTTTCTGGAAGCCCTTATATATAACGAACATATCCAGAATTGCGGATATAACCGAATTTATATGGCTTCTATTTTGAATCTGATAGAGCATCCAATATCCAGGAATATGAAACCTCCGGTTCCATCCAATCTGGATATGGGAAAAAGCCAAGCTATCACCAGTCAAATAATAAAGATAAATCATAAATAGTGAGAGACCAGCTCCACCCGCCGTCAAGAGCAGTAGCGTATTCACAATAGACGGAACCAATTTGTCCAGTTGTCTATCGGGCAACCTGGCCTTGTCTGCCTGTCGCCATTCATTGAAAAAATAAAATGCAGAAAAAACTATGACACAAAAAATACCTGTAGGGCGGCTAAGACACAGTAAAAATGCCCATAGGCTGGCCATGTACAGGCGATTATTTAGTAATGACCAAGCCATTCCCATAAGAAAAAGCCCGAACATACATTCGGTATATTGTATTCTTAGCCATAAAGTCGGGGGGAAAGTCAAAAAAAAGAGAATATAAATTCGGAAATCAACAGGTCCATATTTTTTATTTTGATATAGGTAACATAGATACGCCAAAAATGGCAGAAGAAGAGCGTTAAGTACTATACCTGCATTGGGCATTGATAACCCCGTCAGATATATAATGCCCTTCATTGCCAATGGGAAAGCCGGGAAAAATGCCCAATTGGCCTGCCCTAACCAATAAGGCGCAAGCGTTGGCGCCCGATCATATCCTTGCTGAATAATCCGCCCATATGCGTTGGCACAATCCCACTGACAGGATGCTGTCCCTATGCCCCCATATGGCAAGTCCAATAACGCTATAATTCCCAGCACCACCACATGGACAAGCAGGATGTATGGAAAAATCTTGTTTTTCACTAGATTCTCACTAACCAAGCAAGCATATCAAGCAGGTGCAGGAAATATAAACATCAGCTTACCAAACTGTTTTCAATAGACAGTGAAGGTAACCTGAACATTTTTCTAGCGGCACGTGTCCCGACATTTCCGAGACGGATAATTAATATCAGGACGCAGAAACAGAAGGTAATTTACGTTTCTTTGTTCGGAACATATGGTGCGCAATCATCTGCCCAAACTGGATCAGCACCTTGCGGCCCATCTTGCTTTCCCCTTCATGACGTGACCGGAAAACAAATGGCAGTTCAATCACGCGCGGAGCGGTTTTCTGTACCATCAGCAGGTCAAGAAGGATCTTGAATCCCGTACCCGACAGGTCGCATACCGATCTGACAAACAGATCACGCCGCACAGCGAAAAAGCCACTCATCGGGTCGCTGACCTTCACGGGCAGGCATAGCTGCGCGATCCGGATACCTGCATTGGACAGGAACAGCCGCCACCAGTTGGCCAGGCCACTATTGTCGCCACCTTCCACATGCCGACTGCCGATCGCCACATCGTAACCCTGGTTCCGGATGGCATCGAACATCTGGCCCAGCAGCCGTTCGTCATGCTGCATGTCGCCATCCATCACCGCCACGACCGGCGCCGATGATGACAGAATTCCCTCGATCACGGCAGAAGACAGGCCACGACGTCCCATCCGCAGAATGCCACGCACCCGGCTGTCTGCCTGCGCCAGTCGCCAGACTTCATCTATGGTGCCGTCGGGAGAGGCATCGTCAACGAAGATCAGTTCCCAATCGAGATGTACCAGAGCCTGATCCACCGCGTGAAACAGGGAGGCGACATTTCCACGTTCATTATAGCACGGGATGATAATACTCAGGACCGGCCCCGGTCGGGATATACCTTTTTCATGCGACTCAGACTGCGAGGGGACTGAAGAAGCTTGCATGGTCGGTAAAAATTCCTAGGGCTTTACATGAATGGCGATGCGGCAGGACGTGCCGCAGGCAGTCCCTCATTCCAAGGGATCATGCGTAAAGGATTTCCTCTACGGCTGCAATATAAGCGGATATGCCGCCTGAAACGAAAACAGGCCAGTTACCAAACGGCAACCGGCCTGCGAATCTGGTCGGAGTGAGAGGATTCGAACCTCCGGCCCCTGCGTCCCGAACACAGTGCTCTACCAGGCTGAGCTACACTCCGTTGCAGGCCGCTATACAGGGCTGCTGCATTTAAGGCAAGGGGATAGATGAAAGAATTACAGCGTACTGACCCTGTCGCGTGCATCCGCCTGCACCGGCAGGGCCGCCAGCGCTGTCATAAGGGTTGCGACATCAGGCACCACCGCAAACAGGTTCCGCGCGGAGGGAGAGGCAAACCCATCCGTGATACAGGCATCCACCATGGCCAGCAGCGGATCGGCCCAGCCCGCCACGTTGACGATATAGATCGGCTTGTCATGCTGGCGCAGCTGTCGCCATGTCATGATCTCGATCGTCTCGTCAAAGGTGCCAAGGCCACCGGGCATCACCACAAAGGCATCGGACTGCGCGAACATGCGCGCCTTGCGGTCATGCATGCTGTCGGTCACGGTCAGGTCGGTCACACCTTCATGCATGATCTCACGCGAATGCAGGAAGGCGGGAATGATTCCCGTCACAGCCCCGCCCGTGGCCAGAACGGCATCCGCCACGGTGCCCATCAGGCCTACATGTCCCCCGCCATAGACCAGCCTGATCCCGGCCTGCCCCAGCGCCGTACCCAGCGCGCGCGACTGCGCCGCGTATTCCGGCCGGGAACCGAAACGTGATCCACAAAAAACGGCAACAGATGAAATCTGCATCTATCCAGCTCAGCTCCCCACAGGACTATCGGCCCGCCACGCCACTCAGCGCGGCAGGAATTTCAACATAATGGTTACACCCACACCCGCCAGCGTGAACAGGGCGGATACCAGAAACAGCGCTCCATATCCCATTGTCTGGATCACCAGCCCCAGCAGGGGACCGGACAGGCCCACAGCGATATCAAGGAACACGGAAAAGGCCCCAAGTGCCGCCCCCCGGTTTTCCGGTCCCACACGCGCCACCGCCAGCACGCCCATGGCCGGAAACACAAGCGAGAAGCCTGCCCCCGTCAACGCGGCACCCAGCGCGGCACCCGTAACCGAAGAACACTGCCACAATACGCACAGCCCCAGCGTTTCCACCAGCAGCGACACGAACGTGACAACCAGACCGCCGCGCCGGTCGATCTGCCGGGCGAACAGGAACCGCATCATCACGAATGTCAGGCCGAATCCGGTCAGCGCGGTTGCCGCCCCGCTCCAGTTATTATGGGCGTAGAATAGCGCAAGACAGGCCGAAATCGTCCCGAATCCGACAGACCCGCAGGCCAGCACCATTCCATGCGGCAGCACACGCCTGAAAACGGCATGGAATGGCATCGGCGGCGCCTTGCTGGGCACGGGCGGCACGGGGGCATATTGCCGCGCCAGCACGAAACCGAACAGGGTCAGCCCCGCTGACAGCAGTCCCACAACCGTAAGGCCCCCATATGGCAGCGGCAGTCCCGACAGGATCTGCCCGATGGGCGCCCCAAGGGCGATGCCCCCATATGAGGTCACACCATTCCATGATATGACCTGCGCCGTGCGGGCCGCACCGACACGCCCGATATTCCACATGATGGCGCCCGTGGCCGTCCAGCTTTCGCCAATGCCCAGCAGGATGCGGCTTGCAATCAGCAGCACCACGGACAGGGCCGCGAAATGCAGCAGCAGTCCCGACAGCATGAGCGCCGCACCCGACAGGGTACACACCGCAAGGCCAACCACCACCGTGGGTTTCGCCCCCCGGCGATCCGCCAGCCGCCCGGCACCCGCGCGGGAGGCAAAGGTGGCAAGGTACTGCACGGATACCGCCAGCCCCGCCAATACCGTGTTATAGCCCAGAACCTGATGCACAAAGACCGGGATGACCGCCATCGGCAGGCCAATATCAATGTAACATAGAAGATTGAACAGCACGACGGGCAGTATCCGCCGTGTGGGAGACCCCGATGCAGCCTGCGGCCCGGTCATGATACGCATAAACTCCGTAATGAAAAACAAGCGCCCCGATCAAACGCGGATACCAGCAATACCGTCCATCCCACAAAATCACTGTGGAGCAAAAGCACCATAGGGCTTATGGAAAAACCTGAAAAAACCAACCCATGGCCATTCGTTCCCGCACGACTGCCCTGTGCGGGATGCATGCAAGCGTGATCTGGAAGGATTCAGGACCCCATGACACAGTCGCCCAAACCGGATGCCGGTGGCTATACAACCGTTTCCAGCCGTACTGCCTATGAAAATCCATGGACCCGCGTGCGTGAGGACATCATCATCCGTCCCGGCGGCAAGCAGGGACTGTACGGCGTGGTGGAACGGGAGGATTTTGTCGTGATCCTGCCGCTATGGGACGGTCCGGAAGGGCCGCGCGTCACACTGATCCGCCAGTACCGCTATCCCATTGGCAAAAGGATGTGGGAACTGCCCATGGGCATGTGGGAACATCGTCCCGATGCCACACCCGAAGAGGTGGCGCGGGGCGAACTGCGTGAGGAAACCGGCCTGATCGCCGGACAGATGCGCGATGCGGGCCTGATGCACCAGGGGGCGGGCTACACCACCCAGAAAGGCCGGGCCTTTCTTGCCACCGGCCTGCAACAGGGCCAGCACCAGCGTGAGGAAACGGAGGAGGACATCACTACCCACACCGTCACGCTGAAGGAAATGGAAGCCATGATCGTGGACGGGCGCATCACCTGCATGGTCACGATCGCGGCATTCGGCCTGATCCGGGCGCATGGCTGGATCTAGGGCTGCTGACACACCGACTGAAAGACTGTTTGAAAAGTCAGATCATGACAGCGCCTTAAAATCAAAAGACGTTTTTTGGTGAAGCTTTTTTCAAAAAGCTTCAGGGAACGCCGCCTTTTTGGAAAAAGGCGGCACCCGGAAACTTTTATTATTTTTGATCAATAAATTGTTTTCAAACAGTCCTCAACGGCGGAGTGGCGTCAGGTAACGTTCCAGATTGACGCGCAGCGGCATGAGATAGGTATTGCCACCCGCCTGCGCCACCGTGTCCATCATCTGACGTGCAAAAGCGATGTTGGCGTCCAGTGTCGGATCGAAATCATGGGGGAAGATGACGTGATTCGTCGTTTCCCAGTACGAACGTGACCTGGGGCCAATCACGGGGGAAATACCCCAGAACACGTTTTCCCCATGCAGCCAGTTCATGCACAGGTCCAGCATGCGCATGTCAAAAATGGGCTGGGTGAAGAACCCCGCCGCACCGGCTTCCTTCTTGCGCGCGATGGACTCCATTTCCTTGTACGGCGCACGGCGGTACGGATCGAACGCGGCATAGACCGTCAGATGCGGCGCCTCACGCCGGTACCGGGCGATCACGTTCTCGCTGGTATTGGGATAGGTGCGATGCTTCAGGTCTGATGGTGGATCGCCCTTCACCACCAGTACCTCATGCAGGTCCGGGTCATCCGCCCCCGGCAGTGGTGCATCCGGCGCGATGTCAATCGCGCGGATATGGGGAACCACACGGGGAAAGATCGGGCGGATCAGGGCAGCAGCTTCCCAGCTGCGCATGGGAAAGCGCAGCAGATCGGGAATATTGATCATCTGCGCATCAGGAAACAGCCGGCTGACATCCCCCGCGTCGCGCAGCAGCGTTTCCCGGTCACGCGGGATCAGTTCAACGGAAATCAGCGTCATGTATTTTCTCCTGTCTGCGGCGGGGGCATTCAGCGTGCCCGTCCTTCCACAAGTGTCCGGGCCGCATCAAGGGTGTTGCGCAGCAGGCAGGCAATCGTCATGGGACCGACACCACCGGGCACGGGCGTAATCAGGCCCGCGCGCTTTACGGCTTCATCAAACTTCACATCACCCACCAGCCGGGTCCTGCCATTGGGTAACGTGATACGGGAAATACCGACATCGATCACCGTGGCCCCCGGCTTGATCCAGTCGCCACGCACCAGTTCGCGCACGCCCGTCGCCACCACCACGATATCAGCCTGCCGGGCAAGGGATGCGGTATCGCGCGTATCAATATGGGCCACAGTCACGGTGCAGCCCTCACGCAGCAACAGTTCCGCCATGGGACGACCGACCAGGTTGGATGCCCCGATCACCAGCGCGTCCTGGCCACGCATGTCGCCCACGTAGTGACGCAGCAGCAGCAGGCAGCCCAGCGGCGTGCAGGGCACGATGCCCGGCAGCCCCAGCGCCAGCCGCCCGGCATTGACCACGCCTAGGCCATCCACGTCCTTTTCGGGAATGATCGCATTGGTGACCGCCACCGGATCCAGCCCGTTGGGCAGCGGCAACTGCACAAGAATGCCATGGATTTCGGGATCGACATTCAGCCGTTCGATCAGACCCAGCAGTTCCTTCTGCGATGTGGTGGCGGGCAGCATGTGCATGAACGACCGCATGCCCGCGCGATGGGTCTGCAGCGCCTTGTTGCGCACATACACCTCGCTGGCGGGATCATTGCCCACCAGCACCACCGCAAGGCCCGGCGTAATGTGATGCCGGTCATAAAAGGCGCTGACATCGGCGGCGATATCCTGCGTCATGCGGGCCGCGAAGCCCTTGCCGTCAATCAGGCGCGCGGCATGGGGTTCCTGCGCATCGGCTACTGCTGGACCGGTCATCATCCCTCCGGAAACGAACGTGGCGATGCCAGCAGATAAGGCAAGAAACCATGGCGCGACAATCATCACCCGCCGTTTTTCTGGCTCCTGCGGTAAAAAAAACGGCTTTTTCGCCTTTGGTGCACGAAAAAGGCCGGGACACTACTGCCCCGGCCCGCGCCGCCATCGCGTGATGGTGGATGGTGTTACTGGTCGTCTTCGTCGGTGCTGGTCGTATCGGAATCATCGCTGTTGGGGCTAACGGCCACAAAGACGCTCTGCCCGTTACGCACAACCCGCAGCAGGACGGAATGATTGGCCTGCAGGGCCTGACGGATGGCGGAAACCGTGGCGCGCGGGTTTTCCACCGGCACTTCGCCCACGGACTGAATGACGTCACCCGCATGGATCCCGGCCTGTTCGGCAGCGGAACCGGCCTGCACGTCACTGACCACCACACCGCGTATGTTTTCCTCCAGCCCAAGCTGCTGGCGCAGGTCCGGTGTCAGGGGCGCCAGCGTCACACCCAGTTTGGGCCCCTTATCCGCATCATGGGAGGTATCACCCACCGTGCCATCGGCCGTGCCCCCCTTGCCCAGGCTGGAAATCAGGACACTGGCGGTCTGCGGCTTGTTGTTGCGCAGGTAGGCAATCGTGGCCTTGGTGCCCGGCACGATGGTCGCCACCTTGACCGCCAGCGTATGCGGCGTATCGATGGGCTGGCCATTCAGTGCGGTGACAACATCCCCCGCCTTCAGACCCGCTTTTTCCGCGGGACTACCCGAACTGACGCTGGCCACCAGCGCACCGGTTGCCGGCGTGCCGGAAGGCGACGGCTTCATGCCCAGCGCACTGGCCATGGACGGCGTGATCGCCTGCGCCGTGACGCCAAGGTAACCACGGGTGACATGACCGGTCTTTTCAAGCTGGTCGACAATGTTCTTCACGGTATCGGACGGAATGGCGAACCCGATCCCGATCGACCCACCGGAGGGTGAAAGGATGGCGGTGTTCACACCCACCACCTTGCCATCCTGCGTGAACAGTGGACCACCGGAGTTGCCACGGTTGATCGGGGCATCGACCTGAATGAAAGAATCATACGGACCATCACCGATGTCACGGCCACGGGCCGAGACGATACCGGCCGTGACCGTACCGCCAAGACCGTAGGGATTACCCACGGCAACGACCCATTCACCCGGTTCGACCTTGTCCGAATCCCCCAGTTCGATGAAACGCAGCTTGCCCGATGGCGAGACCTTGAGAAGGGCTATATCCGTCTTGGAATCACGCCCCACGATCTTGGCGGGCAGCGCCGTGCCGTCATCCAGCGTCACGGTAACCTTGGTCGCACCCTTCACCACGTGGTTGTTGGTCACGACATACCCGTCGGGTGAGATGACAAAGCCCGAGCCACGGGCCTCCACGGTATGATGGGCCTGCTGCGGCATCATCTGGAAGGGAAAGGGAAACGGGAAGCCGCCGGGCATGCCGCCCTGCCCGCCGTCCTCGCCCATATCCGCGTCCTTGATCCGCGCCGTGATGGATACAACGGCCGGTTTGACCTGTTTGACGAGGTTGACGAAATTCGGCAGCTGCTGGATCTGGGTGTCAGGGTGGATCACCCCGCTGTCTTCCGCCCGCGCAAGGGGAGCCGAGAGCAGGCATCCCCCCATGACGGTGCTGGCCACAAGTGTCGCCAGCAGCCGGCTCTGGCGCCGACGGGGGGAAAGGGTGTTCGACCGCGATACGTCTGACATGGCATCCCTGAACATGGTTGTCCTGCTGAAATCTCGAAACGACGGACGGGACCGACCGCCGGGGCTTACAGTCCCATTGCCTGCATTGTGCCGCAAGACAGCCGACCCGTGTTATACCGTTGCATGACAAATAGGTTAGGCACGCAGGCGCTGGAAAAAATTCCGTAGCAGCCGCCCCGCCTCACGTTCGCGCACACCGCCCACGGTTTCGGGGCGATGCAGGCAGCGCGGCTGCGCGAACAGGCGCGGGCCATGTTCAACACCGCCGCCCTTGGGGTCATAGGCCCCGAACACGATCTTCCCCATCCGGAAATGCGTGGCCGCGGCCGCGCACATCGGGCAGGGTTCCAGCGTGACATACAGCGTGCAGTCCGCAAGGCGCTGCCCGCCACGCTGCACGCTTGCCATGCGCATGACCTGCATTTCCGCATGGGCGGACGGATCGCCCCATTCCTCCACCCGGTTGCCCGCGCGCGCCAGCAGCATCCCGTCCGGGCCGGACAGCGCGGCCCCCACCGGGACCTCGCCACGGTCGGCGGCCGCACGGGCTTCCTCCATCGCGATATCCATGAAATGCGCCGGCACGGGACGTGAACGTGTCATACGCATACGATAGCAAGCCCCCCTTTACCCGCAAGACCACCGGCCACGCCGTACAATTGTCCATGACCAGCCATTTTTTTATGGATTGGCACAACTACAGCCTGACAGTATCGTTTCACACAGGTGACAGTTGGCAAAGAAACCCCACTGACACCATGGCAGATCGCAACAGGCCAATCCCGTCCCGGATCATATACCCATCCGGGGTATGGATGACCGCACTGGGAGTAAGGTGATGCATACGCTCACGCTTGTTCTTGCCACTGCCGCCATTGTGGCGGGGATGGCCGCGTCAGACGACCTGCGCCGCGCACCGCAGGCCAACGAGACCTGTGTCCTGACCTGCATGCTACGGTCAGATCCACACTGACAACCCGCTTTTCCACGCTGGAATCCGGTCAGACATGGATTGTGGCATGGAAAATAACAAAGTTTTTCCGGGCGTCACCTTTCTGAAGAAAGGTGACGTTGCCTGAAGATTTTTGAAAAAAGCTTCACCAAAAACTTCTTTATGGTTTTGATGCCTTATGGCCGATCGACAGGTAACGCCGTGTAAAGGCTGTCACCATATTGCCTTTACACACCACGATTTCAGCAGTTTCTGAAATCAGGCGCCACCATGGCAGGCTGTTCCGCGTCCTGTCTGGCCCATTCCGGGGTCTCGCCCGCCCTGTCGGACGGGGCGGGTACAGGCATGGGCAATTCATTGACGGTCACGATACGCCACCCCTCTGGCAGGCGTTCAATCACGCTCAGCGCCAGGTTCTGGATGGAAAAATGCAACGCCGTTTCCGCATGGATGCGCAATGCATGGGCCAGTGCCGCGCGAATGGCGCCCCCGTGACTGACCACCACCATGTCCTGCCCCGCATGTTCGGCTGCCAGACGGTCAAGGCACGCACCCACACGGGCACAGACCTGCACCATGCTTTCGCCATCCGGCGGCAGTTCGGTCGCGCTGACGGACCAGAAAGGATGCGCGGGCAGGCTCAGCCTTTCTGGCAGGGTATCATGCGTAATGCCGTGCCATTCGCCCATGGACTGTTCGGTCAGGTCGGGTTCCACCTGCCATTCATGGGGGCCATAGCCGGCCTGCTGGATGGCACGCGCCGTCTGCTGTGTGCGTGACAGGGGGGATGTGAACCATAGCGCCGGATGCGGCAGGCGACGCGCCAGGGCTTCATACATCCAGCGCTGGGCCACGAGGCTGTCCGGGCACAGGGGCACATCCATCGCGCCATACAGCCGCATGCGGGCATTCTGTTCCACCAGTGCATGACGGATCAGCCAGAATCGGGTCACCCCTTTCTGTAACTGGGGGGTATCAAGAAAATTGCCGTGGTTGGTCTGTATGCTCACGCTGGACATCCATTGAACGGGTAGGTCATGAAATTCATGCAGGCAGAATGGCCCGCGCCTGCCAGCCACGCGGCAGGTAGGTCTGTACCGGTGCCGCCGTGCTAAGCTGCGACCAGTGCCGCAGGATCAGGCTGATCTTGTCCAGAATCCGCCCGACATTACGCACTTCGCGCCGCAGGCGCTCGGTCGGGTCCATGCCTTCATGTGATGGCTCCCCCGCAACCAGCCGGGCGCCTGCGGAAATACGCAATGCCCCCACGATCACACCGGGCCGGCCGGGATGCGCCAGCGGCACGGGCTGGCCTACATGGCACAGGACGCTGGCAAGGGCCGCATCGGGATCATCAGGCGGGATCAGGCCAGACAGGTCGGTATTGAGCCACGCATACAGCCGCCGCGCATCCGGCAGGGCCAGCGGGTGGAAGGTCTCCACATCACTACCCGGCGCCCGCACGAAAAAACAGATGATGGTCGGCAGCGTATCCCACGCATTGTGCATGGCCGCACGGTCGGGACGCACCGGGGGCAGGATTTCCAGCGCGGAATCCGACATGATGCGGCCGGTGACGGCAGACAGGAAACCATGCAGCCGGTCATGGATCACCGCGCGGGGAATGCGGCTGATCGCGTCCATTTCCGCCAGTGCCGCGCACCAGCGCAGGATCAGGCCGATATTATGTCCCGCAGGCAGCCCGGCCACCGCCCTGCCCTGCGGCCATGCATGGCGATAGCTGTAGTCCTCCAGTCCCACGGGCACGGGATGTGGACCATCCAGCCTGCACCGTACCCCTGCGGGCAGCAGCAACGCTCCGCAGAAAGGCGGGCCGGTAAAGAATTTGGATCCGGTGACCATGACCATCCAGCCCCGATCCAGATAATCCCGCACCCGCAGCGGGTCCAGCCGGGCCTGACAGGCATCCACCACCACGTCGGGACAATCTTCTGACCTGCCCACCGGCGCGCAGGCCTGTTCCAGCGCGGCCAGCCCCGGCGCCAGCAGCCCGGTCTTGGACAGATCCAGCCGGTGCAGCAGCACATGCCGATCCGCCGCGCGCATTTCATGGGTCAGGCGACACGTCTCGGCATCGACATCCGCCGCCGGGCGCACATGGCCCTCCGCATCACGCATCGGCACATTCACCACCAGCGTATCGGTGGGAAAACCGGCGATGGGCGCCCCGCGTGTCACATGATGGCCAAGGGCGGTATCATTGGCGAAATGACACCCCATGGCGGCCAGAGGCACGCCGCTGCCGGTTTCCTCCGGCGCAAGCAGGATATTGCTGATGGGCCGACCACCGGGTGCCAGCGCAGCCAGCGCCAGCGCATACAGTTCGCAATCCGTGCCCGATGGGGCCAGAACAACCCCTTCATCCGCTTCAAGGCCGAAATGCGCGGCAATGCGGGCCTGTATATCGCCATCCAGCGTTCGCGCCGCATCCTCGCCCCGCCCGTGCAATGCACCGGCCAGCAGGGACAGACGCGCCGTTTCAGCCCCCGCGAAACCCCGTTCGGACAGCGATGATGCCGTGGAGGACGCAAAGGTGATGGCCCATGGCCGGGGCCGGTGCGAACAGCCGTAATGGTTCAGTCCCGTGGCAGGGTCCACGGCCAGGCGGGCGTCGCCGCCCGTGGCCATCAGGTTTTCGGTCGGGCCAAGGATGGGCCACAGGGCACACAGGGCGTCATGCAACGCACCAAAGGCACGCGGTCTGTCCGGCAATGACAGAGTGGGCTGCAAGGGTGCGAGGACGAACCATATCTGTTGCAGGATCGTGGTGGAAGGCACCTGTGCCGCCGCCATCTGCGGTACCCATGCCGCCGGTGCTTCCGCATCCGACCGGCCGGTATCAAGATACCAGAACAGGGCTGCCGTACGCGCGGCACAAAAGGCAGCACACAGGGCCCTGTGCGGCGCGATTTCCAGTAGCGGGGCCAGTTCCAGCGCGTGACGCAGGAAAAAGGCCGTTTTTTCCTGCTGCCCCTGCGCAGGCAGTCCCAGCACGATGGCCCCGCCGGGCTGGACATGAAACGGCAGGTCCAGCGTGGGATCCAGCATGATCTGCCGTTCGCCCGCAATCACCCGCAGGTCCGGTCGTTCCAGAACGCGCAGCAGTTCCTGCGTCAATGTGTGGGCGAACACCGTGTCACTTCCTTTTCCACGCTGTCAGGTGGCACGGTCCAGCCAGCCTGATCCATGATACGGCGCATATGCTCCGGTGGCATGGCCGTGGCGTGCACGGGCACATCCAGTGGCAGATGGATGCTCCGGCTCATAAGGTGTAGCGCCCCCGCGTCGCGTGCGCCATAGCGCGTGTCGCCCCGTATGGGACACCCGATCGCAGCGCAATGCGCACGGGCCTGATGGGTCCGTCCGGTTTCCAGAACCAGTTCCAGCCAGCTTATGGGCTGGCCCGCGCCATCATGCCCCATTGCCCGTACGTGCCAGCGCGTCCGGGCGGGCTGACCACCGGTTTTTACCGGCTGCATCCGCCACTGCCTGCCCTGCTCCACCCGCGCAAGCGGTGTATCGATCACGCCCTGCAATGCTGCGGGCGCACCCTGCACAATGGCCCAGTAGGTCTTGCGCGCCCGTCCCGCCGCAAAACATGCCTGCACCGCAACCAGCGCCTGCTTGCGCAGCGCGACCACCAGGCAGCCCGACGTATCCTGATCCAGCCGATGCGCAAGCCACGGGCCGTTACGGTGGCGCGACAGGACGGGAAACCAGTCCTCGACACTGGCGCCACCAGCGCGACCGGGATGAACCGGCAGGCCTGGCGGCTTGTCCAGCACCACAAACCGGTTATCGCGGTACAGGACCGTGAATGGCAGGGTGGCAGGCACCTGCCCTGCCCCGCGCTGCATGGCGTGGGGTTTCATTCGTCTTCCGTATTGCGGCGCATCAGGACTTCACGGCGGCCGACATGGTTGGCCTCGCTGACCAAGCCTTCCTTTTCCATCTGCTCGATGATCTTGGCCGCACGGTTGTAGCCGATCGACAGATGGCGCTGGATGAAGGACGTTGATGCCTTGCCTTCGCGCGCCACGACTTCGACCGCCTGCGCGAACAGGCCGTCTTCCTCCGCCCCGCCGGCGGGGGCTGCGAAGGGTTTGCCGGAACTGTCTTCTTCCTGCGGGGAAATGACGTCATCATCATAGATCGGTTCCCCCTGCGCGCGCAGGAAGGCGACGACGGCCTCGACCTCACCATCATCCACGAACGGGCCATGGACACGTGTGATCCGTCCGCCTGCCTGCATGAACAGCATATCCCCGCGTCCCAGCAACTGTTCGGCCCCCTGCTCACCCAGGATGGTGCGGCTGTCGAACTTGCTTATGACCTGAAAGGAGATACGGGTAGGAAAGTTCGCCTTGATGGTACCGGTAATCACATCTACCGACGGGCGCTGGGTGGCAAGGATCAGGTGAATGCCCGCCGCGCGCGCCTTCTGCGCCAGGCGCTGCAGCAGGGCTTCGATTTCCTTGCCCGCCACGATCATGAGATCGGCCATCTCGTCCACCACGATGACGAGATATGGCAGGGAATCGAGGGCAAGCTGCTGTTCCTCGAACGTGGGCTTGCCGGTTTCCGGATCGTAGCCGGTCTGTACGCGCCGGGTCACGATTTCCCCGCGCGCACGCGCTTCGGCCACACGTTCGTTATAGCTTGCGATGTTACGCACCTGCAGGTGCGCCATCCCACGATAACGGCGATCCATTTCCCGCACGGCCCATTTGAGTGCCGCGACCGCCTTGGCCGGTTCCGTCACCACGGGTGTCATGAGGTGGGGAATGCCCTCATAGATCGAGAGTTCAAGGATCTTGGGGTCAATCAGGATCAAGCGGCACTGCTCGGGCGAAAGGCGATAGAGCAGTGACAGGATCATGGAATTCACGCCCACCGACTTGCCCGACCCGGTGGTGCCCGCGATCAGCAGGTGCGGCATGGCGGCGAGGTCACTGTAAACCGACTCGCCCGCGATATCCTTGCCCAGCGCAAGGTTGAGGCGCGCACGCGAATGCGCCCATTGCGGATCCATGAGCAGTTCGGAGAAATAGACCGTCTCACGCCGTGTATTGGGCACCTCGATCCCGATCACATTGCGGCCCGGCACGGTGGCGATACGTACGCTGAGTACCGACAGGGAGCGCGCCACGTCATCGGCCAGGCCGATCACACGGGCGGCCCGGATGCCGGGAGCGGGCTGCAGTTCATACAGGGTTACGACCGGGCCAGCATGATAGGCGACAATTTCACCCTGTACCCCGTATTCCGACAGCACGGTGACAAGCTGCGTGGCATTGGCGTGCAGCAGTTCCTCGGTCGGCTTGGTGGCCTCGTTCGATGGCGGGGGCTTGAGCAGCGACAGCGGCGGGAACTGCCATTCCGGCTGTGGCGGGGGCGTATAGGTATCTTC
>NZ_VWPI01000125.1 GCF_015155755.1 Komagataeibacter sp. FXV3 | reverse complement strand
GCGTGGGCGTCTTGGTATCTTCCGGGGGGGCAACGGGCGCAGTGGGGGCATAATCTGGCGTGTTGGGTGCCGACTCCTCCGCCGCCCGTCCCGCGCCGGAGAAAAAGCGCGACAGCAGCGTCGGGCGCGCAGGTTCCTTCGCCGCCACCGGCAGGTCGTCATCATGGGGGGCGGTAATGACGGGTCGGGTATCCCGTGTGTCGGTATCCTCATGCCATGGCGCCTGATCCGATACCGGTGCGGAACCGTCCATAAGCAGGGGCTGGGTAATTTCCTCGTCCATGCCCGGCGGGTGCATCCAGCTGGTCTGCAGCGAAACCTGCGCGGGCTTGCCCCCCTCCGCCTTGCGTCCTGCCAGCGCTGGCCGCTTTGTCTCCGGCTTTGTGGTAGGTGCGGGCATGTTCTTCTGCCCCAACGGTTTGGCCGCCTGCGGGTCGGCCACGGGCATCATGGCCGTGCCGGACGCCGGACGCACCGTAGCCGGCACCGGCTCCGTCCCCGTTTCGTGGCCTGTATCCGGAAGGGGCGCGTGGAAGGGAGACGGATCCCGTGCAGCCTTTTCCCCGCCAGAATACGGGGCCGTATCCACTACCGTCCGTGCCTGCGCCCTTTCCCCCGTTATCCGGCGCAGCCATACGGCCAGAACCATGGGCTGACGCAGCAGAATCCTGATCCCACGACCGATGCCCCGCCATTCCGACAGGGACAGGGCAAGGGCCAGCAGCACCAGCAGCCCCCCCAGCACCAGCCCCAGCAGCCAGACAAC
>NZ_VWPI01000124.1 GCF_015155755.1 Komagataeibacter sp. FXV3 | reverse complement strand
GACAACAAGCGGTCCCCCCCGCCCGACGAAAACGGTGGCAGCCTGAATGGACATATGCGCCACCGACAGGCCGACCGCACCACCCGGCCCGGCCTGCGTTGGCCATAGCGGAGCCTGAAGCGCGGGCAGCAGCAATGGCACGGCCGCAATGTCCGCCGCGATGACCGGCAGCGCGCAGACCAGTGCAATGATACGCAGCAGGGCCGATGCCAGCCCATGGTGCCGGATCAGCCGCCACCCCCATGCCAGCAGGCAGAAAATAGCCAGGACATCCACGATCCCGAAATTCTGGAGCATGAAATCAGCCATGTACGCGCCCGGCCGGCCCAGCAGGTTGTCAGGCGGCTGCGCGCTGGATGTATTGGCCGACGGATCGCGTGGATCATAGCTCCACAAGGCAATGGCAAGACACAGCGCCAGACTCCACAACCCCAGTCCTCCCGCTTCGGTCAACCGGTCGCGCAGGCGCGACCGCACCGGGCCAGAGGACAGCGAGTCAGGGACAAAACGGCTGAAAATCGCCAAAAATCCATATCCTGATCATAGGCCCCGGCATGGGCATGCCAACAGGGACCAAACGCACAAGGGAAATGACCATTGCACTTCATTTCCGTCAAACGACACCACTATAACCCCGTCCACACCATAGACAGAAGGCCGCTGGCAAAAATACGGCAATCAATTATGCCGCGTCGTCCGCCCCGTGTCGCCATGCATACAGGCACGCGGCCCCATGCCTGCGTTCAAGCAGAAGCCGGTCAGCGGCAACCGGGGCGGATTCCGCCGCCGCCGTTTCAACCACCACCAGGGTTGCGGGATGCAGCCAGCCGCCACGTTCCAGCACCACCAGCGCGCGGGTGGGCAGATCCTGGTTATACGGGGGATCCAGAAAAACCAGATCCACCGGGCCGGATGCGCCACGCACTGGCAGGCGCAGCATATCCATCGCACGGATCATGACGCGATCGCCCATGCCGCAGACCGTGACATTTTCACGCAAGGCCCGCAGGGCGGCGCGGTTCTGTTCGATAAACACGGCACTGGCGGCACCGCGCGACAGGGCTTCCAGCCCCAGCGCCCCTGTGCCGGCGAATCCGTCCAGAACGCGCGCGCCACGCAAAAAGTCTATCCCCGCCCATGGCGCATGGGCGAGCGTGTCAAACAATGCCTGCCGCACACGGTCCGCCGTGGGGCGCGTGGTCTGCCCCGGCGGCGCATGCAGGGTGCGGCCGCGACAGTCACCCGCGATGATACGCATTACGCCCTGCGCTGCGACTTGGCGGCAGGCAGGCCGGGTACCTGTTCACGGATGACCTTGCCGGTCACTTCCTCCAGTTCACCACGCTGCAGCGTGCCAAGCTGGAACGGACCGTATGACGTGCGGATCAGGCGGCTGACATGCAGGTTCAGTCCCCGCATGACCTTGCGGACCTCGCGGTTCTTGCCTTCACGCAGGGAAACGGTCAGCCATGCATTGTCCCCCTTGGCGGAATCCAGCTGTGCCTCGATCGGGCCATAGCGCACGCCCTCGAATTCACTGCCATGAGCGAGCGAGGCCAGCATCCGTTCATCCACCACCCCGAACACCCGTACGCGGTAACGACGTATCCAGCCATTGCTGGGCAGTTCCAGCCTGCGGGCCAGTTCGCCATCATTGGTCAGCAGCAGCAGGCCCTCGCTGTTCAGGTCAAGCCGCCCCACGCTTATGACACGCGGCAGTCCCGGCGGCAGGGAATCGAACACGGTCGGGCGGTCTTCGGGATCGCGATGGGTTGTCACCAGACCATCGGGCTTGTGGTACCGCCACAGCCGCGTGCGGTCGGGCGCGCTGACCACATTGTTGTCCACCTGAACGATATCGCCCCCGTCCACGAACGTGGCCGGATGGGTGACGACCGCGCTGTTCAGCCTGACCCGGCCTTCGGCAATCATGCGTTCCGCATCGCGCCTGCTGGCAACGCCAGACCGGGCCAGCCATTTGGCAATACGGTCACCCCGTTCCTGGTTAGATGGGGGGGAATGGTCCTGTGTCATGTTCGTGTCTGCCTCGCCGCGTCGATCAACCCTTCGAACAGGAGACGGTCCCCTGCCGATATGCCAAATTCCGGATGCCACTGCACCCCGATGCAAAATGGATGGCCGGGCAGTTCAATGGCCTCGACAACCCCATCAGGCGCTGTAGCACAGATTACCGCCCGTCCTGCATCCCCTACTGCCTGATGGTGGGACGAATTCACCGCCAGCCGGTCCCGACCCACCAGCCGCGCCAGATGCGTACCGGCGACCACATCCACCCCGTGCCCGGGTTCATCACGCGGATTGGGCTGCTCATGCGCAAGGGCTGCGGGATAGGTATCGGGAATGTGCTGTACCAGTCGTCCCCCCAGCACGACAGCCAGAAGCTGCATGCCGCCACATATGCCCAGAACAGGAATGCCACGCATCATGGCGGCATGGATCAGGGCCGTTTCCGCTGCCGTACGCCGGGGCTTGGTCTGCACGCTGGCATGCTGGCCGAATGCGCCATATTGATCCGGGGGCACATCAAACGCACCGCCGGTCACCACCAGGGCATCCAGTCGCGCAACCATGGCTGCCGCCTGCGGCACGTCATGGCCCAGAGCGACCGGCAGCCCGCCGCAGGCCGCGATCATGTCCATGTAATTCTGGCGGATCGCATACCATGGAAAACGGGAATATCCGGCCCTGTCATCCGTTGCGGGCGGTTCACTGTCCAGTGTGACCCCGATCAGGGGAGGATGGGATGTCATCCTGCCTGCCATGGAAACTGTTTCAGAAGTCTGCTCACGCAATATCCTGCAGATCAGTAAGAAAATTTTTGGTGAAGCTTTTTCCAAAAAGCTTCAGGAAGTGCCCCCTTAAAAAATAGAGACACCCGAAACTTTCATTACTTTTTATCAAGGGGTTCTTTTGCAACAGTCCTTAACGGAAGATCCGGCCAAAAGAAATGGCAATGCGACTACGTGCCATTGTCCCATGCCCCACCGGAACCAGAATACAAAAAATCCCCACCGGCGATGCCGTGATGGGGATTTCTGTGATCCTGTTAAACCCTATGGTGGGCGCACAAGGGCTCGAACCTTGGACCCGCTGATTAAGAGTCAGCTGCTCTACCAACTGAGCTATGCGCCCACAGGGTTACCCGCTTGGGTGAGAGGGCTTCTAGCAGCCACCCCATTGTCTGGCAAGAGGAATTTTTGACTTTTTTGAAATTCCTACTGCTGCAGCAGTCGCAGCAGGCCATCAAACTGTTCCAGCGAACGGTAATCAATGCGAATGCTGCCGCCCTTCCCGTCAAAGGCGATCTGCACCTTCAGCCCCAGTCTGGTGGCAAGGTCGCGTTCCAGTGCAGCAATTTCAGGATTGCGCGCGATCTTTTCCGCCTTGTCACGCGCGGCAGTTGTCTTGCGTTCCTGCTGCTTGGCCAGAGCTTCCGTCTGGCGGACATTCAGCCCCTGCGCCAGAACGATTTTCAGTGCCGCAACGGGGTCGCCATGTGCCAGCAGGGCACGGGCATGCCCCGCCGACAGACTTTGATGACGCACCGCATCACGCACTGGTGGCGGCAACTGCAACAGGCGCACCATGTTGGCGACATGCGGACGGGACTTGCCAATCGCACTGGCCAGTTCATCCTGGGTCAGGTCGTAATCGTCCAGCAGGCGCTGCAGACCCTCGGCTTCCTCAATGGCGTTGAGGTCGGCACGCTGGAGGTTTTCCACCAACGCCGCCGCCATGGCGTCCCCATCATCCAGCGGGCGGATATGAACGGGCACATCATGCAGGCCCGCAATCTGCGCGGCACGCCAGCGGCGTTCCCCCGCAATGATCTGATAGACCCCCTTACGTCCCGGATGCGGCCGCACAAGGATGGGCTGCAGGATGCCACGCACGCGAATGGAACTGGCCAGTTCATCCAGCGCGCCGGGTTCCATCTGCTGGCGTGGCTGGAAAGGGCTGGGTTCCATGACATCAATCGGCAGGCTGGAAATGGCTTCGGGCGTCTTGCGTGCTTCAACCGCCGGTGCGGCAGGCAGCATGTTGACCTGCTCACCCAGCAGGGCAGCCAGTCCGCGACCGAGACGGGGGCGACCGGCATCCTTCTTGGTTTTCATAAGCTGGCTTTCCCTTTCCGTACTGCATGCAGTCCCAGACGGTCCGTGACTTCGGTGGCAAGCGCCTGATAGGCCAGACTGCCGGACGAACGCTGGTCGTAATTCATCACCGGCTGTCCATGGCTCTGCGCCTCGGAAATCCGGATATTACGGGGAATGAGGGTTTCCATCACCCTGTCCCCAAAGAAGCTGCGGGCATCATCCGCCACCAATTCCGATAGGTTGTTACGCCGATCGTACATGGTCAGCACAATGCCATCGAGCTTCAGTACGGGATTGAGTGACTGCCGCACACTGTTGACGGTCCGTACCAGCTGGCTGATGCCTTCCAGCGCGAAGAATTCACATTGCAACGGCACGATAACGGATTGTGCCGCCACAAGGGCGTTGAGGGTCAGCAGGCCCAGACTGGGGGGGCAGTCGATCAGGATGACATCATATTCCGCCCCGACCTGCGCCAGCGCATCACGCAGCCGGTATTCACGCCGGTCGGACATGACCAGTTCCAGTTCCGCCCCTGCCAGTTCCGTATCCGCCGCAATCAGCGACAGGCCAGGCACGGCGCTGGGCTGCACCACGGCGGCGGCCCGTTCGCCGTCTTCCAGCATGGCGTACGTGCCGCTGCGGCGGGCATCATACCCTACACCCAGTCCGGTCGAGGCATTACCCTGCGGGTCCATATCGACAAGCAGGACCTTCAGTCCCGATGTCGCCAGAGCCGCCGCCAGATTGATGGCCGTGGTTGTCTTGCCCACACCGCCCTTCTGGTTGGCCAGCGCAATAATGCGGGGGGAAGATGCAAGCCCGCTTCCCGTATCATTCATTGTTGTAGTCTCTGACACGCCTGATATCGCTCAATTCTAGAATCACACCATCCGCATTTGTACGGCTTGGAATCCGGGTTGCCGCCATACGCCAGTCGGCGCTGGCTGTTGTCAGTTCATCTTCTGCATTCCTTCCTTTCAGAAACAGGCAGAAGCCATCTGGCCGCAGGAAGCGCGTCCCCCATTCCAGCAGGCGCGACAGGGGTGCGAGCGCGCGCGCCGTCACGACCTGTGCGGGGGGCACGTCAGCAACCTCCAACCGCTGCGCACAGACACGGACCTGCACCCCCGCCACCCGTGCAGCCTCACGCAGGAAGGCGGCCTTGCGCTGGTCCGATTCGATCAGTGTCACCTGCGCATCCGTGGCGCAGGCAATAACCAGGCCGGGGAAACCGCCGCCGGACCCCATATCCACCAGACTTATGGGGCCGGATGGAATCAACCGCGCCAGTTGCAGGCTATCAGCAATATGACGCGACCATAAATGCGGCAGATCATGGGGCGAGACAAGATTGATCCGCTGGTTCCACCGCAACAGGATATCGGCATAGCGTTCCAGCCTGTCACGTGTTTCACGTGAAACATCGGGCGCGTCCGTCATACTGCGACCTGCCTTTGCCGCACATGCGCCAGCAGGGCAACCAGCGCCGATGGCGTAATGCCGGGAATACGCTGTGCCGCGCCAAACGTTACAGGCCGGACGCGCGACAGCCGTTCCTGCATTTCCGTGCTCAGACCACCAACCCGGGCATAATCCAGATCCACAGGCAGGGTCATGCGCCCTTCGCTGGCAAGCTGGCGAATTTCACGATCCTGCCGGGAAATGTAGCCGCTATAGCGGGCCTCGGTCGCCAGATGCTGGGCCACACGGGGCGGCAGGTCCGCAAACCATGGCGCGATCCGGGCAAGCGTTTCGGGCGATGCATCCGTAGCCAGCACATCCACAAGCGTGCGCGCGCGCCCATCAGCCGAAACATTCACCCCGGCCCTGCGCAGGATGTCCGGGTTATAGGTTTCATTGCGGGCACGCTCGGTGGCGGCTTCGATCGCGGCACAGTCCATACGGTATCGCTGTGCACGCGCCGTCCCTACGCAGCCCCATTCCAGTCCACGTGGGGTCAGCCGCAGGTCGGCATTATCGGCCCGCAGGGTCAGGCGGTACTCGGCGCGGGACGTAAACATGCGATAGGGTTCGGATACACCCTGCGTGGTCAGGTCATCGATCATCACGCCGATATAGGCATTTCCACGGTCCAGTGTGACACCTTCCTGCCCCGCAGCACAGCGGGCGGCATTGACACCGGCCAGCAGGCCCTGCGCCCCGGCTTCCTCATACCCGGTCGTGCCGTTGATCTGACCGGCAAGGAACAGGCCGGGCATGTTTTTCAGTCCCAGCGTGGGCGCCAGTTCGCGCGGGTCTACGTAATCATATTCCACCGCGTAACCGGGCCTGACGATCCGGCAATGTTCCAGGCCCGGGATGCTGCGCAGCATTTCCACCTGCACGTTTTCAGGCAGGCTGGTGGAAATACCATTGGGATAGACCAGTTCCCCATCGGGCGTGCCGGGCAGGCCTTCGGGTTCAAGGAATATCTGATGGGACTCACGCTGCGCAAACCGTACGACCTTATCCTCGATCGACGGGCAGTAACGTGGCCCCCGTCCCGAGATCGCCCCGCCGTACAGGGCGGAAAGCTGAAGGTTTTCACGTATGATCTCATGCGTGCGCGGTGTGGTAGCCGTGATGCGACATGACACCATGGGGTTGGTAATGGTGTCCGTCATGCGGCTGAAGGGTTCTGGCACGGCGTCGCCCCGGTCTTCCGCCAGAATGTTCCAGTCGATGCTGTCGCGCGCGATGCGGGCGGGTGTGCCGGTCTTCAGGCGCCCCATGCGCAGCCCCAGTGCGGCCAGACGTTCGCCCAGCGCATTCGCGGGCCGGTCCCCTACCCTTCCGGCCGGCTGGCTGTCATGCCCGACATGGATTGTCCCCCGCAGGAACGTGCCCGTCGCCAGAACCACTGCACCACAGACGAAGGTACGACCATCTTCACAGACAACGCCCTCGACCCGGCCCTGTCCATCGACCAGCAGGTCCCCCGCCGCGCCTTCGACAATATCCAGTCCTTCGGTCTGTGCCAGCAGATCCTGTATGGCCTGACGATAGAGTGAGCGGTCCGCCTGCGCGCGCGGACCATGCACGGCTGGCCCCTTGGAACGGTTCAGCAGCTTGAAATGAATCCCGGCCCGATCGGCCGCAACCCCCATCAGACCGTCAAGCGCGTCAATTTCACGCACAAGGTGCCCCTTGCCGATCCCGCCAATGGCCGGATTGCAGGACATGATGCCGATGGTCTCAAGACGGTGCGTCAACAGCATCGTCCGCGCGCCCGTACGCGCGGCGGCAGATGCCGCTTCGCACCCCGCATGACCGCCACCCACGACAATCACATCATATACGCGACTCATCCCCGCACTTCCCCTATTTGCCAATGCAGAACTGGCCAAACACCGTATCCAGCAGGGCTTCCACATCCACCGCCCCCGTCAGCCGCCCAAGGGCGCGCATGGCCAGGCGCATTTCCTCTCCGCGCATTTCAGGCCATGCCATCATCTGTGCCCGCCCGATATAATGGACCGTTTCCTCTATCGCGGCACGATGCCGGGCGCGGGTAAACGGTGCGCTGGCCCGATCGGCAGTCAGGGCACGCGCCCTGTCGGCCAGAACATCCCTTAGCACATCCATGCCCGCCCCCGTGAGCACGCTGATCCCTATTACGCCATCAGGCGCGGGTGACAGGTCGGTCTTGTTGCATACCAGTACACCATTCCCTTCCAATCGGGATGGTGGAGGATTACCTGCAAATACATGCACTACGCAATCCGCCTGTTTCACGTGAAACAATGAACGTCGCACGCCTTCGGCTTCAATCTCGTCATCGGTTTCACGCAGGCCCGCGGTATCAACCAGCGTGACCGGCACATCCCCCATCACAACCCGGATTTCAATCGCATCACGCGTCGTGCCTGCACGGGTGGACACAATGGCGGCATCCCGCCCCGCCAGCGCATTCAGCAGGCTGGATTTGCCAACATTCGGTTCCCCCACAATGGCAAAAACCAGTCCACGCCGCAGACGCTCGGCCCCTTCACCAGTTGCCAGATAATCCTGCATGGTCGCGTGCAGTACCCGCAGGCCATTCACCAGTTCCTGCTCCACTTCCGGGGGCAGTTCCTCATCAGGGAAGTCGATCAATGCTTCCTGATGCGCCAGCAGCACGCGCAGCCTGTCGGCCCATTGCTGGTACAGGCGGCTCTGTGCCCCATCGACCTGTGCCAGCGCCTGTCGCCGCTGGGCCTCGGTCTCGGCGTCGATCAGATCGGCAATCCCTTCCGCCTGCATGAGGTCAAGACGCCCGTGCATAAACGCGCGGCGACTGAACTCCCCCGGTTCGGCAGGGCGTGCGCCCAGTGCCACCAGCGTATCGGCCACGGCATTGATGACCGCTGGCCCCGCATGCAGGTGCAGTTCTGCGCTATCTTCGCCCGTATAACTTTCTGGCCCCGGAAACCACAGCACCAGTGCACGATCCAGCAGGATGGGCGCATCCCCATCCCGTCGCCACAGCCCCCGCAGCGAGGCCCGGCGTGGCGCGGGCAGACGACCGCACAGGCTTTCCACAATCCTGCCGGTACCCGTACCGCTTAACCGCATGACGGCAATGGCGGCGCGGGACAGGCCGCTGGCGAGCGCGAAAATGACGGGGGGATGACGATCACTTTCCTGCACAAACATCTCCATGGTGGCCATCATCATTTTGTCAGTTCCGGGAACGGCGTTATCGTTCACCTCTTTGTCCTGATCAAGGTGACTCATGCCACAACTTTCAATGCATTCGCCACTCGCACCCCTGACCGTCTCCGCCGAAGATGGAAAGATCGTGGCGCTGGACTGGGGCTGGGGCCGCGATCAGGAGGAAACGCCGCTACTGCTGGAATCCCGTGCCTGGCTGGACGCCTATTTTGATGGGGAGGCCACACTGTGCCGCCTGCCCCTTGCCCCGTATGGCACACCCGAGCAGCTACGCGCATGGCAGTTCATGCAGACCATTCCCGTAGGCCAGCAGGTTTCGTGGCGGGAAGCGGCCCGCCTGGCCAATGTTTCAACTGACACCATCATCAGTGCCTGTTCGGAAAATCCCATTCCCATTCTGATCCCCTGCCACCGCATCGATTTTACTGACTGTCCCCAATACGATCCCGAAACCTATCCCGGTGATGAAGGGGCGCGCGACCGGCAGTTCCTGCGTGACCTGGAAACCCTCTCCGCATCACCGCTGCCATAAACCCACCAACAGGGATTACAGGACATGAATACCGTCATCCGCATCCATGAATATGGGGGACCTGACGTCCTCCGCACCGAAACGCTTCCGGTTCCCACCCCGGCGGCAGGCGAAGTGGTGCTGCGGCAGGAAGCCATCGGGGTCAATTTCATTGATACCTATTTCCGCACCGGACTGTACAAATTCCCTACCCTACCCGCCGTGCTAGGTATGGAAGGGGCTGGAACCGTAACCGCCATCGGTCCCGGCGTGGACACGATTCAGCCCGGCATGCGCGTGGCCTATGTCACGACACCGGGTGGCTATGCCACGTTCCGCACCATTGCAGCCGACAGGCTGGTGGTATTGCCCGATGACATCTCCGCCACGACCGCTGCCGCCATCATGCTGCGTGGCCTGAGTACGCATATGCTGCTGCGCGAGGTCCATCGCGTCCAGCCCGGCGAGGACATTCTGGTCTATGCCGCCGCCGGCGGCGTGGGGCTGTTGATGTGCCAGTGGGCACGTCATCTGGGCGCACGCGTCATTGGCGTCGTCTCAACGGCGGAAAAAGCGGAACTGGCGCGGGCCAACGGGGCGGCGGATGTCATCATCGGCACGGACCGGATAAAGGAACAGGTCAGCGACCTGACCAACGGGCGCATGCTGCCGGTCGTTTATGACAGCATTGGCCGCGATACCTTTGAAACCAGCCTGTCCTGCCTTGCGCCACGCGGTCTTATGGTCAGCTATGGCAATGCATCGGGCGCGGTGACGGGTGTGAATGTCGGCACGCTGGCAGCCCATGGCAGCCTTTACCTGACGCGCCCGGCCCTTACGACCTATATCGCGCAACGCCCAGCACTACTGCATGCCGCCAACGAACTGTTTGAACTGGTAAGGCAGGATATCATCAAGCCGCGTATCGGTCAGTCCTTCCCCCTGACCGCGGCGGCACAGGCGCATATCGCCCTTGAATCACGCAAGACCACCGGCAGCACGATCCTGATCCCCTGAGATAAAGCCCGAATAACAGAAGTTTTCGGGTGTCGCCTTTTTTCAAAAAGACAGCGTCTTCTGAAGCTTTCTGAAAAAAGCTTCTCCAAAAACTTCTCCTTTCAAAAACAAAAAACCCCGGCTTTGCAGCCGGGGTTTTTTTAATCCGTCACGAAACAACCCGGTCAGGTATTCATCGCGTCGAAGAAGTCGTGGTTGGTCTTGCTGTATTTCAGCTTGTCCAACAGGAAGTCCATCGCATCCATGGTACCCATCGGGGCAAGGATACGGCGCAGGACCCACATCTTGGCCAGATCGGCCCGATCGACCAGCAGTTCTTCCTTACGCGTGCCGCTCTTGGTGATGTCGATGGCGGGGAACGTACGCTTGTCAGCCAGCTTGCGGTCAAGGATCAGTTCGGAGTTGCCCGTGCCCTTGAACTCTTCAAAGATGACTTCATCCATACGGCTGCCGGTATCGATCAGCGCGGTCGCGATGATGGTCAACGAACCGCCTTCCTCGATATTACGGGCCGCACCGAAAAAGCGCTTGGGACGCTGCAGCGCATTGGCGTCCACACCACCGGTCAGCACCTTGCCCGATGAGGGCACGACAGTGTTGTAGGCACGGGCCAGACGCGTAATGGAATCCAGCAGGATCACGACATCGCGCTTGTGCTCGACCAGGCGCTTGGCCTTTTCCAGCACCATTTCGGTGACCTGCACATGACGGGTCGCGGGTTCGTCAAAGGTGGAGGACACGACCTCACCCCGCACGGAACGCGCCATGTCCGTCACTTCTTCCGGCCGCTCGTCAATCAGCAGCACGATCAGGAACACTTCGGGATGATTTGCGGAAATGGAGGACGCGATGCTCTGCAGCATCACGGTCTTGCCGGTACGCGGCGGGGCGACGATCAGCGCGCGCTGGCCCATGCCGATGGGCGAGACAAGGTCGATTACACGGGACGTGAAATCACGGTTCGGGGTCTTGCCCTTCCCCTTTCCATTGGCGGGCGGCTCCGCAGTGCCCCCCACAGCCGAATTCTCGACTTCCATCTTCAGGCGGCGTTCAGGGTAGAGCGGCGTCAGGTTATCGAAGTTGATCCGCTGGCGCACGGCCTCGGGCGGTTCGAAATTGATCGCGTTGACCTTCAGCAGGGCGAAATACCGCTCCCCGTCGCGCGGGGCGCGGATCTGACCCTCGACCGTATCACCGGTGCGCAGGCCGAAGCGGCGGACCTGACTGGGGGAGATATAGATGTCATCGGGGCCCGGCAGGTAATTGGCTTCCGGTGAGCGGAGGAAGCCAAATCCGTCAGACAGAATTTCAAGCGTACCGTCCCCATAGATGGCCTGATCATTGTCAGCCAGCGTCTTGAGGATCGTGAACATCAACTCCTGCTTGCGAAGAGAAGATGCGTTTTCAATGTTCAGACTTTCAGCATAAGCCAGAAGGTCTGCTGGGGATTTGGCCTTGAGTTCGGCGAGTTGCATGCAGGATATGCCTATAAGTGGGCAGTTCACGAAAGGAAAGAGAAGCCAGCAATCAGTGTGAGAAGGCGCGCCGATAAGGGGCCTCTGACCATATTCTGATGAAACGGTTTGATGCAGCTTAACTGAGAGGTGGGAATCCCGGGGCCGCCATGAAATGGCATGCTCTGGAATGCGCAGACCATATGCCTTTAATCACGTGGCGTCAAGCATACGCACGCCCCTATGCCACGGAATCCCGGCATCATCGCGATGATTATACTGTCATCGCCCCTGTAACGCGCCATGATGTCAAAATATTCGCATGCCCCCTACCGGGGCTGACCGCGTCTGCACTGATGGATGCATGCGTTCACGATGCTGCCTGAAGGCTGCGTGTTCAGAACCCGATGACCGCATCCCCACCAAAGGTGAACATGCCATTGTTGCGTCCGCCATTGAACGGCATGGTGCCATTCAGCGCCCGGTCAAACCGTATTTCGGGGCGCAGCATGAAAACCCCGACATGATGGCCAAGCTGGGGACGGTAACTGACACCCAGCGTCATTTCGCCATATGTCGTGCCATGGCTGGAGGCCGATGGCCCGGGCACGACCGCCCCCCCCGTTCCGGCCAGTGCCTCCATGTAGGAATTGTTCCCGCGGAAGGTCGCAACCATGGCGTTGTTGTTGTCGCGGTATATTTCGCCACGGTAATTGAAGGTCAGGTCGCGGTTGATGCGGTAGCTGAGGAAGCTTACGAAACTTTCCGCATCCACCCCCGCGAACTGCCCGCGCGCGCCGATGCCACGCGTGCCCTCGTCATGCAGGTAATTGAATTCCGCCGTCAGGCTCAACCGGTCATTCACCTGATAATAGGCACTGATATCATTCCAGAACCGCTGGGTATGATCGGCTTCATAATGGCCAATGGCGCGCCACGAATTTTCCGGCCCGACACGGCTCAGTTCCACAATACGCAGTTTGCCATGCGCAAGGTTATTCAGGTTGAAACCGAAATATCCGGCTGGCGCGCTGTTGTTGTCCGCATGCCCGAATGATGTCTGGTTGCCGGTATCAATGCCGAATGTCACATCCACCATGGGCGTCACATGCCAGTTGAACATCGCGCCCACATGTTCAAACGGCACGGAATATTCGGATGTATAGGCCAGCGTGTAAAAGGGCCGGGATGTCGGATCCAGTCCTTCCACCCCCATCGGGGCCTGCAGGATCCCCGCCTGCATGTCCAGCCCGCCATGCGTCAGCCACGGCAGGTGGACATCCATGTGCGCCTGCGCGGGGATCAGCTGGTAGCGTGCGTTCCATTCCCGGTCACTGATGCCCAGGACCTGATAATAGCGTGCGTCCGACCCGTACATGCCCTCCAGCGTAAAACCGACCTGGTATGTGTTCCGGTGCGGATCGATCGCCTTGTTCAGCGTGAATTCGGCCTGGTTCAACTGGACCTGATTGGCATGATCGGCAAGGAAGTCGCCATAGTTGTAACCGGGCTGGGGACGTGCGGGATTGGCCATGATCCCGCCGTCGACCTGCGCACTCAGGGTAATGTCACCCAGCCACCGGGCAAGGCCCGTGTTGCCGTCATGCCGCAGGCTGGAAAAGACATGAACCTGCGCATGCGCCACGGTGGGCAGTCCACCCAGCAGCCCGGTGAGGACCACAAAACATCCCAGCGTACGGTTCGGTTTCATGATGGTCTTTATTCCTCCCCGGCATCGGCATACCCGGGCAGGCACCGATTATCCGCGCGCGCTCCGGCATTCATGAATTTTCTTTTATTTTGTTTCCCTCATCATTGAAACCTAAATCATTGAAATGATTCGATAATATAATAATCATGAAGACGATATGTCAGGAAATGATGACTATTTCCCCAGCCACCCACGCCGCCAGAACCAGATCAGCGGCAACACCACCGTGGCTGCCATCAGGGCAAGGGAATACCAGTAACCGTATTTCCAGTTCAGTTCGGGTATATCATGGAAGTTCATGCCATAGATGCCCGCTACCAGCGTGGGAGCCACGCCAATAAAGCTGACCACGGTCAGTATCTTCATGCCATTATTCTGTTCGATGCTGATAAATCCAAGCGTCGCATCAAGCAGGAACTGCACCTTGTTGGCCGTCTGGGATACGAAGTCGTTCAGTGAACGGATATCGCGCCCTACCGTGGCCAGCCGCGACTGCAGCCGTTCAGACAGGTCATGGCGCTTGTTTTCCCCCAAGAAGATGGAAATCCGTTCCAGCCCCAGCAGGCTGTCGCGCACGGATGAACTCAGGTCACCCGACCGGCCAACCCGGCGCAGCATGTTGCGCAGCAGGGCGCCCGCCTGCGCCTGGCTTGGCTCCTCGGACTGGAATACATCCTTGGACATGCCATCAAGCGCCTGTCCCAGATGTTCCAGGATATCGGCCAGCCGGTCCACGATGGCTTCCAGCAGCATGATCCCCGCCTCGTTGGCGGCCAGGGGTTCAGCCTGTCCCGCCACGTCCCGCGCAACCACGTCAAACGCGCTGAACCCGGTATAACGGATGGTCAGGAGCCGACCGGGCATGAGTACGAAACCCACGGGGGATACGAAAAAGTCATCCGGCGTCTTGCGCACCAGTGGCGTGGAAAGATAGACGCCAGTCCCTTCGGTAAAGAGGCGTGATGAACTTTCGATCTCATCCAGCTGCGCGCGGGTGGGCACACGCAGGCCCGTTACCTCGGCGGCAAGGGCCTCCTCCTCCTCGGTGGGACTGAGCAGGTCCAGCCAAGCCGCACCTGTTGCATCCTCCGCAGTCGTAACGGTCCGGGCCGGCGCACCGGGACGATGGGCTAGAAACATGGGCGGTCTTTCTGTGGTTCGGGTCGTTGTTCATCCATCATGCGACAGCAAACATGTCAAATCATGACATGCCCCACGATATGGCAGGGGGCTGGTATTTTACCGCCATCCGGTCCAGAATCGCCTGATACGCGGCCCGGGACGGCTGCATGATGATACCATTGAGCCACGCACCTATTTCTTGCGGAGTAGCGAAGTTGAGCGCAACAGACACACAGGCAGGCGCCAACAGCCTGCGCAGCGGGCCGGACGGTCGCGGCCGTTTTGGAATTTTTGGCGGCCGTTTTGTCGCCGAAACCCTGATGCCGCTCCTGCTGGAGCTGGACGGCGCGTACAAGGCGGCGCAGGCGGACCCCGAATTCCGGCGGGAACTGGATTATTACCTCAAGGATTATGTCGGTCGTCCCAGTCCGCTGTGGTTCGCGCGCCGCATGACCGAACAGCTTGGCGGCGCGAAAATCTACATGAAGCGCGAGGAGCTGAACCACACCGGTTCCCACAAGCTCAACAACGTCATGGGGCAGATCCTTCTGGCCCGCCGCATGGGCCGCACCCGCATCGTGGCTGAAACCGGCGCGGGCCAGCATGGCGTGGCCACCGCGACCGTGTGCGCGCTGTTCGGCATGAAATGCGCGATCTACATGGGTGCCACCGATGTCGAGCGCCAGAAGCCCAACGTGTTCCGCATGCGGCTGCTGGGTGCCGAAGTCGTGCCCGTTACCGCAGGTGCCGGCACGCTGAAGGACGCGATGAACGAAGCCATGCGCGACTGGGTGACCAACGTGCATGACACCTATTTCCTTGTCGGCACGGTGGCGGGGCCGCATCCCTATCCGCAGATGGTGCGTGATTTCCAGTCCATCATCGGCGTGGAAACCAAGGAACAGATCATGGCCGCCGAAGGTCGCCTGCCTGATACGATCGTGGCCGCGATCGGTGGCGGGTCGAATGCCATGGGCATCTTCCATCCCTTCCTTGATGACCCCGAAGTCCGGCTGATCGGTGTCGAGGCCGCGGGCTGCGGGCTGGACAGCGGACGCACCGCCGCCTCCATCGAACGCGGCAAGCCCGGCGTGCTGCACGGCAACCGCACCTATCTTCTGCAGGATGAAGACGGGCAGATCACCGAAGCCCATTCCATCAGCGCCGGTCTGGACTATCCCGGCGTTGGTCCCGAACATTCATGGCTCAGTGACATCGGGCGCGCCGAATATGTGGGGGCAACCGATGAGGAGGCGCTAGACGCCTTCCAGCTGTGCACCCGGACCGAGGGTATCATCCCCGCACTGGAAAGTGCCCACGCCATTGCCTACGCCGCGAAGATCGCGCCCGAGATGGGCAGGGACAAGATCATTGTCATCAACATTTCCGGCCGGGGGGACAAGGATATCTTCACCGTCGCCGAACATCTGGGAGTGAAACTGTGAGCCGCATCGCCCGCCGCTTCGCCACCCTGCGCCAGCAGGGCCGTGGCGCCCTGATCCCCTATGTCGAGGCCTGCGACCCGGATTACGACACGTCGCTTGCCATCCTGCGCGGCATGCCCGGTGCGGGTGCGGACCTGATCGAGGTAGGGGTGCCCTTCTCCGACCCGTCAGCCGATGGCCCGACCATCCAGAAGGCCGCGCTGCGCGGGCTGAGGGGTGGTTCTTCCATGAAGCGCGTGCTGGAAATGGTCGCGGCCTTCCGCGCAGGCGATGACGAAACCCCGATCATCCTGATGGGCTATACCAACCCCATCGAGGCCTATGGCCCCGAACGTTTCTGCGTGGATGCGAAAGCCGTGGGCGTGGACGGCCTGATCGTCGTGGACATGCCGCCGGAGGAAGCCGACCTGCTGGCTGGGCCTGCGGCTGCGGCCGGTCTGGACATCATCCGCCTTGTCGCCCCCACCACGCCGGACGACCGGCTGCCGGTGGTGTTCAATGGCGCGTCGGGCTTTGTCTATTATGTCAGCATCACCGGGGTGACGGGCACGCGCACCGCCAGTACCGATGAACTGGCCCATGCCCTGCCCCGCCTGCGCCGTGCCACCGACCTGCCCATCGCCATCGGCTTTGGCATCCGCACGCCCGAACTGGCCGCAAACGCCGTGCGCGCGGCTGACGCTGCCGTCGTAGCCTCCGCCCTGCTCAACACGCTTGAGGGCACGCTGGATCCGGATGGTCGGGCGACAGCCCGCACCGTACCTGCGGTACTGGAACAGCTACGCGGGCTGGCGGATGCGGTGCATGCTGTAAGCAAAACGGGTTCAAAATAATACATTGATGAAAAACAGAAGTTTTTGGGCGCCGTCTTTTTTCAGAAAGATGGCGCCTTCTGAAGCTTTTTGAAAAAAGCTTCACCAGAAACTTTCTTATGGTTTGCAGGGTGTTTTACGGATGGCTTTCCGCGACACCCCCTGCAATGACAATCTGGCCCAATCGTTCATCTGCCTGTATGGAACAGGCCTCCAGAAAGCTTAAGGGAGAGGCAACATGAGCTGGCTGACCGAATATGTCCGTCCCAAGATCCGCGGCCTGCTCAAGCGGGAAGTGCCGGACAACCTGTGGACCAACTGCGAATCGTGCGAGCAGATGATCCTGACCAAGGACCTGCGCAAGGCGATGAATGTGTGCCCGCATTGCGGCTACCACATGCGCGCCACCGTGCCCGAACGGCTGGAATGGACGTTTGACAACGGGGAATATACCCGCATCGAATTGCCCAAGGTGCCGGTTGACCCCCTCTCCTTCCGTGACCGCAAACGCTACACGGACCGGCTGAAGGATGAACGCGCCAAATCCCAGCTTGATGAATCCATGGCCGTGGCCCATGGGCAGATCGGCGGACATAACGCGGTTGTCGCCGTCATGGCGTTCGAATTCATCGCGGGCACGATGGGTGCGGCACTGGGTGAGGCCTTTCTGGCTGCCGCCCGCCTTGCCATCCTGCAGCAGTCGCCGCTGATCGTCTTTACCGCATCCGGTGGCGCACGCATGCAGGAAGGCATGATCAGCCTCATGCAGATGCCGCGCACCACCGTGGGGGTACAGATGCTCAAGGAAGCGGGGCTGCCCTATTTCGTCGTGCTGACCAACCCGACCACGGGGGGCGTTTCCGCATCCTTCGCCATGCTGGGTGATGTGCAGATTGCCGAACCCAATGCCCTGATCGGCTTTGCCGGGCAGCGCGTGATCGAGGACACGGTGCGCGAAAAGCTGCCCGAAGGTTTCCAGCGTGCGGAATACCTGCTGGAACACGGCATGCTGGACATGGTGGTCAAACGCGGCAACCTGCCTGCAACCCTTGGGCAGCTGATCGGGCAGCTCAACTACCGCCACATCGCGCCGCGACCCGCGGCCTGACCCCGAACAAGGGCGCACCCCATGAATGCTCCCGCGCTCGGGCCGGAATTCGTCGGCCGGACAGGGCAGATACTTGAACGGCTGAACCGTCTGTATCCGGCCCTGATCGACCTGTCGCTGGCCCGGCTGGAAACGCTGCTGGCGCGCCTTGGCCACCCCGAACGCCACCTGCCACCTGTCGTGCATGTGGCAGGCACGAACGGGAAAGGCAGCACCTGCGCCCTGATGCGCGCCATAGCCGAAGCGGCGGGATGGCGGGTGCATGTGCTGACATCGCCGCATCTGGTGCATGTGACCGAACGCTTCCGCATTGCGGGCAAGATCGTGACGGAACGCGAACTGGCAGGCGTTCTGGAAGAAATCGAACAGGTCAATGCGGGCGCGCCCATTACGGTGTTCGAAGTCCTGACGGCGGCAGGTTTCATGCTGTGCGCGCGCCACCCCGCCGACCTTGCGATTGTCGAGGTCGGGCTGGGCGGACGTCATGACGCCACCAATGTGCTTGAACGTCCGGCAGCATGTGCGATCACAGCCATCTCGATGGATCACGAGGCCTTCCTTGGCAATACGCTGGGGGCCATCGCGACCGAGAAGGCAGGCATCATCAAACCGGGTATTCCCGTCACCACCGGCCGCCAGCCAGCCGAAGTCATGGACGTACTCATGCGCACGGCCCACACGCACGGCAGCCCCCTGTGGCGGCGTGACCATGAATGGTCCATTGCCCCCGCGCCAGATGGCGGCAGCCTGCGTTACCATGACCGTCATGGTGCGCTGGACCTGCCCCTGCCCGGCCTGCGGGGTGCCCACCAGATCGACAATGCCGGTCTTGCCATCGCTACCCTGCGCGCCAGTGGCCTGCCCCTGCCACAACAGGCATGGGCGGGGATTGCACAGGCCCGCTGGCCCGCACGGATGCAGCGCCTGTCCGGCGATCTGGCAAGCCTGCTGCCTTTGGACTGGGAATTATGGCTTGATGGCGGCCACAATCCCGGTGCGGGCGAAGTGCTGGCACAGGTGATGGAAGAATGGACGGACCGTCCCACGCATTTGATCATAGGCATGAAGCAGACCAAGGACGCCACCGGCTTCCTGTTGCCCCTGCTGCCACGTGCGGCCTCCATTCAGGCCGTGGCGGAAAAGGACCAGCATCTGGCGCAGCCTGTGGCGGACATTATCGCGGCGGCTGGTGGCCGGGCCATGGCTGGTCCCACCCTGCATGCCGCCCTGACGCATCTGGCAGCCACAGCGGAGCCGGATGCCCCACCCGCCCGCGTCATCATATGTGGCAGCCTGTATCTGGCCGGTGTTGCCCTGCAACTTGATGGCTGGCAGCCCGACTGACGGACCAGCCCCTGCAGACGCAGCCCCTCCGCAATAGAAACCGTGTTGAAAAGGGTATCTGCCTGCGGGTTGATGCCAGACGGACCGGTCACGAAAACTGCACCAGAATATAAAAGAAGTTTTTGGTGAAGCTTTTTTCAAAAAGCTTCGAAGAACGTCGTCTTTTTGAAAAAAGGGGGGCATCCAAAGACTTTTATTCCGAAATCATTTCCACTTATCCAGTACCACAGGCCGCTGTGCCGGGACGGACAGACAATAAAAAACGGGTGCAGCCATGAAGGCTGCACCCATGCACCATATCGACCACGGTACAGATGCCATCCGGCCTGCTTACTTGCTGTCAGGCAGCAGCCTGCCCTGCCCGATTTCACGCAGCGGCAGGCCCGCCATAAGACGCTGCTCGATCTTTTCCAGGGACATGTCACGTGTCTCCGGGATGAAGCGCCACGTCACCAGCACGAAAAACAGGTTGAATACGGCAAACAGCCAGAAGGTCGGCCCATTCCCCATCCATTGCAGCAGCGACAGGAAGCTTGCCCCCACGATCATGTTGGCGATCCAGTTGGTCAGCGTGGAGATGGAAATACCCAGGTCACGCCCCTGAAGCGGCTGAACCTCCGAACACAGCACCCAGATCAGGGGACCGGCGGACATGGCAAAGCCGGAAATATAGATCAGCAGCATGAAGACCGAGATGATCTGTTCCGTCTGCCCCAGATTGTGCCGGTTCAGCATGAAACCAAGGCAGCCCATGCCCACGGCCATGATGATGAAGCCGGTATACAGGATGGGCTTGCGCCCCCAGCGGTCCACCAGGCCAATGGCGATAAAGGTGGCCAGCATGTTCACCAGCCCCACCATGGCGGTGCACCACAGCTGCGCAGGCCCGACGTAACCGGCCAGCGCGAAGATCTTGGGGGCGTAGTACATCACCACATTCACACCCGCGAGCTGCTGCATGACCTGCAGCGTCATGCCCAGGAAGATGGAGCGGCGGAAATTACGGTTGTTGCGCAGCAGGCTCCAGCCGCGCTGCTTCTGCTGAAGCTGGCGGCTGATATTCTGGATTTCCTGCATGGCGGCGCTACGGTCGTCACGCAAATCCACCAGTACTTCCAGCGCTTCCTTACGCCGGCCACGCATCATGAGCCAGCGCGGGCTGTAAGGCAGGAACAGCACACCGATCAGGAACAGCACGCCCGGCACGGCGGCAATGGCGAACATGCCGCGCCAGTTACCGGAATAACTGAACATGGTATTGCTGAGGAACGCGATGAAAATACCCGCCGTGATCATGAGCTGATACGTCGAGATCATGGCGCCACGCGCCTGCTCACTGGCGATTTCGGACAGGTACAGGGGGGCCGTGAATGCCGCCACCCCGATCGCCAGCCCCATGATCAGTCGCCCCACGATCATGGTCGGGATCGACCATGCCAGCGCGCAGGCCAGTGACCCCACCACAAACACCGCAGCCCCCACCAGCAATGCATGCTTGCGCCCGATCTGGTGCGACATCCAGCCACCGCACAGGGACCCTACGGCCGCGCCACCCATCATGGCGCTGACAATCCATTCCTGCTGCATCGTGCTGGCATGGAATGTCTGGGCCAACAGGTCCAGCGCACCGGATATGACCCCGATATCCAGCCCGGCCATAAGGCCGGCAAGCGCCGCAAGGCAGCCAATGATGAGATTACGCAGACGCGCCGTGTCGAATCCGGTCGCTGCGGGCTGATTTTCCATGAAAGCCGGTCCTTTGATATTGTTCTTGTTTGCCGGTGATCAGATTATTCCTGCCGGTTAAGGCCGGTCAGTAGAAAGAACGATACACCATATCTTCGCGTCCGGTCAGGATCATGTTCCAGCAATTCATCCATTACAAATCGTTTTACCCTAAAAACGACCGGAATATCCGCTATATGCCCTGCCATATCGTCCGCTTCCATGACTTCCATCATGTTTGCAAGCCATAGTGCCACGCCGGGACGCTCCGTCAGCACCAGTGGCGCGCGCGGTGAAAACACGATGGTGCCCCGGGCCCGGATCGTTTCCAGGTCCGCCTGCGTCGTGACATGGTACAGATATGCATCCGCACCCTCACCCGCCCGTAACTGTCGCACGTCCACCGTGGCCAGGCCAATCGCCGCGATATCAAGATAGGTCAGCACATGGCGGATGCCGGGCATGGGTGCAGCAAACATGTCAGGCTGGTCCGTAGCCGACGGGACGGCCGGGGCATCGGTCGCGCGTCGCGACGTCCTGCCGGGCTTCCGACTGCGTGTGAGGGCGGCAAAGGGCAGTTCGGCCATCCGGCCTTTTCGGCGTTGCACCATGTCCGTGCCCCATCCATGACGGGCCGTTACGGCCTGTTGTGGTCAATCCGGTCCTTCACGCGCATGCCGCGCACAGGCCCTCCGCCTCTATGGTGGTCTGGCGGACTGAAAAACCACGCGCCCGCGTAACCTCCAGCAGCGCCTTGAGGATATGGGGATCATCCAGTTCCGTCACACGGCCGCATTTGCTGCAGATCAGGAACTGCGCGGCATGGACATGCCCATGACAGCCATGCCCCGATTCCAGCATGTGCCGGCAGCCGGCAAAGGCGGACAGGCGTTCGATCTTGTGAATCAGCCCCTGTTCCATCAGGAAGTCCAGCGCCCGGTACACCGTGGGCGGCGCCACGGGCCTGCCACGGGTCGTGCGGATCTGTTCCAGCAGGTCATAGGCCCCCAGTGGCCGGTCCGCCGCCAGAACCAGCCCCAGCACCAGCCTGCGGATTTCCGTCAGCCTGACGGCGCGCGCCAGACATACAGCCGCCGCCTGATCAAGCAGGGTTTCCACCCCGTCGGGCAGACCGGTTCCGGCCGTCTGTATCGTGCGGGCCACTTCTGGTGCTCCTGTGTCCGGTTACCGGCATGCTCCCCGCGCCCGATCTCAGCCGGGCCGGATCAGTCCGGCAGATGATCCGCCCACATGGCCATAAGCGCCACGAAAAGGGCAAGGCCAGCATGTATCCAGATCAGCCCACGCAGCGTCAAGACAGGAACCCGGTCCGTACGCATGCCTGCCCTGCCGGGTGTATCCTCCATGCCGTCGCCTCCCTGCGCCTGTCGGTCCATCTGGTCCGTCATGGCGCAAAAGACTGGATTTTTCCTTAATCCGGAACGTGCGGCCTATTTATCATCATCATGGGGCAACATGTGGTAGGTACGGTTGAAATAGACCAGCCCACCGCGCGGGCTGCTGTTACGCAGGCTTTCCACCGCGCCAAACATGACGCTGTGGGTGCCGACTTCCACAATGCGTTCGATCCGGCAGTCCAGTGACAGCACGGCCTCATCCAGCACCGGCGCGCCGGTGGTCAGCGTGTCCCAGTGGCCGGAACGGAAGCGTTCCGCCTGTTCCAGCGGGCTTGCGAACACACCGGATATGTCCTGCTGGTCGGCGGCAAGCACGTTGATGCACATGGCCGCATCGACACGAAAACGATCGCGCACCCGTGAACTGCGGTTCAGGCAGACCAGCACGGTCGGCGGCGTATCGGTGACCGAACAGACGGCCGATGCCGTAAAACCCGCCGGATCATCAAGTGTTCCGGTCGTGACAACGTTTACCGCCGCGCCAAGCCGCGCCATGGCGTTGCGAAAGGTGAGGGCGTCAATCCCCATGGTGCTTATGCCTCAGTAGCTGTTGCATGCCTGTGGTCCGCACGCAGCCGTGACGCCGGACGTTAGCGGGGGTAGCGCATTCTGTACCGGTTGAACACAGCAAACAGCACAAGGAGGCACCATGGACACCGGACTGATCCACATAAACCATACCGGCCGGCTGGGACGCATCACACTCAACCGGCCCTCGGCACTCAATGCCCTGAACATGGACATGCTGGCATGCCTTGATACCTGCCTGCGCGCATGGCGCGATGACCCGGCTATCGAGACCGTGCTGATCGACAGCGCAAGCCCGCGCGCCTTCTGCGCAGGGGGCGATATCCGCGCCATCCGCGACCGGCTGGAAACAGGGGGGCTGGAAGACGGGGCCATGCCATTCCGGCGCAGCTACCGCCTTGCCTCCGTGCTGGCCGGGTATCCCAAGCCGGTAGTGTCCTTCATGGATGGCATCGCCATGGGGGGCGGTATCGGGCTGGGCGGGCATGTCCGCTACAGGGTCGTGACCGAACGCGCCATCCTTGCCATGCCCGAAACCGCCATTGCGCTGACGCCGGATGCGGGCGGGTCCTACCTGCTGTCCCGCGCGCCGGGACTGAGTGGCCTGCGCCTTGCGCTGACGGGGGGACGAATGAACGCGACACAGGCCATTGACGCGGGCTTTGCCGACCGGATGGCCCCTTCCGGCATGCTGGACACCATAAGGCAGGCCCTGACCCACCTGCCTGCGGGACGGGTGATGGACAGCCTGCCGCCATGCCCACCCATGGACGCAGGACCGGATACGGCGACCATTGCTGCGGTATATAATGCCCCTGACATGCCCGAACTGCTGCGCAGGCTGCAGGCCCATCCGGCCGCATGGGCGCGCGATGATCTGGCCGCCCTGGGCCGTGCGTGCCCGTTTTCGCTGTGCCTGACCCTGGCTGCCTGGCATGCCGCCCGCGCCCTGCCGGACCTGGACCATGTGCTGGAGCAGGAATTCCAGCTGGTCTGCCACCTGCTGCAACGCCCGGATTTTACCGAGGGCGTACGTGCCCGCCTGATTGACAAGGATAATGCCCCCCACTGGATACCCGACCACGTCGATGCCGTTTGTCCGCATGACATTGCGGCCTGCCTGCATGACCATGCCTGTCTGCCGCTTGGGCTGGTGACCGCCAGTCCGGATCGGCAATGATTAATTATCACACGTAAAGTATATGAAAATGCCATTTTCCGATCATTACACACCCCTTGCCCATCACAGCCGACTTGGGAATGAATTCTATGACGTGGTGCAGGCCGCGACTTTCCCTGCCCACATCCTGCGCTACCGTAATGATGACGTGTCGCCCCGTATCGGTCTGGACACGCTGACCGATGCCGAATGGGTGCGCCATTTCGGGTATTTCGATCCCCTGCCCGGATCGCTGCCACAGCCACTGGCCCTACGCTATCATGGCCACCAGTTCCGGTCGTACAACCCCGACCTTGGCGATGGGCGGGGCTTCCTGTTCGCGCAGCTTGGGGACAGTGTTGACGGCCGTGTGCTGGACATCGGGACCAAGGGCAGCGGCACCACGCCATGGTCACGCGGCGGCGACGGCCGCCTGACGCTGAAGGGGGGCATACGCGAAATCCTGGCCAGTGAACGGCTGGATGCGGCAGGCGTGCGCACGTCACGCACGCTGAGCGTGGTGGAAACGGGTGAAAACCTGCATCGTGGGGATGAACCATCCCCCACGCGATCATGCGTGCTGGCCCGCCTGAGCCATTCCCACATCCGCATCGGCACGTTCCAGCGCCTTGTCGCCAATGACGACCGCGCAAGCCTGACCCGGCTGGTGGAATACGTGATCGAAACCTATTACCCCCACCTGACGGACGCAGCCGACCCCGCCGCCGCGCTGTATGACGCCGCCACAACCCGCATTGCCGAAATGACCGCGCAGTGGATGACCGCGGGCTTCGTGCATGGCGTGCTCAACACCGATAACATCAATATTACCGGCGAGAGTTTCGATTACGGCCCCTGGCGGTTCGTGCCCACGTTCAACCCGACCTTCACCGCCGCCTATTTTGATCATTCCGGCCTGTATGCCTATGGCCGCCAGCCCGAGGCGATGATGTGGAACGTGGCCCGTCTGGGGGAATGTCTGCTTTCCCTTTCCACACTTGAGAAAATCCAAAGTATTTTTGATGACTTCTTGGAACGATATGAACGTTTTCTTGATATTTCAGTGCTTAATCGGCTTGGACTCAAGGAGATTTCAAGAAAATCCTCCACCGACCTGCGTGAATGTCTTTTTTCTTTCATGGATGAAAGCCAGATTGGATTTGAATTTCCGTTTTTTGACTGGTATGGTGGCGAACAGAGCCAGAAACGTGCCATAACAGGACCGCGTGGAGACTTTTATGGGCAGGACAGTTTCCGTCCCCTGCACGACCGGATCATGCAACATGAACCGGCACGGGGCGTGGACCTGTCACAGCCATATTTCCACAATGGGGCCGCGTGCGTGATGTCTGTCGAGACGGTGGAAGCCATCTGGCAACCCATCGCGGCAACAGATGACTGGTGCCGCCTGCATGACGCTATGCGTCAGGTTGCCAGCATGAAAGCCGCCCTGCAGGTCCATCACACCCGGGACGGTTGACGCCACCCCGGGAACCCGGCCGTTACGGACGAATTATAAGAAGAAGGAAGGAACAGGCACCCGCATGAATAACCAGACCCCATCCGTACAGCACCCCACGCCACAGGCAACGGAACCGTTGCCTGACATGTCCCAGATCGATATTTCCCCCAACGCGCGCAAGACCTTATGGCTCGCAGCCATCGTGGCCGCAATCTGCGGCGGCCTCTATGGTTACGATACCGGGATCGTCTCGGGCGCGCTGCTGCTGATCACGCGTGATTTCCACCTCAGCAGCTTCTACCAGGAGATGGTGGCCTCCGCCATTCTGGCTGGCGCCGTGATGGGTTCGTTGCTGACCGGGTGGATGTCCGAACATTATGGACGCCGCAAATCCATCATGATCGTCACGGCCATTTTCGTGCTGGGCGCGCTGGCCTGCGCCTTTTCGCCCGATGTGTACATGCTGATCATCTCACGCGTGTTCCTGGGGCTGGCGGTTGGCGGGTCCACGCAGGTGGTGCCCATGTACATCTCGGAACTGGCGCCAGCGCACAAGCGCGGGCACATGGTCACGATGTTCAACATCGCCATCGGCATCGGCATCTTTGCCGCCAACATCATCGGCTTTGCCGCGCGTGATGCATGGGGCTGGCGACCGATGGTGGCCATTGCCGCCATTCCCGCCGCCGTCGTGTTCGTTTCCATGTTCTTCCTGCCCAAAAGCCCGCGCTGGGCAGCGGAACATGAAAGCCTGGATTCCGCGCTGGAGCAGTTGCAGCGTATCCGGACCTCCGAACGCGACATCCGCCGCGAAATGCGCCGTATCCACGCCAACGCGAACGAGGAAACCGACCCGCGCGACATCGGCTGGCGCGGCCTGCGCCAGCCCTGGGTGCGTCCCGCACTTGTGGCTGCCCTTGGCGTCGCCTTCTTTACGCAGGCGGGTGGTCTGGAAATGATGATCTACTACGCACCGACCTTCCTGTCGGATGCGGGGTTTGGCAGTTCATCCGCGTTGATGGCCAGTATCGGCATCTCGATCATCTATCTGGTCATGACGGTGCTGGGGTCGAACATTGTTGACCGCATCGGCCGCCGCAGGCTGGTGCTGGTGATGGGGCCGGGCAGCGTGGTCAGCCTGATCGGGCTTGGCATCATGTTCCTGCTGCACCCGCAGCCCGGCAGCATGGGCAGTTGGCTGATCATCGCCTTCATGCTGCTGTTCATGGTGTTCAACGCCGGTGGCATCCAGGTCGTGGGCTGGCTGCTGGGGGCGGAGATGTTCCCGCTGTCCATGCGCGGCAACGCCACCAGCCTGCATTCGGCCATGCTGTGGGGCAGCGACCTGCTGGTGACCAGCACGGCGCTGACGCTGGTGACCAAGATCACGCTGGGCGGGACGATGTGGTTCTATGCCGGCGTCAACCTGCTGTCAGTCCTGTTCGTGTATTTCATGGTGCCCGAAACACGCGGGGCCTCGCTGGAGGATATCGAGGAAGCCCTGCGCGAAGGCCGCTTCCGCCCGACACGCGGCAATACCGCCATTGTCGAGGAAGAAGAATAATATCCAACGCCGTCACATACGGCTGGCACCATTAAAAAAACGGGCGTTCCGGTCAGGGAACGCCCGTTTTGCAGCAGGTCTGAAATGATAAAAGTTTTTGGGTGCCGCCTTTTTTCAAAAAGGCAGCGTTCCCTGAAGCTTTTTGAAAAAAGCTTCACCGAAAACTTCCTTCCGTTCAAACGGCTTTTACGGATTGCGGGGCCGTCAGGTCCACATGCGGGGCAGGGGAGACAGGTAGCTTGAGTACCTGCTGATAGAACGCCAGTTCCAACTCCCATGCCCTGCGTATGGTGGTTTCCTGACGGAAGCCGTGGCCCTCGCCTTCAAATTCATACAACGCACAGGGCACCTCGCGCCCACGCAGCGCCGCGACCATCGTTTCCGCCTGCGCAGGCGGCACGACCCGGTCATCCAGCCCCTGCAGGAACAGGACCGGCACCCTGATATTCGCCACCTGCGTGATGGGTGAACGGGCAAGATAGGTCGCCTCATCCGCGGGGTAGGGGCCAACCAGCGTATCCAGATAACGTGACTCAAACTTGTGCGTATCCTGCGCCAGCGCACGCAGGTCGGTCACGCCATACAGGCTGGTGCCCGCCGCGAACAGGCGTGAGCGCGCCAGCGCCAGCAGCACGGTCAGGCCACCCGCGCTGCTGCCCCGTATGACAATGCGGGCGGGATCGACCTGCCCGGTCGTGGCAAGGTACTGGCAGGCGGCGATGCAGTCATCCACATCCACCACGCCCCACTGCCGTTCCAGCCGCTGCCGATAGGCGCGGCCAAACCCGGTTGAACCGCCATAATTGACATCAACCACGGCAAAGCCCCGGCTGGTCCACCACTGCACCTTGAATGAAAAGGCCGGATTGGCCCGCCCCGTCGGGCCGCCATGCGCGACGACGACCAGCGGCGGCTTTTCCCCCTCCGGCCCATGATAACGGGCATTGGCGGGCGCATAGAAAAAGGCGTGTCCCGTGCCCTCACCATCGGGCAGGGGAAAATGGATCGGGGCAGGGCGGGCAATGTCGGCCGGGGACAGCGGCAGTTCGGTTGCCCGGCGCAGGACCTGCGGCATCTGTCCCGGCTGGCCACGAACCACGGCGGCCGCGTTATCGGGCGGCGCATCCAGCCATGCGAACCCGTCCCCTTCCACCGGAACGGGACAGCCGGAGGGATGGCCAAGACCCAGCGGGGTCACCTCCCCGTCACGGATGGAAACCATACGGGTATCGCCATCGTTGATGACCATGGCAAGGATGCTGCCATCGGGCAGCGGTACGTAACTGCGCAGGCCGAACACCCAGTGCGGCTGACCGATTTCAGCGTCCATGGGGGCCAGCGCCACGGGAGAGGAGGACGTCGTATCGAACCGGTAAAGATTCCACCACCCGCTGCGATCGGACAGCGCCAGAAGCCGTCCCGCTGCGTCCCAGCATGGTTCGATGACCGATTCCGCCTGCCCGTCGTCGCCTGCCGCGCTCCACGGGGCGGCAAGGCGCGGTGGGTCATCGCCTTCCTGCAGCAGGGTCGCGACACGCAGGCGGGTGGCGTCCCATGGCATGGCCGGATGGTCCCATTCAATCCAGGCCATATACCGCCCATCGGGCGAGGGACGGGGAGATGACAGGAAATCCGGCCCCATGACCAGCGGCGTGCCACCATTGAAAGCCGGGTCAGCCGTAATGGTGCAGTCCAGCACCACGATGGCGGCGGCAGGTTCCTCGTCTTCCGCGCGATGGTCTTCCCGTACGCAGAACAGGAAACGGCCATCGGGACTGAATGTCAGGTCGGCATACCACAGCCCCGCCCCGGTCGAGAGGCAGCGGGGCTTTCCCCCTTCCACCAGCCACAGGCTGCCGTCGCGGCGGTTGCTGAACGCAATCACCCCCTGGCATACGGCATAGGCCCCGCCGCCATATTCATGCACACGTGTGCCGACATCAAACGGGGCAGGGGTCACGTCGGCCACCTGTCCCGCGCGGGCACAGACCAGTACACGGCGTCCACCCTCGGCCGGGCGTCCCTCGATCCAGTAGATGTCACGTCCGTCCACCCGCACATCCGACAGGGAAACCGTCTTTCCTGCCACAAGCGCCGCACTGACGGGTGAGGGCCATGTGCCATAGGGACGTGTTCCGGTATTCGTCGTGGCGCTGGTGCCGGACTGGGTCATGTTCTTGCTCCTGCCATTTGTGCGTGCCAATGGTATCGGAATTGCACACACCGCGTTTTACGTTCTGTCGTCCGTAACCTACATACTCTTTTCATTTGTGACAGGTAGTCCGCTGCTTCAGCATCTTGAACATCTTTTCCAGCATTACGGCTATGGCGTGATTGGCGTTATTGTCATGCTGGAAAGCATGGGCATTCCCCTTCCGGCTGAAACCCTCGTCATTTCGGCCGCGATCTACTGCGCCACCACCCACCGGCTGGATATTGCATGGGTGGCGACAGCCGCCATCATTGGTGCGATTACGGGTGACAATCTTGGCTACCTGATCGGGCGCGGGCTTGGTTACCCGCTGCTGGAACGCCATGGGGCAAAGGTGGGGCTTACGTCACAACGCCTCCAGACCGGGCAGTTCCTGTTCCGGCGGTATGGGGGGATCATTGTATGCGCGGGACGGTTCATTGCCATCCTGCGCGTATTCGTGGCCCTGCTGGCGGGGGCGAGCCACATGCCGTGGCCCCGGTTCCTGATATATAATGCGGTCGGCGGCACAGTATGGGCTGGTGGATACGCCTATGCCGCCTATTACCTGGGCCACAGGATCATGCGCATTTCCGGCCCCGTGGGAATAGCCGTCGCAACCGGGGGCGGAATCATGATGGTATGTACCATTATTTTCCTGCGGCGGCATGAAGCGCGCCTGACGGCACAGGTGGAAGCCGAAGCCCGGAAGGCAATGCACCAATCCAGAGAACAGGCGGACACATGACCAGACATTGGACCATCGAACAGGCGCCCCGCATGGACGGACGCCTTGCCCTTGTCACCGGTGCCACGGGCGGCCTTGGTTACCAGACGGCCCTGGGCCTGGCCTCACGCGGGGCACGGGTCATGCTTGCGGGCCGTAATCCCGACAAGGGGCTGGCCGCCCTGACCCGCCTGCAACATGATGTGCCGGGGGCGGACGCCACTTTCCGGCTGCTGGATGTCGCAAGCCTTGACTCGATCGCGACCTTCGCACGCGAACTGGCTATGGAAACTGACAGGCTGGACATTCTGGTCAACAATGCCGGTGTCATGGGCACCCCCCGCCGTCTGGAAACCCGCGACGGGTTCGAACTGCAATTCGGCACCAATTTCCTTGGTCCCTTCGCGCTGACGGCACGCCTGCGGCCCCTGCTGTGTGCCGCCCCGCATGGTGGGCGCGTGGTCACGGTAGCCAGCCTTGCCGCGCTGACGGGCCAGATCGTGTTTGACGACCTGCAGGGTCGTCGCCGCTATGCCCCGTTCCGCGCCTACAGGCAGAGCAAGCTGGCGGACCTGATCCTGGCGCTGGAACTGGACCGACAGGCCCGCGCCCATGGCTGGCCGCTGCATTCCATTGCCGCCCATCCCGGCTGGGCCATGACCGATATCGCGGCCAGCCGCCTGAATACAAAGCAGGGTCTGCACGAACGCCTGACCCGTTTTGGCGCGATCTGGGCCTTCCGCCTGATGGGACAGTCCGCCGCCCATGGCGCACTGCCCATTGAATTCGCCGCCATGGCACCGGAAGCACGCGATGGCGGCTATTACGGACCCGGTGGCCGGGGCGAACGGCGGGGCCATGTGGCTGAAGCCTTCGTTCCGCCCGCCGCCCGTGACCTGACCATTGCGCGACGGCTGTGGCAGGTAGCGGAACGGCTGACCGGCACGTCGCTGTCATAGATGGAAATGATAAAAGTTTTTGGGTGCCGCCTTTTTGGAAAAAGGCGGCGTTCCTTGAAGCTTTTTCTTATTGGCTGATTTCTAAATAACTGCTCAGCGGCGGATGAAGGTCCAGTACAACGGCTGGCGTCCCGCCTTCAGCGCCTTGGCTTCGTAACGGGTGGGCGGCCAGCCTTCGGGGCGCACCCTGGCGGGCGGAGCAGTGTCAAACAGGTCCTGCGCGCCCATCACTTCCTCAACCCATGCCTGGTAGGTCGGGTCGTCACTGGCCACGCGCCAGATCGCACCGGGACGCAGGATCCGCGCCGCCATCCTGACCGTTTCGGGGTGCACGAAACGCCGCTTTGCATGGCGGGACTTGGGCCACGGATCAGGAAACATAAGAAACAGACGGTCAATCGACGCATCGGGCAGGCCGCGCAACAGGATACGCGCGTCCTCATCCCAGATCCGCAGCATGTCGGGGACAGGGGCGGTTGCTTCCTCATCATCCGGCACAACGCGGGACAGCAGGGAACACAGTCCGTTTTCAAAAACCTCACACGCGATATAGCCGACATCCGGATGGGCGGCATGCTGGGCCAGTGAATGTTCCCCGCCACCAAAGCCGACTTCCAGCCAGATCTGTTCGGGCACATGCCCGAAGGCCGATGCCGGGTCCGGTATCGCCGCCTCGGGGAAGCGCATGCGCGGCAGTGTCTGGTCCAGAAGCCGCTGCTGGCGCGGGCGCAGCGGATGGCCGCGCTGGCGTCCGTAAAGCCGGTCAGGAGATGCCTTTACATCCACAGAGGCCGTCATATGTCTGAAAATCCTGCTCCTGCTGCCGTGGCGCACGCCGCACGACATGATTGAAAAACACAGCGGGGGCCGCCACGACCGGCTTTTGCAAGCAGTCACGGCAGGCCCCCAATGGCTCCGGCACGTTATAGGCCAAAGCGGACGGATTCATGAACCCGCCAGATCGCCAAAAAGTTTTTGGTGAAGCTTGTTTCAAAAAGCTTCAAGGAACGCCGCCTTTTTGAAAAAAGGCGGCACCCAAAAACCTTTCCTGTTTTTTAGCGGTTGAACGCGCCACGCAGGGCATCGACCAGATCGGTCTGCTCCCACGTGAAATCGTCCTTCGCCGCGTCCGGCGTGCGACCAAAGTGACCGTAGGCGGAAGTCTGGGTGTAGATCGGGCGGTTCAGGCGCAGGTGCCTGCGGATACCGCGCGGGGACAGGTCCATGACTTCGCGCAGCACGCGGCCCAGCTTTGCCTCGTCCACGTCCTTGCCGGTGCCATCCAGGTCAACATAGACCGACAGCGGGTGCGACACGCCAATGGCATAGGAAATCTGCAGCGTGCAGCGATCAGCCAGGCCGGCCGCCACGACGTTCTTTGCCAGGTAACGGCAGGCATAGGCCGCCGAACGGTCAACCTTCGTCGGGTCCTTGCCCGAGAACGCACCGCCACCATGCGGCGCCGCACCGCCATAGGTATCCACGATGATCTTGCGCCCGGTCAGGCCGCAGTCACCATCCGGGCCACCGATGACAAAGACACCGGTGGGGTTGACGTAGAATTCATCTTCCGGCGGCATCCAGCCTTCCGGCAGGACATCACGCACGATGCTGCCCAGTTCGTCACGGATGGTGGCCTGGCTGGCCCCTTCAACGTGCTGGGTAGAAATCACGACGGAGGTCGCACCAACCGGCTTGCCATCGACATAACGCAGGGTGACCTGGCTCTTGGCATCGGGCTGCAGGGCGGCTGCGCGCGGGTCACCCGCCTTGCGCAGGTCACGCACGCGGTGAAGGATGTCATGTGCGTAGAACAGCGGCGCCGGCATCAGGCTTTCGGTTTCACGCGTGGCGAAGCCGAACATGATGCCCTGGTCACCAGCGCCCTCGTCCTTCTCGCCCGCGCTGTCCACGCCCACGGCAATATCGGCAGACTGTGCGTGCAGGTAATATTCCACCTCGGCATTGCGCCATGAGAAACCGGCCTGATCGTAGCCGATGTCCTTCACCGCGTCGCGCGCGCCCTGAATCAGCAGATCAGGGGTGACAGAAGCCGGGCCACGGACTTCACCAGCCAGAATGATGCGGTTGGTGGTGACCATCGTTTCACACGCAACGCGCGATTCACCGTCTGCGGTCAGGAATGCATCAAGAACGGTATCACTGATCCGGTCAGCGACCTTGTCGGGATGCCCTTCGGATACCGATTCCGATGTAAACAGAAAATCGCCTTTATTACGCATGATGGTCCTGTCTGCCTCGTATGGAGTAGGAGAAATAACGCCTGCGAAACCCGGCGTACGATCGCATGCGTTTGGCGGAAACCAGATCAGGCGTCAAGCCATTTCCCTGAATACCACCCTCCCGAGACACGGGTCCGGCACACCCGGTTATGCCGGACGTTCCAGCCCCAGTACATCTTCCATATTATAAAGACCCGCCACGCGCCCCTGCAGCCAGCGCGCCGCCCGCACGGCCCCGGTAGCATAGACCCGGCGGTCAAAAGACCGGTGAGTCAGGCTGATCTGTTCATGCCCCGATGTAAAAATGACGGAATGCTCACCCACGATCTGCCCGCCACGCAGGGCGGCAAATCCGATAGCCCCGTCCGCACGCGGGCCGGTATGGCCGTCGCGACCGCTTTCGATATGATCTTCCAGCCGGATGCCCCGGCCTTCGGCCACTGCACGGCCCATGGCCAGTGCCGTGCCCGACGGGGCATCGACCTTCTGCCGGTGGTGCATTTCCAGTATTTCGGCATCATATTCGCTGCCGGGCAGGACGGCGGCCATCTGCCGGGCCAGACGGGTGACCAGTGTTACACCAGGGGAGAAATTGGCCGCCTGCACGATCCCGATCTTTTTCGCGGCCGCATCGACCGCCTGCTGCTGGACCGGTGACAGGCCAGTCGTGCCCAGGACCCATGCGGTCCCGCTTCCAGCCAGTGCGGTGGCATGCGGAATGACCGTATCGGCATGGGTGAAATCGATCACGACATCGCAATGGCGCGCAAGTTCGGCAATATCGGCATAAACGGGACAGTCCATACCAGCGACCGACTGACCATTACGTGTCGTGCCCCCGGCCAGCACGGCGCCACCCGATGGCACTTCTTCCGCCAGAAGGCGACCGACACGCCCATTCAGGCCCGCGATCCCGATACGCAATGGCTGCGCGTTCATTCAGCGTTCTCCACCAGTGTCCAGATATAGAAATAGCGGCGCGACCGGGGGATCGCGCCGCCTGAACCTATCCATGGTGCAAGTTGGGGGGATTCACCATGAATAGTGTGATGACCCTACACCTGAATAATCAGTCATTTCAACTGCCGCCCTGTCATGACAGGGCGGGGGAAAGGGCAGGCTTACAGCTTGCCTTCAAAAAAATCCTTCACCTTGCTGAAGAAACCGGTGCTTTCGGGGCTGCCCTTGGCATGGCCCGCGGCGTCGCCCTCGAATTCCTCCAGCAGTTCACGCTGGCGCTTGGTCAGGTGGCGCGGTGTTTCCACCACGACCTGAATATACATGTCTCCACGCGCGGAAGATCGCAGGACCGAAAAACCCTTGCCACGCAGGCGGAAATGTTCGCCCGTCTGGGTTCCCGCCGGGATCTTAACCTTGGTGCGTGACCCGTCCACGACCGGCACCTCGATCTCGGTTCCCAGGGCTGCCTGCGCCATGCGCACGGGCACGCGGCAGTAGATATTGGCACCATCACGCTGGAAGATCGCGTGCTGTTCAACCGATACATGGACATACAGGTCGCCCGCGGGCACGCCCTTGCCGCCGGATTCCCCCTCACCGGAGATACGGATACGGGTGCCGTCTTCCACACCGGCGGGGATCGCGACCTCGATGGTACGGTTCTTTTCCACCGTGCCGGTGCCGTGGCATTCCTTGCACGGGTTGCGGATCAGGTGGCCCGAGCCATGGCAGGTGGGGCAGGGACGTTCAACAAAGAAGAAGCCCTGCTGCGCGCGCACCTTGCCCGCGCCATGGCACGAAGGACAGGTTTCGGGCTTCGCATCCTTGTCCGCCGAGCCGGTGCCGTCACAGCTTTCGCAGGTGACACGGGTGGGAACGGTGATCTTTTTCTTAACGCCGGCAAAGGCTTCGGCAAAGGTAATGGTGACCTGCACCTGCAGGTCGGCGCCCGAACGGCGGCCACCACGCCGGCCGCCCATCATGTCGCCAAACATCTGTTCAAAGATGTCACCTAGGCCACCGCCGCCGAAATCGAAGCCGCCAGCACCGGGGCCGCCACCCTCGAACGCCGCATGGCCGAACCGGTCATAGGCCGCGCGCTTCTGGTCATCCTTCAGCACGTCGTAGGCTTCGTTGATTTCCTTGAACCTGTTTTCCGCATCCGTATCCCCGGGGTTCCGGTCGGGGTGGTACTTCATGGCCAGCTTGCGATACGCCCGCTTGATCTCGTCACCATTGGCATCGCGAGAAACTTCAAGGACTGCGTAATAATCTATCTTGGTGGCCATGTGGGTCCTCTAGCAAACGCGCTCGCCCGGTATCCTCGCGGCACGATCTTCGCGTTCCAGAATAGTGTTGCTGGGCAGAATATGAAAAGCGCCCGTCTTCACAGAAGCACGGGCGCCACCCTGGTGGAAAGGTCGGGCGGACCCGAAGGTCCGCCCCCATTCCGGAGCCTGTATGACGCCTTGCGGCGATCAGGACTTCTTGGAGTCGTCCACGTCTTCGAAGTCGGCGTCGACAACCTTTTCGTCCTTCGGTGCGCCGCCCGGTGCGGCACCAGCAGCACCCGGTGCGCCTTCGGCCTGGCCTGCCTTGTAGACGGCTTCACCAACCTTCATGGCAACCTGCGTCAGGCGATCAGTCGCCGTCTTCAGGGCTTCGGCATCGGTACCTTCCAGTGCCTTGCGCACGTCGGCAATCGCTGCTTCCGCTTCGGTCTTGTCAGCCGCCGGGACCTTGTCGCCTGCTTCACTCAGGGACTTTTCGACCTGGTGGGTCAGACCTTCGGCCTGGTTACGGGCCTCGACCTGTTCCTTCTTCACCTTGTCGGCGGCGGCGTTGGCTTCGGCGTCCTTCACCATCTTTTCGATGTCGGACTCGGACAGACCACCAGAAGCCTGAATCTTGATCTGCTGTTCCTTGCCGGTCGCCTTGTCCTTGGCCGAGACGGACACGATGCCGTTGGCGTCGATGTCGAACGTCACCTCGATCTGCGGCACGCCACGCGGTGCGGGGGCGATACCGGTCAGGTCGAATGTGCCCAGCAGCTTGTTGTCAGCCGCCATTTCACGCTCGCCCTGATAGACCTTGATGGTCACGGCGTTCTGGTTGTCTTCCGCGGTAGAGAAGGTCTGGCTCTTCTTCGTCGGGATCGTCGTGTTGCGGTCGATCAGGCGGGTGAACACGCCACCCAGCGTCTCGATACCCAGCGACAGCGGCGTCACGTCGAGCAGCAGCACGTCCTTGACGTCACCCTGCAGCACCGCGCCCTGAACCGCGGCGCCAATGGCGACCACTTCGTCGGGGTTCACGTTGCGGGCGGGTTCCTTGCCGAAGAACTCCTTAACGGCCTCGATCACCTTGGGCATACGGGTCATGCCGCCGACCAGGATGACTTCATCAATCTCACCCGCGGAAACCGACGCGTCCTTCATTGCGGCGCGGCAGGGTTCCAGCGTGCGCTGGATCAGGTCGTCCACCAAGCTTTCCAGCTTCGCACGGGTCAGCTTGACTACAAGGTGCTTCGGACCGGATGCATCGGCCGTGATGAACGGCAGGTTGATCTCGGTTTCCTTGGAGGAGGACAGCTCGATCTTTGCCTTTTCGGCCGCTTCCTTCAGGCGCTGCAGGGCCAGCTTGTCCTGACGCAGGTCGATGCCCTGCTCACGCTTGAACTCATCAGCCAGGAAGCCGATGATTCGGGCGTCAAAGTCTTCACCGCCGAGGAACGTGTCACCGTTGGTGGACTTCACCTCGATCACGCCGTCGGAGATCTCGAGGATGGACACGTCGAACGTGCCGCCGCCAAGGTCATAGACCGCAACCGTGCCGCCGTTCTTCTTCTGCAGGCCATAGGCCAGTGCGGCAGCCGTCGGTTCGTTGATGATGCGCAGGACTTCCAGCCCGGCGATACGGCCGGCATCCTTGGTGGCCTGACGCTGTGCGTCGTTGAAGTACGCGGGCACCGTAATGACGGCCTGCGTAACCTTTTCACCCAGATAGGATTCGGCGGTTTCCTTCATCTTGCCCAGGATGAAGGCGGAAATCTGCGCGGGGGCGTATTTCTTGCCCTGTGCCTCGACCCATGCATCGCCGTTGTCACCCTTCACGATGGCATAGGGGACCAGTTCCTTGTCCTTCGCCACGGTGGGGTCGTCATAACGGCGGCCGATCAGGCGCTTGACCGCATACAGGGTGTTGGACGGGTTGGTGACCGCCTGGCGCTTCGCTGCCTGACCGACCAGCATTTCGCCGTTGTCGGTGAACGCAACCATGGACGGCGTGGTGCGTGCGCCTTCGCTGTTCTCGATAACCCGCGTCTCGTCGCCTTCGCGCACGGCAACGCAGGAATTGGTCGTACCAAGGTCGATACCGATAACCTTGCTCATTCAGATACTCTCCTTTTCAGCGGCCTGTCCTGACCCGAAGCATCGGGACAGACCCTTTCTTTCATATCGTCCGGTGATGGGATGGACTGTCTGTTTTCACATCCACCCGGCAACACCGCTGTTACCATCCGATGTAGGCAGCCCCCGCGCAGCTTTCAAGGGCCTGAAGGCGTGCGCGGAAACGATTTCACCCTGCCTGCGCCGGTCCCTTTGACACGACAACCATGGCCGGCTTGAGCAGCCGCCCGTGCAGCGTCCATGTGGGGGTCCATGCCTCCATCACGGTGCCATGCGCGTGTTCGTCGCTGTGCTGTTCCGCCATGGCCTGATGGTGGTTGGCGTCAAAGGGCTTGCCCTTCGCGTCTTCCGCCTTGATGCCATTGCGTTCCAGGATGCCGATGAACGACCGCTCGGTGCTTTCGATCCCTTCGCGCATGCGGGTCAGGATGCTGTCCTCGCCCTCGGTGGGCTGGGGCAGGCTGGCCACCGCGCGCTTGAGGTTGTCAGCCGCCTCGACCACATCCTTGGCGAATTTCTGCACGGCGTACTGCCGGGCGTCTTCCACCTCACGCTTGGCGCGGTTGCGAACGTTCTGGGTCTCGGCTTCCGCGCGGACCCATTTGTCACGCAGGGTCGCGACCTCGGCCTCCAGTTCGGCCACGCGCGGATCGACCGCGTCGTGCCCGGCTTCGGCCTCCGGCGCATGGCCGGAATGCTCACCAGTCGCGGGATTGGGTGTGCCGTCGCCGGTTGCGGCATTGGCAAAGGGGTTGGGGTCTGTGTTCTCGCTCATGCTCTTACAAGTAGGTAACGGCTGGCCAATGGACAAGGCATTGCGTTCCCGGCAGGCATGCCGTTTTTGCGCAACTTGTCCTGATCCGATGGAACAGCCGGAACGCCAGCGGCGTTCCAGTGAAGCAGGATGCCCGCATCCCCTCATGACATGCGGGCGGATATGACGCTATGGTACATACGTGCGCCGGACAAGGGACCGGCAGACATGCCCCCCATCGGCAGAGGAGCGAAAAGAGAGCCCCCATGGAGCCAACGAAACAGACGATCGTGCTGGTTGACGATGACAGGAACATCCTGACCTCCGTGCAGATGACACTGGAGGCGGAGGGATTCATTGTCCGCACCTATACCGATGGCGAAAGCGCGCTGCACGGTCTGTCGTCACGCCCGGCGGATCTGGCGGTGCTGGATATCAAGATGCCGCGCATGGACGGGATGGAACTGCTCCAGCGCCTCCGTGCGCGTTCGCAGCTGCCGGTGATCTTCCTGTCATCCAAGGATGAGGAAGTAGACCAGCTCATGGGCCTGCGGCTGGGGGCGGATGACTACATCACCAAGCCCTTTTCCCAGCGCCTGCTGCTGGAACGCATCCGTGCGCTGCTGCGCCGCAACGAAGTCAGCCGCAGCGAGGCCGCGGGGGTCAGCCCCACCGGCACCATGGTGCGCGGCGGGCTGTCGCTGGACGAAACACGCCACCAGTGCCTGTGGCACGGGCGTGACATCCAGCTTACGGTGACCGAATTCCTGCTGGTCAAGGCGCTGGCGGCGCGCCCGGGGCTGGTCAAGTCGCGCGACCAGCTGATCGATGCGGCATATGGCGAGAACATCTATGTCGATGACCGTACGATTGACAGCCACATCAAGCGCGTGCGCAAGAAATTCCGCCAGGTGGATGAGGAATTCAACCAGATCGAGACCCTGTACGGGATCGGCTACCGCTACAAGGAAGAATGATACAGCCGGATGCCGCATCCCGTTCTTTCCCTTACATCTGCAGTACCGCCCCGACTGCGCCGCCTGATCCCGCGCCGGTGGAGCGGGGAGGGCAGGAACGCGGTCGCGGAATTCATGGAATATCGCACGCGTCTGGTCTCGCCGCTCATGCGGCGCATCCTGCTGGTCAATACGCTTCCGCTGGGACTGCTGGCGCTGACGCTGCTGTACCTGACGCAGTTCCAGAACAGCCTGCTGGAAGCCGAGGTCTCGGCACTGCGTGAACAGGCGCGGATCTATGCCGGCGCGCTGGGACAGAGCGCCGTCATCATTTCCCGCCGTGATGTCACGCTGGAACCCACGCTTGCCCGCCCGCTGCTGCTGCGCCTGACGGAACCAAGCCCCAGCGCGCATGCCCGCCTGTTCGCCCCTGACGGGCAGGTCGTGGCCGACAGCCGCGTGGAACAGGCCGACCACCATGGCGATGCGGGCAGGCAGGCCCCGCCACCGGCGGAAGAGGACGAGCATTCGCCCCTGTACCCCCCATCGGTCAACATGGGCGAACGGCTGTACAACTGGCTGCTGGCGCAACTGCCCACCCTGTCGGGTGAGCGAATCATGACGCTGGACACGCCGGATTCCGATCCCTCCATCCAGCCCGTGACCCAGCCCGATGGCACACGGGTCATGGAAATCCCGCCCTATATCCGCCGCAACGCCAACCACCAGCTTATGGTCACGGTGGCCGAACCCGTCATGCATGACGGGCGGACGACGGTGGGCATCATCCAGCTTACGCGCGAAGCGCGCGACGTGGACCGTTCGCTGTTTGCCGTGCGGTCATCCATCCTGTCGCTGTTCCTCATGGCGCTGGCGCTGACCATCCTGCTGTCATGGTACCTGTCGCTGACCATTGCACGCCCGCTGCTGCGGCTGGCGGCGTCGGCCCATACCATGCGCGAATCCTCCAACCGGACGGACATGGTGCCCGAACGCCTGCTGGCGCGACGCGATGAAATCGGGGAAGTCGCCCGCGCGCTGCAGGACAGCGCCAGCGCGCTATGGGCCCGCATGGACGCCATCGAACGGTTTGCGGCCGATGTCAGCCATGAAATCAAGAACCCGCTGTCCTCCATCCGCTCGGCCATTGAAAGCCTGCTGCGCATCGACGATCCCGAACGCCAGCGACGCCTGCTGTCGATCATCAATGACGACGTGCGCAGGCTTGACCGCCTGATTACCGATATTTCCGACGCCAGCCGCGTGGATGCGGAACTGTCGCGCGCGCGGGCCGAACCGATTGCCATCGTGCCATTGCTGTCGGTACTGACGGAAATACACCAGGCGACCCGCCAGCCGGGACAGCCCTACATGGCCGTGGCCAGCAGTGGCGATAGTCCCGAACGGCGGCTGACCGTCCTTGCGGTGGAAGACAGGCTGGTGCAGGTGCTGCGCAACCTGATCGGCAACGCGATTTCCTTCTCCCCACCCGATGGCAAGATCCTGCTCAGCGCGGTACCGGCGGGCAGCATGGTGGAAATCGCGGTCAGTGATGACGGCCCTGGCATTCCGCAGGCCAAGCTGGACAACATTTTTGACCGTTTTTATTCCGAACGTCCCAGCAGCGAGAATTTCGGGCAGCATTCAGGCCTTGGCCTGTCCATAAGCAAGCAGATCATCGAAGCCCTGCGCGGTAACATCAGTGCGGAAAACCGTATTGATGCCGATGGTCACATACTGGGTGCGCGCTTCGTGATCTGCCTGCCGCGGGTAGATGTGAAGGCGGAGGTCAGCCGACCTCATCCGTAGCACGCGTGTAACGACGATACCGGAAGGGTGGCGGTTCGGCAGGCAGGGTTTCCAGCACCCTGACAACCCGTTCATGGTCGGGCGCGCGGCTGCAGACGGGATCGGTCGCCGCAGCATCCCCTGCCAGCGCCAGCGCCTGACAACGGCAGCCACCCCAGTCCTTTTCCCGCTGGTCACAGCTACGGCAGGGCTGCGGCATCCAGTCCGTGCCACGGAACATGGTGAATAGCGGGGAATCGCGCCAGATATGCGCCAGCGTATCGTGCCGCACATCGGGAAAGGCGACATTGGGGATCGTTTCGGCTGCATGACAGGGCAGCACCCGGCCAGACGGGGAGATATTGATGAACCGGCGTCCCCAGCCCCCCATGCACGGCTTGGGACGGTCGGCATAATAATCCGGCGTCACGTAATCTATGGCCAGGCGGCCCGTGTATTTTTCACGCGCGGCCTCCACGGCCTGCGTGGTCTGTTCAAGCTGCTGCGCCGTGGGCATGAGGGCCGCGCGATTGGCCAGCCCCCAGCCATAATACTGCGTATGCGCGATCTCGACCCGGCGGGCACCCATTTCCACCGCGGCTTCAAGCATCTGCGGCACGCGGGCAGCGTTTTCGCGGTAAATGACGAAATTCAGCGTCAGCGGCATGCCATCCGCCACCACCAGCCTTGCCGCTTCCATCTTGCGTGCCTGGGCACCCTTCATACCACCCACATGTTCGGCATTGGCGGTGTCGATATCCTGAAAGGACAGCTGGACATGGTCCAGCCCGGCTTCCACCAGTGCCGGAAACGTCTTTTCGTTCAGCAGCACGCCAGAGGTGATGAGGTTGGTGTACAACCCCAGCCCCACCGCATGCCGGATCAGGTCCGGCAGGTCCGGGCGGCTCATGGGTTCCCCGCCGGAGAAATGGACCTGCAGCACGCCCATTTCGGCAGCCTGGTCCAACACGCTGATCCAATCCTGCGTGGGCAGTTCATTACGGCGGGGTTCAAGTGCGATCGGGTTGGAACAGTACGGACACTGCAACGGGCAGCGATGCGTCAGTTCCGCCAGAAGGCTCATGGGGGAAAGAATGGTTTCTGTCATGCCACCAGCACCTGCCGGGTAATAAGGTCACTGACCATGACATGGACATCGTGACCGATCACATCAACCGGGGCGGCAAACCGGGTGGCCAGTTCGGACACGATCTGGCCCAGCGTGCGGGTGCCATCGACCAGTTTCAGCACCTCGGCTGCAATGGGATCAGGTATGAAGGCCCGTTCCGGGGCCTGTATGATCCACCGTTCGCGCACGCGGTCATGCTGCAGCCGGACCCCGCGCACGAAACGGATGATACTGTCGTCTGTCAGGTCCGTGGTGGTCATGCCGCGTCCGGACGGAAGGCACCGGGGGGAATACGCGCAGGATTGACGTAGGCGTATTCCAGTTCATCCAGCATGGCCCACAGGACGCCGCACTTGAACTTTAGCGCATCCAGCACCGCTTTCTGCTGTTCGGGTGTGCGGGCATGTTCTTTCACGTAACCCAGCGCGAAATCGGAATCCCGCGGGGCCTGTGTCAGGCGCGGCTGGAAATAGGCCAGCGTCTCAGGCGTAATGAAGTCATAATGCCGCAGCATGCCGGCCACACGCTCGCTTATGATGGTAGGCGAGAACAGTTCGGTCAGGGACGAGGCAATGGCTTCCAGGATGGAACGGTCGCGCACGAAGGCTACATAGGCATCCACCGCGAAACGGGTGGCGGGCAGCAGCCCCTCCAGCGACTCCACATAGGCGCGGTCCAGCCCCAGCCCGTCGGTCAGCTTGAGCCAGCGCGCAACACCGCCGGTGCCCGGTGCATCACCATCATGGTCCACCAGCCGCCTGCGCCATTCGCGCCGCAGTTCCGCCGTGGGCAGGCGGGCCAGCAGGGTTGCGTCCTTGGCCGGAATGCTGGCCTGATAATAATAGCGGTTCAGCGCCCAGGCCTGCACCTGCGCACGGTTGAGCCTGCCGTCGTGCAGGGCACGATGGAAGGGGTGCAGGTTATGGTAGCGTTCCGCCCCGATGGCGCGCAGTGCGGTTTCAAGTTCATCGGGGGAAAGCAGTTTTCCGCTCATGCCGTAATCCTCATCCCGTCATGGGAGATTTCCCACCCCGCCGCCTCGACGGCGGCGCGTTCGGGCGAATCCGCCAGCAGAACGGGGTTGGAATTGTTGATGTGTATGAAAATCCTGCGCTTGATGCCCAGGTCACGCAGGGCGGCGATGGTACCGTCCATGCCATCCATGGACATGTGACCCATGCGGCGGCCGGTCTTTTCACCCAGGCCCGCGCGCACCATTTCGTCATCCACCCACAGCGTGCCGTCAAAGAACACAGCATCCGCCCCACGCAGGCGCACCCGCAGGTTATCGGTCATGCGCGCGCAGCCCGGCACGAAACAGACACGATGTTTGCCGTCGGATATTTCCAGCCCGACCGTTTCACCATTTTCACAGATTGCAGCCGGATCAGGCCCGGATTCGGCATAAAGCGGCACCTTGCCCGGCACCGCGAACGGCACGATGGTCAGGCCCGCGGGGGTGCCATCGGTCAGCTTCAGCGCCAGTGGCGTGTCGAGTCCCATGGGCGTGCGGGTTACGACCGCGCGGTTCAGGGCTTCAAAAATGGGATTGGCATCCAGCATGGACAGCACTTCTGGCGTGGCCAGCAGGGTAAAGGGCTGGCGTTCACGCAGGGTGAGCAGCCCGGTAATGGTATCCACCTCACCACCCGTCAGGATGACACCGGCGATGGGCGTTGAACGCAGGCCTTCGCTTGGGTGCAGGGCAGGTGTCTGGTTTATCTGGGTCCGCAGGTCAGGGGAAGCGTTGACCACGAACCAGTTCTTTCCATCCCCACTTATGGCAATGGAAGCCTGTGTGCGGGGCAGGGCTGCCGGATCGCCGGCCCTGGCCCGCCTGCAACCGGGAGCATTGGAATTCCATTGCGGAAATCCGCCACCCGCCGCCGCGCCGAGAACGATAATGTCGATCATGGACGCAGACTGTAAAAGAAAATCGCCGCCTGTGCGAGACAGGCGGCGATGTTCCTTACTTCTTTTCGCCGCAGACGTAGCTGTTGATCTCGGCGCCCAGGGGGACTTCAACGATCTTGGGGGTATTCCAGGCCATGGGACTCTCCATTGGTTTATGGTGCCAGAAGGCCGCAGCCTCCGTGTTGAGGTATTTGAGCCCTGTCCAATCGTGCTTTCAAGTGCCGTCTTCCGCCATATGGGGTCCAAAAATTCACGTTACCGTGTACGTGCAGCCTCCCCCTGCAATGGTTGCGTAGCGGGAATGTGCCAAAAACCTTGGTCCTGCCTTTCATATGCCGCCATAAGGAACGGATTGGTACGATACGAATGAAGCGGGCACAGGAACGCCAAACCCCGTTGGGGCCACGCCAGCACGACCTCAGGACCTGATTGATGCCGCCCGAGACAGAGCCAACCCCACCACAACCCTCTTATGAACAGATACAGCAGCAGCGTGCCATCGAGGTCATGCGCCACAGCCGCATCGACACACGCACCGCCTGCCTGCTGCTGCTGAGTGTACTGGCGGTTTTCTATACCCTGTATTTCGCATCCGCCATCATCCTGCCCATGATCCTGGCGCTGGTGGTGAACCTGCTGCTGTCCACGCCGCTGCGCTTCCTGCATACGCGCCTGCATCTGCCCAAGCCGCTGGCGGCACTGTGCCTGATCCTGTGTGTATTCGGTGTTGTCGGCGCGGTGGGCACCGCCATTTCCGTGCCCGCCACCGGCTGGCTGGAACGCGCGCCCGAGGCGATCAATACGCTACAGGAACGGCTGGCCTTCCTGCGCGGTCCGTTCCAGCTGATGAACAGCGCATCCGACCGCATCCACAATTTCATGACCATTGCGGGCGGCCATGTGGACCACCCGACATCCGTGACCGATACGCCCGACGGGCATGTGATTGTGGTCTCGAATCCCGGTGGGGGCGGGCTGGACCGGTTCAGTTCCTCCATCCTGCTGGGCACGCAGGCATTCATGGGCCAGTTCTTCACCATGATCCTGATGCTGTTCTTCCTGCTGGCGCAGGGGGACAGCCTGCTGCGCCGCTTTGTGGAGATCATGCCCACCTTTGCCGACAAGCGTCGCACGGTACAGATCGCCTACCAGATCGAACGCAATGTCTCGCAGTACCTGGCCACCATCACCATCATCAACAGCCTGGTCGGGCTGGTGAACATGGTGCAGTGCTGGCTGCTGGGCATGCCCAACCCGCTGCTGTGGGGGGTCATGGCGTTCCTGCTGAACTACATTCCCATTATCGGGCCGATGATGGGGATCATCATCTATTTTCTCGTAGGGCTGTTCATTTACCCGTCCGCGTGGCAGGCGCTGCTGCCACCCGCCATCTATCTATGCATCCACCTGACGGAAGGTGAGACGATCACCCCCATGGTGCTGGCGCGGCGTTTCACGCTCAACCCGGTTCTGGTCATGGCATCACTGATGTTCTGGGACTGGCTGTGGGGTATTTTCGGGGCATTCCTGTCGGTGCCCCTGCTGGCGGTGTTCAAGATCATCTGTGATCATGTGGAGATCCTGACCCCGATCGGCCACATCGTGGGGGGGCCGGCACGCACCACCCCACCCAAACCGCTCTTTACGGATACATCCGACCTGTCCGATGACAGGCCGGCGGAACACGATGATTAGGTATTGCCCGCGGCCAGCACATCAAGCTTCGCCACCGACAGGATGGTGATGGCATAGCCCTTGCCCACTTCGATCATGCCCTGGCTGCGCATCCAGCTCAGCGTGCGGCTGACGGTTTCGATGGTCAGGCCAAGGTAGTCGGCAATATCACCCCGCGTCATGGGCAGGTGCAAGCGACCGCCAGTACCTTCCTGCCCGGGCAGCTGGCTTGCATGCATCTGGTCCAGCAGGAAGCTGGCCACGCGTTCACGCGCGGTCTTGCGCCCCAGCAGCAGCATCTGGTTCTGGGCCGCGACCAGTTCATTGGATGCCTCTTCCAGCAGGCGGCGTTCCAGCTTGGGGAAATCGTCCAGCAGGTCGGCCATCTTGTCGCGTGAAAAACGGCATACCCGCACCGTATCCACCGCTTCCGCGCCAAAGGCGTAATTGTCCGATACCGCAAGGCCAAGGAAATGCCCCGGCGAGGCGAAACCCGTGATCTGGCGCCGTCCATCGGGCAGCGCCTTGAACAGCTTGACCGTGCCGGATGTGACATTGAAAAAGTCGGTCGCCGGGGCGCCTTCCTCGATAAAGCCACGACCGGGGGGAATGATGGTTTCCACCGCCGCATCCGACAGGCGGGAAATGTCATCCGGCCCGATCACGCTGCATACGCTGGTGGGGCGGACGCTGCACGTCGTGCAGAAATCGGTCTGTGCACCACCCGCGCCGATGACGATACGCCGAGGCCTCGATTCAAACTGACACGAAGGCATATCCGACATAATTATTCCTAATCACTTTCAGGCGCCTGCGTTCCGGCGCCGAAGTAACCGGACATGCCTGGCTCCCTAGAAATACACTAATGCATTTGCCAAGAGCGCCGAGTATGGCGGATGGTTTGATGTAAATCAATGCGTCCCGCCGGGAAATATCAGGTAAACAGACACGTATCATAGAAAAAATCCCCAAGCTCTTGAGGAAAATCCGACGCGTGCAGGCCGTCCCCCCGCCCATGGTCCGACGACTGGACCGAACAGATGTGCCGCTCCTTTATCCCCTGATCCGGATATCGCTGCCGCATATCTCGCTGCGGGACTGGATACGCATCGGACGCAGGATGACCCGGTCGGGGACCCGCGTGCATGAGGGCATCCTGGTCGCCCATTACGGCCCCGGCCGCCCGCCATGCGCCATGGCCACCTTCCGCCGCGGGTTCGACCTGTATTCAGGCGACACGCTGACGGCGGATTATATCCTGACCCTGTCCTATACCCACCAGCAGCAGATCATTGATGCACTGCTACCCGCCATGGAAACACTGGCCCGGGAAATGGGGTGTGATGCAATACGCACACTGTCCCATAGTAACCGGGTGCTAAATCAGGACGCCACGGTCCGGAAACTGTGTTCAACAAGCCACATTACCGAAAGAACAGTCAGGCTGGACCCTAATAAGGAAATACTTCACCCATCCTGATTGATTCACATCAAAGCCGAATGTTAGGTGGGCGTGATTTCTGCACCTGACAAATCAAATTGAACATTCTTAACGATCCCGCCTGCATGCCAGCCGGAATAAACTAGGGTCCGCTCACGATGAAGAACATCCGTAAACTCGCCATGTCGGCTGCACTGGGCGCCACGGCACTGGCCCCCGTCGCGGTCCATGCGCAGACGACAGCGCCCTCCACCTACGTCAACGCACCGCTGGCGCAGCCCGTACCGGTGGCGCAGCCCAAGGGTCACTGCGGTATCTTCCAGACCTGCTCCACCACCAAGATCGGCCTGGGCAAGGGTGACTTCATGATCCGTCTGTCCGCCGTTGGCGTCCTGCCGGAAGATCGTGACAGCCGTGCATGGCTGAACACCGGCAGCGGCTATACCCCGCTGAACGGCACCCGCATCAAGACCACCAACCAGGTCATGCCGGAACTGACGTTCGAATACTTCCTGACCGACAACATCTCGCTGGACCTGATCGCGACCAGCACCCGTCATGAAGTGGCGGCCGAAGGTGGCCGGGTGGGTGGCAAGCTTGACGTGGGCAGCGCCTGGGTGCTGCCGCCGACGGTGACCGTCGCGTGGCATTTCCGTCCGCACAAGCGCCTGAACCCGTATGTGGGTGTTGGCGGCACGTTCATGTGGTTCCATAACATGAGCGCTGCGAACAACGGCATTACCGGCAAGCTGAACGCAGGCTTCACCGGTGGCCCGTCCATCAATGCCGGTGTGGATTACCAGCTGGTTGGCAACTGGTTCTTCAACTTCGACGTGAAGCAGATGTTCGTGCGCATGCACGCATGGGCCGAAGGCAACAATGCACAGGAAATGCCCCGCGTCACGGCCCACGACTCGCTGGACCCGACCGTCGTTTCCGCCGGTATCGCCTACCGGTTCTAATGGCATGAATGCGGCGGACAGTTCCCTGCTTTCCCGCTATGGGGGCAACCTGCCGCGTTACACCAGCTACCCCACCGCAGCGCAGTTCAGTGATGCGGTGGGACCGCAGGACAGCCGCACATGGCTGTCCTCCCTCCCGGCGGACCAGCCGGTCTCCCTTTACCTGCATGTTCCCTTCTGTGACACGCTGTGCCGGTTCTGCGGGTGCAATACCGCCGTGCTGCGCAATGCGGATGCCCGGGCCGCTTATGCCGCCCTGCTGCATGAGGAACTGCGCCGCATCATCGCCCTGATCGGCCCCGGTCGCCGCGTCACTCACCTGCAATGGGGTGGCGGCACGCCCACGACCCTGCCGGGCAGCGCCATGCGCCGCGTGATGCAGGCCATCCGCCGGGATTTCGACATTGCCCCGGATGCTGAAATCAGCATCGAGGTCGATCCCCGCCACCTTCCGCCCGACTACCCGGCCCTGCTGCATGAACTCGGGTTCAATCGCGCAAGCATGGGCGTGCAGGATCTTGATGCGGACGTGCAGGATGCCTGTGGCCGGATCCAGAGCTGGGAACAGACCAGCGACTGCCTGAACGCCCTGCGGGCGGCGGGGGTCGACTCCATCAACATCGACCTGATCTATGGCCTGCCACGGCAGGATACGGCAGGCGTGGCGCGGACGGCGCGCGCGGTGGCCAGCCTGCGCCCGGACCGGCTGGCGGTCTTCGGTTACGCGCATGTGCCCTGGAAGCAGAAGCGCCAGACCCTGATGCCGGTGGGCGACCTGCCCGGCCCGCAGGCACGCATCGACCAGCGCGCGGCGATTGACGCGGTCCTGCGTGACGAAGGGTTCCTGCCTGTCGGACTGGATCATTACGTCAGCCCGCGTGACAGCATGGCCCGCGCCCTGGCCACGGGCACACTGCACCGCAATTTCCAGGGCTATACCACCGACAGCGCGCCGAACCTGATCGGGATCGGGGCATCGGCCATTTCCTCGCTGCCCGGCGGCATGACACAGAATGCGGCGTCATCCGCCGCCTATGCCCGGCTTATGGCCGCAAATGCGGATACGCTGCCCATCGTGCGTGGGGTGCGCCTGGGACCGGACGATCATGTCCGCGCTGCGATCATAGAACAGGTGATGTGCGACATGCAGGTCAATCTGGGACAGGTCTGTGCGCAGCACCACCTGCCTGACAGCCATTTTGCCCCCGAACTGTCCCGTCTTGCCCCCATGGTGGCGGACGGACTGGTCCACATTGCGGGCCAGCAGGTGCAGGTCACGGAGAAGGGGCGTAGTTTCGTACGCCACGTCGCGGCTGTCTTTGACCGTTACCTGACGGCCGACAGCGCCACCCGCCACGCCAGCGCCCTGTAACCTCAGGCCGCAATCCCCCGTGGCAAAATAGCCCAAGCAGCAGAATCCCCGTTCATGGAAACGAATTGCGTCATCGCGGCCCTTGCCACCACACCGGTCACGCCACGGCCCTTTCCGCACTGGCAACTGTATGATGTGCTGCCGGCCCCGGTGGCTGCCGCACTGATGGCATGGGTCCCGGATCCCCATTTCATGGGGGGTGACAGTGGTGGACAGCGGGCGGGACGCAACGGACACCGGCTGTTCATCACCCCGGCCCAGCAGGCGGCCAACACAGCGCTGGCGCAACTGGCAGCCCTGTTTGACAATACCCAGACCCGTGCCGCCTTTACCGACATATGCGGCGCACACCTTGAAAACGCGGCCCTGCGGCTTGAACTATGCCTTGATACGGATGGGTTCTGGCTGGAACCCCATACCGATATCGGGGCCAAGCGGCTGACGCTGCTGGTCCCGCTGTCCATGGGGGCGCAGGCGGCACAATGGGGAACGGACCTCATGACACCGCAGGGCGATCCGGTTGCGCGGGCTTCGGGCCTGTTCAATTCGGGGCTGCTGTTCATTCCGTCCGCGCATTCATGGCACGGCTTCGTCCCCCGCCCGCTGGCAGCCACCCGCAGGACACTGATCGTCAATTACGTTGGCCCCGAATGGCGGGCGAGCGAAGAACTGGCCCGCAGGATACAGGCGGTGTAAACGCACCTCGATTGCACGCCCGTAGGGCACGGAATGCGCAACAAGCCTTTATTCGTGCCCCAAACGGTTCTAGGAAGCACAGTTATAAAATGTAATCCCATTCATCCCATGTCATCCCGGTCATGACGCAAGAGGACAACAGAGGTATGAGCGAGACCCCGCGCGAGACTATGGAATTTGATGTCGTTATTGTCGGCGGCGGCCCATCGGGCTTGGCTGCGGCAATCCGGCTGCGACAGGTCGCACCCGATGCCAGCGTCTGCCTGATTGAAAAAGGCAGCGAGATTGGCGCCCATATCCTGTCCGGCGCCGTGATCGAACCGCGCGCGCTGGAGGAACTCCTGCCACACTGGCGCGAGGAAGGGGCCCCGCTGAACACCCCCGTGACAGAGGAGCAGATGCTCTACCTGACACAGAAGGGCAGCCTTGAAATCCCGTTCCTTGACCGCGTGATGCCGCATATGAGCAACCACGGCAACCATATCGTAAGCCTGGGCGATTTCTGCCGCTGGCTTGCGGGCCGGGCCGAGGAACTGGGGGTCGAAATCTATCCCGGTTTTGCCGGTGCGGAAGTGCTGGTGGATGACAGCGGCCGGGTGACCGGTGTCGCCACGGGTGACATGGGGATCGGTCGCGATGGCCAGCCGAGCGACAATTACGCGCCGGGCATGGAACTGCGCGCGAAATACACCCTGTTTGCCGAAGGCTGCCGTGGATCGCTGACCAAGCAGGTCACGGCGATGTATAACCTGCGCAAGGGCGTGGACCCGCAGACCTACGGGCTGGGGATCAAGGAACTGTGGGAAATCCCCAAGGAAATGCATCGTCCCGGCCTGGTGCAGCACAGCTTTGGCTGGCCGCTGGATGACCGGACCTATGGCGGCGCATGGATGTACCATTTCGGGGACAACCTGGTGTCCTACGGCTTTGTCACGGGGCTGGATTATCCCAACACCTGGCTGTCGCCATTCGATGAAATGCAGCGCGTGAAGCTGCATCCGGCCTTCCGCCCGTATTTCGAGGGCGGGCGTCGCATCGCCTATGGCGCGCGTGCGCTGTCCGAGGGGGGGATCCAGTCGATCCCACGCCTGACCTTTCCCGGCGGGGCGCTGATTGGCGATACGGCGGGCTTCCTGAACGTGCCCAAGATCAAGGGCACCCACACAGCCATGAAGTCGGGCATGCTGGCGGCGGAAGCCGTGGCGGAAGCGCTGGCGACAGACCGGGTGGAACCGGGATCCTATACCCGCCGCATCCGGGATTCCTGGCTGTGGACGGAACTGCGTTCGGTGCGCAACATCCGCCCCGCCTTCGCCAAATTCGGCATGAAGGGCGGCGCGCTGTATTCCGGTATCGACGCCATGCTGCTGCGCGGGCGCGCGCCATGGACGCTGCATACGCGCCACAGCGACAACGAAGTGCTGGAACCGGCCTCGATTTCGGAAAAGATCACTTACCCCAAGCCCGATGGCAAGATCACGTTCGATCGCCTGTCATCGGTATTCCTGTCCAACACCAACCATGAAGAAGACCAGCCGGTCCACCTGAAGGTCCGCAACATGTCGCTGTGGAAGACGGTGAACTGGGATGTCTTCCGCGCGCCCGAAAGCCGGTACTGCCCGGCAGCCGTGTATGAAGTGGCGGATGAGGCCACGGACCCGCATCTGCAGATCAATTCGCAGAACTGCGTCCACTGCAAGACATGCGACATCAAGGACCCCGCCCAGAACATCGACTGGGTCACGCCGGAGGGGGCAGGCGGTCCGAACTATCCCGGCGGGATGTAATCATGCGGCGGGTACGGTATGTAGTCCGCCACACCGATTGCCCTTATCCGAAGACAGACAGGCAAATATGCAATGAAGGTTCTTGTACCCGTTAAGCGCGTGATTGATTACAACATCAAGCCGCGAGTGAAAGCCGATGGTTCCGGTGTTGAAACCGCCGGCGTCAAGATGTCCATGAATCCGTTTGATGAAATCGCGGTCGAGGAAGCCGTACGCCTGAAGGAAAAAGGCGTGGTGAGCGAAATCATCGCGGTTTCGATTGGTGAGCCCAAGGCGCAGGACACGCTGCGCACGGCCATGGCCATGGGCGCCGACCGTTCCATCCTGGTGGAAACCGATGTGGTGACCGAGCCGCTATCGGTGGCCAAGGTGCTCAAGGCACTGGTGGAAAAGGAAAAGTCCGACCTGGTCATTCTTGGCAAGCAGGCCATTGATGATGACATGAACGCCACCGGGCAGATGCTGGCCGGGCTGCTGGGCCGCCCGCAGGCCACCTTTGCATCCAAGGTGGACGTGGCTGACGGCGCTGTCACGGTCACGCGCGAGATTGATGGCGGATCCCAGACCGTAAAGCTGGCGCTGCCGGCCATCATCACCGCCGACCTGCGTCTGAATGAACCGCGCTATGCCTCGCTGCCCAACATCATGAAGGCGCGCAAGAAGCCGATGGAAAAAATCACGCCTGCCGACCTGGGCGTGGACATGACGCCGCGGCTGAGCGTGGTCTCGGTTGCCGAGCCGCCCGAACGCAAGGCGGGGATCAAGCTCGACTCGGCAGCGGAACTGGTGTCGCGTCTGCGTAACGAAGCAAAGGTGATCTGATCATGACCGTACTCGTTTATCTGGATCATGAAGGCGGGGCGATCCGCCAGGCATCGCGTTCCGCCATTGCCGCAGCCAGCAGGCTGGGTGATGTCGATGTGCTGGTCACCGGGCCGGACGCGGCTGCCGCTGCAAAATCCGCTGCCGCCATTCCGGGCGTGAAGAAGGTGCTGCAGGTGACCGACACCACCGGCAACAGCGAACTGGCGGAACCGGTAGCAGCCCTGCTGGCGGAACTGGCGGCGGGTTACACGCATATCCTGGCGGCGTCTTCCGCCACGGCGAAGAACGTCCTGCCGCGCGCGGCCGCCCTGCTGGATGTGCAGCCGATCCCCGATATCGTCGCCATCAACGACGCTGACACCTTTGTCCGTCCCATTTATGCCGGCAGCGCGCTGGCGACGGTCAAATCGGCGGATGCGAAGAAAATCATCACGGTCCGTGCGTCCTCCTTCGACCCGGTTGCAAGCGAAGGCGGCACTGCAACGATCGAGGAAGTAGCCCTGCCCGCGGGGCCGGGTGGATCGACCTTCATCGCCACTGAACTGTCGAAATCCGAACGGCCCGAACTGGAATCCGCCCGCGTGGTCGTATCGGGTGGCAACGGCATGCTGAACGGTGAAAACTTCAAGCTGCTGGAACCGCTAGCCGACCGTCTGGGTGCCGCCATTGGCGCATCGCGCGCGGCCGTGGACAAGGGCTTCGTTTCAAACGAATACCAGGTGGGCCAGACCGGCAAGATCGTGGCGCCGGAACTGTATATCGCCATGGGGATTTCGGGCCAGATCCAGCATCTGGCCGGGATGAAGGACAGCAAGGTCATCGTTGCGGTCAACAAGGACCCCGAAGCGCCAATTTTCCAGGTGGCGGATTACGGGATCGTGGGCGACCTGTTCACCATCCTGCCGCAGCTTGAAGCGGAACTGGACAAGGCGGGCTGAAGCCAGAACGCTTCATAAAGCACGCCGAAGGGGCGCGGAGGGAAACTTCCGCGCCCCTTTTTCATGCGAAGCTATTCGTCTTCCAGCACGGCATGGGCACGGGCGACCACGGTATCGTATTCCTGCTGTGTCAGGTCACCGCGATGCAGCATTTCACTGGCACGGGCCAGCGCGTCACGCGCGTGGGTTGCATCCGGTATCGGATAACGCCGCCCCGGCAGGGCAAAGGCTGAATCCGGCAAGGCGTTGCGTTCGGCCGCAGTCAGTCTGGACATTGGTATTCCTCCCTAAACGGAATGGCTTCCACAGGCGTGGAAACCAGCGACAGGGTAGAGAAAGCCAATGGCGACAAGATACGTAAAAGACGGATGGCACCCCATTATTTTATGCCATACGCAAAAAAACAGGGTTCCCCCGTTATAAGGGGAACCCTGTCAGTGGAATGCTGACACTGGGGGTGTTGCATCCATTTCGGTATTTTTACCGAGTGTTCTTTGTATTTATGGAAGCCTGATCGCTTCGTGTGATTCTGTATGCCATGCTTATTTTAACTGGTCAACATAAATATAAATAAAAATGAAATTTTACTTTTTTTTGCACTGCACAATCACTCTGTTTATTTTGCACCGCACAATGCGCTGACAATATAGACACGACATCACAAGATTTTTTCAGGCTACATGGAAAAGGCAGGCATGACATGGCTCTTGTGCCAGATTTCATTGGCCCGCATCATGCACCCAGAGATCGCGGCAGCTCTGGCCTGACCGTATGAACGCCAGCAGACAGGACACCCGAATGGGGGGACATACCGCAACCCGACCAAAAGCCGCCTTCTGCACGGGGCACATTGTCCGCCACGTCGTTGTCATGGCGGGGACCGGGGCCATCGGGCTCATGGCTGTCTTCATTGTTGACCTGCTGAACCTTTTCTACATCTCCTGGCTGGGGGATCCCGCACTGACCGCGGCCATCGGGTTTTCGGGCGTAATCAGCTATGTGCAGATTGCCGTGTCCATTGGCCTGTCCATCGGCATCGGGGCCATTACCGGGCGGCTGATCGGCGCGGGCAGGATGGAGCAGGCGCAGCGGGTCGCGTCCTCCTTCGGGATTTTCATGATCGGCGTGTGTCTGGTGATCGGTATGTTCACTGCATGGCTGGCGGCACCGCTGCTTGCGCTGCTGGGGGCAAAGGGGGAAGCAGCCCGTCAGGCCACCCTTTTCCTTGAAATCATCTCACCCGGCCTGCCGCTGATCGCGGCAGGCATGGGGTGTTCGGGCCTGCTGCGCGCCATCGGGGCGGCACGCATTTCCATGAACGTGACCCTGATGGGGGCCATGATCTCGGCCATTACCGATCCGCTGCTGATCGTGGTGATGGGGCTTGGACTGAAGGGGGCGGCGATCAGCACCATCCTGTCGCGCCTGGCTGTAGCGGTTGCGGGTTTCCTGTGCGCGCGCCGTCACGGATTGCTGGCGCTGCCGGTGCGCACCCATGTCATCACGGACACCCGGCTGGTGGCGCAGGTGGCCATGCCCGCCATCCTGACCAATCTGGCAACCCCCGTCGGCGGTGTGTTCGTCACCCATGCCATGGCCAGCTTTGGCCTGGCCGCCGTGGCGGGACAGGCGACGATTGACCGGATCGTGCCGGTGGCGTTCGCCTTCGTCTTTGCCCTGACGGGATCGGTGGGACCGATCATGTCGCAGAACCTGGGGGCCGGAAAGCTGGACCGGGTGCGCGCCACGCTGGTGGCGTCCCTGTGGCTGGTGGCGTTATGCGTGGCGATTACATGGATTGTCCTGTTCCTGACCCAGAACATGGTTGTGCGGGTCTTTTCGGCGCAGGGTACGGCAGCGATGCTGATCCACCTGTTCTGTAACTGGACCATTGCCGGTTATGTCTTTATCGGCATGCTGTTTGTCGCCAATTCCGCGTTCAACAATCTGGGCTTCCCACTTTATTCCACCCTGTTCAACTGGGGTCGGGCGACACTGGGCACCATTCCGTTTGTCTGGTTCGGAATGAAATTCGGTCCCGCGGGGGTGCAGGTGGGACAGGTGCTGGGGTGTGTCCTGTTCGGATCCTGCGCGGTCATGACCGCCTTTGGCGTGGTCCGTAGGCTGCATCCGGGTGACAGGGCAACGGAACAGGCCATGCCGGTTATCCCGCCCGCCCAGACGGGGGAAGCTGGCATGATCGAACTCGACGAACTTGATCATTCCACCTGACAAGCCGACATCCCCGGAACGATAAAGAAAAGAAGTTCTGGTGGAACTTTGTTCAAAAAGCTTCAGGGAACGCCGCCTTCCTGAAAAAAGGCGGTGCCCAAAAACTTTCATTTTTTATAATCAGGCATACTCAAACCAGTTGATCACACTGAAAAAAGGCGCTGCCAACAGGTCCCGCTGGGACAGGACAGCCTGCATGTCCGCCACGGGCCACCCGATCCCCAGTGCTTCATCATTCCAGCGCACGGTCCGTTCATACTGCCGTTGTGGAGGAATGGTGCAGTGGTAACGGATCGCCGTCCGGTCATCCAGCGTGCATGACCCGTGCAGGAATCCCGGCGGAATCCATAACTGTCGGCCATCTCCGGCACTCAGGGTTTCCGCGACCCATTGCCCGAAGGTAGGGGAGCCAGTGCGCACATCCACCACCACGCTCCACACCGCGCCACGTTCACACTGCAGGAGTCTGCCCTGCGGGGCGGGTTCTATCTGACAGGACAGACCCCTGACGTGATTCCTGTGATGCGACAGGAGGCAGGTCTTGTATGAGAAATCCCCTTCCATACCGATCCGGTGCAAAAGGGCGGCATCCGGATCGGCATGGTGACCTGATCGGGATGTCAGTACATACACTCCGCTAAGCGACAGTGCCGCCAGTTCAGCGTCCTGCCCCCCATACCCGGCGGACGCGACAGGCAGGACGGGATTCCTGTCCATCATCCACGGCGTGCCCGACATATGGACAGGCGGTCATGCCCCGATGCGGGCATGGATGGGTCATCATTTAAAATCTGCATCCGGATCTGCTTTTCATTCGGTCGGACGCATGCCGGACCGGTCACGCGTTTCATTCGTATGAAATGCAGTTTTAACGCAGCACGTGTTACGAACCGATTAAGGCAGATCGGAAACAGATTTTATGCATTGGTGCAAAAGCCGTTGATAAAAAAGTAATAAAATTTTTTGCGTGCCGCTTTTTTGAAAAAAGCTTCTTCAGGACATTTCAGTTCATAGACCTTTTATCAGCCTACTAGGTGACCTGTCGGATTTTATATTCAAGGGGGGTTACCAGATAAGGAATCTGGTGGAGCCAAGGGGAGTCGAACCCCTGACCTCCTGAATGCCATTCAGGCGCTCTCCCAACTGAGCTATGGCCCCACTGTCCTGACTGACCGGCCATTTTTCATGGCCCGCCGTGGTCTGGTTCGCGGGGTATAACCGTAAGATCCTGGCAATGCAACCCCCCGCAAACCAATTTATTGCATGATGATACGCTGTGCCCGCAACGCCTGCAGCAACGCCAGCAGGGGCAATCCCATGATGGCGGAATGTTCGCCTTTTATATGGGAAAACAGGTGAATGCCCATACCTTCCAGCCGGTAACACCCGACACAGGACAGAATCGCATTGCCCTCCATCGCCAGGTAACGCTCCAGAAAGGAATCGCTGAAGGCACGCATGTGCAGCACGGGGCAGGCAACGTGCCGCCAGACCTCGGCCCCGTCACGCAGCATCACCACCGCCGTATGCAGCATATGGGGCCTGCCGCGCAGCGTGCGTAACTGCTGTCGGGCGGCGTCCATGCTTTCCGGCTTGTCAAACCATGCCCCATCGCATGACAGCATCTGGTCCGCGCCAATCACGGCCGCGCCATTGTCCACGCTGATGGCGCGCGCCTTGGCCCGGGCCAGTTCGAGGGCTGTCTGGCCTGCTTCCATCCCGCAGGCGCGGGCACGGTCGCGAATGACATGTTCGTCCACATCCGCCGCACGGTAATCCGCCCGAATCCCCGCTGATTCCAGCAGACTCCGCCGCGCGGCAGAGCGGCTGGCCAGTACTATCGGCGGCGACTCCGCCTGTAATGGCGGCGGCTTTAGTACTAAATTCGAGTCGTCTGGCATCACCCTCTCCGTACTGTCGAAGTGAAACACGAAATTCGGTGCGTTCGAGTACTGGGGTACATGGGGACAGTACTCCAAACAATTCTGCGCCGTACCGAGTACCGTGGACAACGGGTACACCTCCGTTCGCGGTGGGTTGTACACAGGCCCATGTCGGTACAATCTGGATAACTCCCCACGGCCACGGGAATCCTTGGAGTCGGAAACTGTACACTCTGTGGGAAAAGTGGGGTACATTTTCGGAAACGTGGGTACCCCGTCATCCACAGCACTTAAAGCACATCAAAAAATTTCTTTCTCTTTTCTTTTATTGTTTTGAAAGAGGCGCGCGCGTCTCACCTGCCCGCTATCCGTCACGACGAAAGTACGAGATAGTCCGGCCACAACGAAACAGAACGACGGATCGATGACTGAAACACGCAAACCCCTGCTCGCCACCCTGTTGGGAGAGGCGACATGGCCACCTCCGGTATGGCTGATGCGGCAGGCGGGCCGGTTCCTGCCAGAATTCCGGGCACTGCGTGAAAAGGCGGATTTCATAACCCGTTGCATGACACCGGACATGGCGGTGGATATCACGCTGCAGCCCATCCGCCGTTTTGGCATGGATGGCGCGATCCTGTTTTCCGATATCCTCATCCTGCCATGGGCAATGGGGCAATCACTGGAATTCGTGCCGGGTCGTGGCCCCGTCCTCGGGGCGGTCCGTTCGATGGCCGACCTGGAGCGTCTGGACCCCACGCGGGTGAAAGAGGCAACGCAGCCGGTCATGGAAACGCTGTCCCGGCTGCGCAAAGCTGTTGACGGGCCGGAGGCGATCGGCCCCGCAAAACCGGGACAGGTCACGCTGATCGGCTTTGCCGGCGCCCCGTTCACGGTGGCGTGCTACATGGTGGAAGGCCATGGCTCGCGTGAGTTCGAGGAAACGCGCAGGCTGGCCTATACCGACCCGGCATTCTTTGACCGGCTGATCGACCTGCTGACCACATCCACGGCGGACATGCTGTGCGACCAGATCACGGCCGGGGCGGAAGCGGTCATGCTGTTCGACAGCTGGTCGGGGCTTCTGCCGCCGTCGCAGTTCCGCAAGCATGTCATCGAACCCGCGCGCCGGATTACCGAAATCATCAATGCACGCCACCCCGATGTGCCGGTAATCGGCTTTCCGCGCCTGGCCGGGCTTATGGCGATTGAATACGGCCACGTGACGGGCGTGAACGCGATGGCGCTCGATACCGGGGCCGACATGAAGGCCGTGGCGGAAAAGGTGCCGGATACGCTGGTGCTGCAGGGCAACCTGGACCCGATCCGCGTGCTGGCCGGGGGGGAAGGCATGCGCACCGAAGCCCGCGCCATCCGTGATGCGATGAAGGGACGCCCCCACGTGTTCAACCTTGGCCACGGGGTCATTCCGACAACACCCCCCGAACATGTGGGCGATCTGATCAAGACCATACGGGATGTATGAATGATGCTGCCTGCCGCCCTGCGTCCTGATGGCGCGCTCAAGCTGGTCATTTTTGACTGTGATGGTGTCCTGATCGACAGCGAAGGGCCGTCATGCCGCATGATTGCCCGCAACCTGCGCGAATATGGCCTTGCCATAAGCGATGAGGACGCGGTCCACCGTTTTGCGGGCCATGCCCTGACGGCGCTGAAGCATGAAATCGAGCAGGCGGAGGGCATTGCCCTACCCGATGACTGGCCTGCGCAGATGCAGCGCAATCTTGTCATTCTCATGCGGAGTGAGGCGGAAACCATAGACGGTGCTCCCGCCATGCTGCGTGGCGTGGCGGGCCTTGGGCTACCCTACCGTATCGGTTCCAATTCCTCGGTCATGGAAATGGAAGCGAAATTCGGCCGTACCGGTCTGGATGCCCTGATCGCGCCCGCGCATATCCATTCCGCGCGCGACATGGGCCAGCCCAAGCCGGACCCGGCAGTCTATCTGGCGGCGGCGAAGGCGCAGGGTGTTTCGCCTGAAAACTGCATCGTGCTGGAAGATACCGATACCGGTGCGCGCGCGGCGCAGGCGGCGGGCATGGGATGTGTGCTGCTGCGGCCGGCCGAACTGCCCGCGCCATCATGGCCGGGACTGCTGCGGATCACGCATCTGAATGAATTCGTGCCGCTGCTGCGGCGTATACTGGATAGCCAGAAACAGCAGGGTGTCGCGCATGATTGACGCGCTGGCTTCCATCATGCTGTGGCTGAAGGCATTCCACATCATGTCGTTCATCGCATGGATGGCGGGGCTGTTCTATCTGCCGCGGCTGTTTGTCTACCACTGCCAGGTGGCGGCGGGCACGGCTGAATCCGAACGCTTCAAGGTGATGGAATACAAGCTGCTGCGTTTCATCATGATGCCGGCCATGATCAGCACATTCCTGTTCGGGGGCCTGCTGTCGGCCATTCCCGGGCTGATCGACTGGCATTCGGGCTGGTGGATCACCAAGCTTGCCTGTGTGCTGGCAATGGCGGGATTTAACGGCGCATGCGGGCGCTGGCGGCGGGATTTTGCCAATGACCGCAATACGCGGCCCGAACGGTTCTATCGCATGGCGAATGAAGTGCCGACCGTTCTCATGATGATCATCGTGATCATGGTGGTTGTCCGCCCGTTCTGAACCGGGCGGACATCCGTTTGCCGGATCAGAGCAGGGACTTGCCCTGCTTCAGCACGGCGTTGCAGACCTTGGTCGTGACCTTCTGCTTCAGGTTGCCGCTGAGCGATGACAGAGAGAACGTATTGCCGTTGCCGGTATCAAGAATACCGTTCTGGCCGTTGGAATACTGGCTGCTGGAGGTATCAAGACCCGCCTTCTGCTTCAGTGATGACAGCAGGGTGGTGGGGCTGTTACCCTGCAGGTAGTTGTTCTGCACGCAGTAGCTCAGCAGGCCCGTGACGTTGGAAGGGGCCAGCGATGAGACAGACGGCACGTTCAGGCCGCTGCCCGAAAGCAGGCTGCTCGCCTTGCCCAGCCCACCCGAACCACCGGTCAGGTCACCGAAACCCTGTGCATGCGCGGGCGCGCCGGACAGTGCGGCAGCAAGTGGCAGGGCCGCGGCGAGAGCCAGGAAACGGTTCATTTTTTTCATGTGATGATAAACTCCTGAAATCCGGGCCGAAGGAAAACCAAGGCCTGTATGACCTGTTATATCCGTCTACGGCGCACAGGGGATAGCCCGTAGCCACGGCTTTTATGCAATACCGACCATGAGCATTCCGTAAATCTTGCCCATGACCGGCATCACCACGTACTGCAGCAGCAGCAGCAGGACGAGCGGGCTGAGGTCGATGTTGCCGATATTGGGCATGATGTTCCGGATGGGACGCAGGACCGGTTCGGTCATGCGGAACAGGAAGTTCGAGATATTCCAGACAATCTGGTTGCGCGGATCCAGGATGCCGAACCCAAGCAGGAAGCTGAACAGACAGGCCAGCATCACCACATAGTAATAAAGCTGTATGAGTTCAGCCAGCAGGTTAAAGATAATGGTGATCAACGGGCCAACCTTCATGGATGATGGGAACTGGAATTTAGTGTCCGTCACGCCCGCATACAACTGCCATGAACGCGGCGGGCAGGGAAAGAAAGCGATTGGCATACCAAAAATGGGCCTTGACTTGCGGCCTGCGCACGGTATGTATCGCGCGAGGATTGTGGGGCTGTAGCTCAGATGGGAGAGCGCCTCGTTCGCAATGAGGAGGTCAGGGGTTCGATTCCCCTCAGCTCCACCACCATCCTTCTTCCGATAAAAACCTGATCCGGTTGAACGCCAGTCCATGACTGGCGGCGTTTACGTTTCTCAATCGTCGGCAGGGGGCATGGCCACCAGTTCGATTTCAGCCAGTTGCCCCATATGTTCGAACTGTCTGACCAGTCGCAGCGTCGTTGCAGGACAGGTCCGGCCGAACAGGTCATTCAGCAGGGGAAAGCAGGCGCTGAAGCCATCGGTCTCACGCAGGGTAAAGGTGACGCGGGTCACGTTTTCCGCAGTCATGCCATGCTGGCCCAGCCGGGTCATGCCCGTGGCCAGTGCCTGCCTGATCTGGGGAAACAGCTCGGTCGGGAATTGCCCGGTCGTGGCATCGACGCCGGTCAGGCACCGGATATGTACTTCCGGCGAAGGGTGGAACGGCATGTTTTCTTCCATTGAGGCCAGAATCACAAAATGGTCATGTTTTGTCCATAAAAAATTTTCCATCCCCGAAATGACGACTTTCGGATAAACCTCCTTTCCATGAATGATCCGGTCCAGATCCATGCGTCCTGTGCGGCGCGGGGGGCGCAGGGTATCGTGCTGACCGGCCCGTCGGGGGCGGGAAAGTCCGACCTGCTGCTGCGCCTGATTGACGCAGGCTATGACCTGGTGGCCGATGACCGGGTCTGCCTGCACGAAGGCTGGGCCAGCGCGCCCGCAGCCCTGTCCGGACTGCTGGAGGTGCGCGGTATCGGGATCGTGCGCATGCGCTATCGGGCGCGCGTGCGTGTTGTGGCGGTTGCAAGGCTGGTTTCACCGGCTGACCATCCGCCGCGACTCCCCCCGCCGCCACACCGTGATAAGGTCGTGGGGCAGCCGGTGTTTTTCATTGATCCGGCATGGCCTTCCGCCGTTGCCCGGATCGGGCTGGTGCTGGACTGTGTTGCCGGTCGCAGGCAACTGCTTGATGAAAGGCAGATGTGATATCGTCACCACTTTCCATTGTCGCCCGTTCAGGGAACAATGGGTTCATGAAAAGGTTTCGATCCCGCCATGATACAGCGATCTGTCATTGGCCATGGGGCTGACAGAAGTCAGGGTTTTGTGTGACTGACACCATGCATGAAGATACGCCACTTCCCCGTCGTATCCTGCTTGTCACCGGGCTGTCCGGCGCGGGCAAGTCCTCGATTCTGCGCATTCTGGAGGATCTGGGGCACGAAGTGATCGATAATCCGCCGCTGGGCATGCTGGATGAAATCGTGGCCCGTGCCGAACGTCCCGTGGCGGTGGGGGTGGATTCCCGCACGCGCGGGTTCGATGCATCTGCCGTGCTGGCTGCGCTGGCGCGGCTGCGCGTCAACCCGGGCCTGAATGCTGAACTGATTTACGCAACGGCCGAGGAAAGCGTGCTGCTGCGTCGCTATACCGCCACCCGCAGGCGTCATCCGCAGGCCGTCCATGGCACCGTAAAGGAAGGGATCGAGGCCGAAATCGCCCTGACATCCCCCCTGCGTGAAGCGGCGGATGTGGTGATCGATACCTCCGACCTGCCACCGCCGGAACTGCGGCAGCTGGTCGAGGCCCGTTTCGGGGAATGGACGGCGGGGGGACTCGATGGCCTGACAGTCGCCCTCATGTCATTTGCCTTTCCGGCAGGCCTCCCGCGTGAAGCGGATATGGTGTTCGATGCCCGTTTCCTGACCAATCCCTATTATGATTCCACCCTGTCCGCCATGACCGGCCTGGATGCGGACGTGGCGGCCTATGTCGCCCGTGATCCAGATTATCAGGAATTCCTCGACCGTATCGTAGGGCTGCTGGAACTGGTGCTGCCGCGTTTTGTGCGCGAAGGAAAGAAATACGCCACCATCGCCATAGGCTGTTCGGGCGGGCGGCACCGTTCCGTCACACTGGTGGAGGCACTGGCCCGCAGGCTTGCGCAACGTGCGGACAATACCCATCCACATGATGCATGGCCTGTTGTTATCATGCATCGTGAACTGGCCCGTCAGGGCCGCAGCAGCTGGCGGTGGGCCAATCGGCCACGCGGGCTGTCGGAAACAACGGAGCAGACGGACCCGAAATGATCGGTCTTGTGTTCGTGATGCATGGTATCCTTGGTGAGACCCTGAAGGGGGAACTCGAACACGTGGTCGGCCCGCAGGCGCAGACCGCGGTGTTCAACGTGACCACCACCGCTGTGCCGGGCACATGCCGCGATGCCCTGCAACGGGCCATCGACTCGGTCGATAGCGGGCAGGGCGTCATCCTGCTGACCGACATGTTCGGCAGCACGCCATCGAATGTTGCGGTCTCCGTGCTGGAAAACGACCGGGTGGAAGTGCTGGCGGGGGTAAACATGCCCATGCTGGTCAAGCTGGCGCAGATACGCGGGCAGGCGGATATGCGCGAATGCCTCAACGGCGCGGAAGCGGCGGGCAGGCGTTACATATCCGTGGCGTCCCACCTGCCGGCGGCATGCCTGTCGGGTGTGGGGGAATGCGTGGGTGAGGCGGACAGCGTGGCAGGCCACGGTGGCTGAAACAGCGACACAGCCCGTGCCGCACCGGATGGATGCGGAGATCGTGAACCAGCGCGGGTTGCATGCCAGGGCTGCCGCAAAATTTGTGACGGTCGCGGAAAAATTCGATGCGGGTGTTGATGTAACCCATGCGGGCATGACGGTTTCGGGCCATTCCATCATGGGACTCATGATGCTGGGCGCGGGCAGGGGCGAGACGATCACCATCACCACCACCGGTCCCCAGGGGCCGCAGGCGCTTGCGGCGCTGGTGCGGCTGGTCGGGGCCGGGTTTGATGAAGGCGACTGAACGCCGTCCGCAGCAGCGTCCCCGCGCGGGAGAAATACGGCTGGAAGGCCAGCCTGTCTCCCCCGGTGTCGCGATCGGTTACGCCGCTGTCGCGCATGAACCGGTCCCCCCGCCAGTGGATATGGCGCGCCGGGACTGTAACCCGGCGCATGAACGTACCCGTCTGCATGATGCCATAAGCCGTTCCGTGGCCCAGCTTGGTCGGCTGCATGACCGTCTGGCCCTGCTGCCGGAAGACGGGCAGGTTGAAATTGGCTCCCTGCTGGAAGTCTATCGGCGCATGCTGGGACCTTCGCGCCTGCGCCGCGGGATCGAGGGGCGGCTGGAACACGGCATGCTGGCCGAAGCCGCCGTCATGCAGGAAACCGAGGCGCTGGCCGCCCACATGCTCGCACCGCCCGACCGTCCCGCGCCACAGGGCGAGGACGCGGTGGCGGCCCGCAGGCGGGCGGGCGAATTCCGTGAAATCGGGCGCAGGCTGGTCCGTAACCTTAGTGGCACGCCCTATCGTTCCTTTTCCGCCCTGCCGGACGGGGCCATTCTGGTCGCCGAGCAGTTGCGCCCCGCCGATGCCGCCCTGATCGATCCCTCCCGCATTGCCGCCGTCGTGACGGAAGAAGGCGGCAGTACCGGGCATACCGCCATCCTGCTGCGTGCGCTGGGCATTCCCGCCGTGCTGGCTGCCCACGGGTTGCTGGCGCAGGTGCGGCGGCGCACGCGCCTGGTGGTGGACGGGACAACGGGGCAGGTCATTATCCGCCCCTCCAGCCGCACGGCGGCGGCGGCACGGGTGGATGTCGCGGCCTATGCGCGTGAACGCCAGATGCTGGGCCGGCTGCGCCGGCTGCCCGCCCGCCTGTCCAGCGGGGAAGTGCTGACGCTGCAGGCCAACCTGGAAATCCCGGCCGAACTGCCGATGGTGGCGCAGTCGGGGGCGGCGGGCATTGGCCTGCTGCGCAGCGAATTCCTGTTTATGAATACCGATACCCTGCCTGATGAAGCGCGGCAGGAAGCCATCTACCTGCCCCTGATCGAGGCCATGGCGGGCGACCCGGTCACGATCCGCGTGGTGGACTGGGGCAGTGAAAAGAACAGCGATGCCCTGTCACGCGTCGTGGGTATTGGCAATGGGGGCGATGTCAATCCGGCGCTGGGCGTGCGGGGCATCCGGTTGCTGCTTCAGCATCGCGCCCTGCTGGAAACGCAGTTCGCCGCCATCCTGCGCGCGGCCCATGCGGGGCCGGTCCGGGTCCTGTTGCCCATGGTGTCCGGGGTGGGGGAAGTACGGGCCGCACGTGACATTTATACCCGCGTCGGGCGCAGGCTGCGGCGTAAAGGGATGGAAATACCCGACCCGTTACCGCCGCTTGGCATCATGATTGAAACGCCCGCCGCCGCCCTCATGGCCGATGTGCTGGCGCAGGAAGCCGAATTCCTGGCCATCGGTACCAATGACCTGACCATGTACGCCCTTGCCGCCGACCGGGCGGCAGCGGATGTGGCGGCCCTGTATGACCCGCTGCACCCGGCGGTGCTGCGGCTGGTGCGCATGACAGCGGATGCGGGGCTGCGCCAGCGCAGGCCGGTTTCCGTCTGTGGGGAACTGGCGTCCGACCCGCTGGCGGTGCCGTTGCTGGTGGGGCTGGGGGTGCGGTCCTTTTCCATGCATGCCTCCGCCGTGCCACGGGTGAAGCGGGCGATCCGGGCGGCCGCCATGGATGACTGCCGTCGCATGGCCTGCCGCGCGCTGGAAGCGACGGATGGGGATGAAGTCCGCACCATGCTGGCAACCTACACCCACGACCTGCGGCACCCCGGGGATGGCTAGGGACGGCGTAAGCCTGCCCCTGCCCTGGCGGGATGTGGACGCCATACTGGCGGCGTGGGGACACCTGCCATGGCTTGCCTGTCTGGATAGCGGGGGCACGGTTGGTGACCGGGCGCGCTGGGTCATCATCTGCCGTGACCCGGTGCATGTGGTGGTCCAGCGTGCAGGCCGATGCCGGCTGGATGGCGTGGCGGTGGACCGTGACCTGCTGGCGGTGCTGCGGGACGCTCTGCCGGTTGGTGGCTGTCCTGCTGGTCTGCCTTTTGCCGGTGGGGCGATCGGGTTTGCCGGTTACGGCGCAGGGCTGCGCGGGACGGGGATCATGACCCGGCATAAGGATGACCCGACGCAGCCGGAGGCTGCGTTCGGTATTTATGACCATGCCTTTGTCCTTGACCGTCTGCAGGGCCGGGCGTGGCTGGCGGGTCATGACCCTGTGGCCCTGCCTGCTGATCGGGTTGCCCGTCTGGTGGCGCAGTGGGAAGCGGTTGGTCCGGCAGGGGCGATCCCCGCATTGCCCGCCCTGCCTTTCAGGCCGGATCAGGATGGCGCGGCCTATTGCGCCGGTGTGGCGCAGGCGGTGGAACGGATCGCGGTGGGCGAGGTGTTTCAGGTCAACATGACCGGGCGCATGTATGCCGCCCGACCCGCCGGGCTTGGGCCGGTGGATGTCTATCGTGCGTTGCGGGCCGGGTCCCCCGCGCCGTTCGGGGCTTTCCTGTCATGTGATGGGGCATTTGCCCTGCTCAGTGCCTCGCCCGAGCGGTTCATCGCCCTTGGTCCCGATGGCACGGTGCGCACCCGGCCCATAAAGGGCACCGCCCCGCGCGGCCGGTCGGCGGCGGAAGATGCGCAACTGGCCCGTCACCTGCGCCATGATGCGAAGGAACGGGCCGAAAACCTGATGATCGTGGACCTCATGCGCAATGACATCGGCCGTGTGGCCCGTATCGGCAGCGTCAGCGTGCCCGAACTGTTTGGCGTGGAACGGTTTGCCCATGTCCACCATCTGGTGTCCGAGGTCACGGGGCAACTGCGTACGGGCTGTGATGCCTTCGACCTGCTGGCCGCCACACTGCCGCCGGGTTCGGTTACGGGCGCGCCCAAGCATCGCGCCATGCAGATCATTGATGAACTGGAGGCCTCCGCCCGTGGGGCCTATTGCGGCACGGTGGCATGGATCGGGTGCGATGGGGCCATGGACAGTTCCGTCATCATCCGCGCGTTGTCCATGACGCCGGAGTGCATCATCGCGGCGGCGGGCGGGGGCATCACCTTTGAATCCGACCCGATGCGTGAATATCGTGAAATGCAGCTGAAAATCGCGGCCCTGCTGGATATTTTCCATGACAGCCCGGATGGAGGATCTCCATGACCGTACCCGTTTCCCTGCCCATATGGCTCAATGGCCGGATCCTGCCCGCGGGCGGCGCATGCGTGGACACGGCGGACCGGGGCTTCCTGCTGGGCGATGGCCTGTTCGAGACCATGCGGGTTGCGGGCGGACAGGTCCGGCATTTCGATCGCCACATGAACCGTCTGGCGCAGGGGGCGGCGGCCATCAGGCTGCCATCCCCTGACCGGGCGGCCATTGCGGCGGGTATTGCGGCCCTGCTGGATGCCAGCGGGCTGCAAACGGGATCATTGCGCCTGACCTGCACCCGTGGGGTGGGACCACGCGGCCTGCTGCCGCCCGCACAGGTCTCGCCAACAGTGCTGCTGACCACTTCATCCGGCCTGCCGCCCGCAACCCCGGTGCGTCTGGTCACCGCATCCCACCGGCGTGATGAGTGCAGCATCCTGTCACGGATAAAAAGCCTGAATTACCTGCCATCCATTCTGGCGCGGATGGAGGCGGCGGAACAGGGTGCGGATGATGCCATCCTGCTCAACCATGCGGGTTTCGTGGCTGAAACCAGCGCCAGCACGCTGGTCGCCTGCCTTGACGGGCAGCCTGTCACCCCCCCGGTCAGCGATGGCGCATTGCCCGGAACGGCCCGTGGGGTGCTGGTGGATGCAGGGATCGTGCAAGTGGGGCGTATTTCACCCGCGCGGTTGCGTCAGGCGGCGGCGGTCTTCACCCTCAACAGCCTGTCCGTGCGGGAAGTCGTGGCATGGGACGGGGTTGCATTGCCACGCCGTCCCGACCTGCTGGCGACCCTCCGGGCGGCCTGTCAGGGCTGATTTCCGCCCAGAATGGAGCAGTTATGGCATTTCGCTTATTGCCCCGCATCACGCGGTTGGACTAATCCACCCGGATTGGCCCATTTCCAGCTTGCGTGAAAGGTCACCTGCTGATGACCCCCCCGAAGACCGTGCCGGTTCGGCGTGCCCTGATTTCCGTTTCCGACAAGAAGGGCCTGCTTGACCTTGCCCGCGCCCTTGTCGCCCATGGCGCGGAGATCCTCTCGACGGGTGGTTCCGCCCGTACCCTGCGCGAAGCCGGCATCCCGGTGCGTGATGTGTCCGAACATACCGGTTTTCCGGAAATCCTTGATGGGCGCGTCAAGACACTGGTGCCGCAGGTGCATGGTGGCATCCTTGGCCGGCGTGACCTGCCCACGCATGTCAGCCAGATGGAAGAACACAAGATCGCCCCGATCGACCTTGTGGCCGTCAACCTGTACCCGTTCGAGGCCACGGTGGCGTCCGGCGCGGGAGCGGAGGACTGCATCGAGAACATCGACATTGGCGGTCCGGCCCTGATCCGTGCGGCGGCCAAGAACCACGCCCATGTCGCCATCGTGACCGATCCGGCGCAGTATGGTGAAATCATCACCGCGCTGGAAAATGGTGGCACCACGCTGGCGCAGCGCAAGAAGCTTGCCGGTGCGGCCTATGCCCGCACGGCCGCCTATGACGCCGCCATTGCCGCATGGTTTGCAAAGCAGGAAGGCGAGGTGCTGCCCCCGCGCATGATCGTGGCGGGTGAGAAGCGCGAAAGCCTGCGCTATGGCGAAAACCCGCACCAGAAGGCGGCTTTCTACACCGATGGCTCCACCCGCCCCGGCGTGGCCACGGCAACGCAGGTGCAGGGCAAATCCCTGTCCTACAACAACATCAATGACACCGACGCGGCATTCGAGGCCGTGGCCGAATTTGACGCCCCGGCCGTCGTGATTGTCAAGCACGCCAACCCCTGTGGCGTGGCCGTGGCGGCGACGCAGGCCGAAGCATGGGACCAGGCGCTGCGCTGCGACCCGGTTTCGGCCTTTGGCGGGATCGTGGCACTCAACCGCACGCTGGAAGCCGAGGCGGCATCACGCATCGCCGCGATCTTCACGGAGGTGATCGTCGCCCCCGATGCCAGTGCCGAAGCGCGTGAGATCCTTGCGCGCAAGAAGAACCTGCGCCTGCTGCTGACCGGCGCCCTGCCTGACCCGGCGGCCGGTGGTGTGGTGGTGCGTTCGGTGGCGGGTGGCTTCCTGGCCCAGACACGCGATAACGGCCGCATCACGCCCGATGCGCTGAAGGTGGTGACGAAACGCGCGCCGACTCCGGCGGAAATGGCGGATCTGATCTTTGCCTTCCGTGTGGCCAAGCACGTCAAGTCGAACGCCATTGTCTATGCCAAGGACCAGAGCACGGTGGGAATTGGCGCGGGGCAGATGAGCCGCGTTGATTCCGCGCGCATCGCCGCCACCAAAAGCGCTGACGCCGCGAAGGCCGCGGGCATCGACCATCCGCTGACCCAGGGCAGTGTCGTGGCGTCGGATGCGTTCTTCCCCTTCGCGGACGGTCTGGAAGCCGCAATCGCCGCAGGGGCGACAGCCGTGATCCAGCCCGGTGGCTCCATCCGTGATGATGAGGTGATTGCCGCCGCCGATAAGGCCGGCATCGCCATGGTCTTCACAGGTATGCGCCATTTCCGGCACTGATCCTACAGCAAGGCCCCTTGCCTGTGCGCCGGGGATGGCATGAGATAGCACGCCCGGTGGACGACCGGGGTTAAGACAGACGAAAGACGGGTACCCGCATGGACATTCATCGACGTTCCTCCTGCCGCCTGCTTGCGGGCGTGCTTGTGGCTGGCAGTCTGGCGGCGGGCGGTGCCCATGCCGCCAGCAGGGGTGGCGCACAGCCCGCGCCGGCCGCGCCGGCCGCGGCGCAGGTAACCCCGGTGTTCGACATGACGCCGCTGCCGGTCACCACGGGGCAGCTTGTGCAGTATATCCTGACCCCGGCGGGCCAGGTGTCCGGCATGCTGCTGGGGGACGGGACACAGGTTTTCTTTTCCCACGATCTGGGGGAAGAACTGTCCACCATCGCCCGGCCGGGTGAACAGGTCAGCGTCAATGGCCTGAAGGGCATAAGCCAGCCGATCGTGCGTGCCTATGCCGTCAGCGGCCCGCGTGGGCGCCGTATCGCCGACGTGCATCCGCCCGCATCCGCCACGGCCCCGGTGATTGATTCCCCCAGCATCGGCCCCGACGTGCCGGTGGACGGGACCATCCTGGCCCCCCTGTATGACATGCAGGGCAAGGCGCAGGGTGTGATCATGCGTGACCATAGCGTCGTGTATGTGGGTGAAAAGAATGCAACCCGTCTTGTCGCGTGGCTCAAGCCGGGGGCGACGCTGCACGCCATCGGCACCGGTGTGACAGGGGATCATGGAACCGCCATCAACGCGCGTGAGATCGGGCCTGACGTCAACCAGGCCATCCATGTCGAACCCGCCGACGCCCCGCCGCCCGGCGCGTTTCCCGGCAGCGCCGGTTATGATGTCATTCCCGGTGGTTCTTCCGGCGAATAAGGGCATATTGAACCCCCACCGGGGAAAAAAGATGCAGGGATGGCACGTTTGTTTGCCACCCCTTGCTTGACAGGTTATTGCAGCATCGTTAGCTAGCGCCTGCACCCTTGGGAGGTGCGAGAAGTGGATAAGGATAACGACCCGTCCGACGAGTCCTTTGACCGGCGACTGGAAGCAGCCCGCGAGCGTATGAACCCGCCCGCGCCCGCTGCCCGCGACACCGGTGGGACGCTGTCCGATCTGGGCCTGGTGATCAGGTCGGGAACGGAACTTGTATCGGCGCTGGTGGTCGGGGTTGCGATTGGCTGGGGGCTTGACCACTGGCTGCATACGAAGCCCTGGTTCCTGATCGTCTTTTCGCTTCTGGGTGGTGTGGCAGGTGTGCTTAATGTCTGGCGTCTTGTCAGGCCCGATGCCATAAACACTGAGGCAAAGGGGCCGGACGACGGCTCTGGACGGATATAGGGAAGAACGAAGTTGGCGGCCGGATCATCCATCGACGCGCTCGGTCAGTTCGAGCTCCATCCAGTTTTGGGTGCACTTGGCGAATCCCTGCGGTTCAGCCAGTCCCCCATGATGATGATTGTTGCCGCCATTGTGGTTCTGGCATTCCTGTACGTGGGCATGCGTCCCGCGGCGGTGGTGCCGGGCCGGCTGCAGTCCGCAGCTGAAATGTGCTACGACTTCATCCATAACATGGCGGTTGATACGATTGGTCCGGAAGGCCGGGCCTTCTTCCCGTTCGTGTTCACGCTGTTCTTCTTCATCCTGGCTGGCAACTACCTTGGCCTGCTGCCTTTTTCCTTTGCCTTCACCAGCCATATCGCCGTGACGCTGGCGCTGGCGCTGATGGTGTTCTGCCTCTCGATCATCGTGTCGCTCAAGGTGCAGGGGGCGAAGTTCTTCGCCCATTTCATGCCCGCCGGCGCCCCCAAGGCACTGGCCCCGCTGCTGATCCCGATCGAGATCCTTTCCTTTCTTTCGCGTCCCGTGAGCCTGTCGATCCGTCTGTTTGCCAACATGGTCGCCGGTCACGTGATGTTCGACATGTTTGCCGCCTTCACGATCATGCTGGCCGGTCTGGGCTTCTTCGGTGACATCATCGCCGTTGGTCCCGTGGTCATCAATATCGCGCTGATGGCACTCGAATTGCTGGTCGGTGCCTTGCAGGCCTACGTGTTTGCAATCCTTACCTGCATCTATCTGAGGGAGGCGGTGGCCCACTAAAGGCCCCAACCCCGCTTCCATCTATTTCAATCCAGAACGTCTGAAACAAGGAAAACAAGACATGGATATCGCAGCAGCCCGTGAAATTGGTGCCGGTATCGCCGTTATCGCCCTCGCTGGCGTTGGCATTGGCCTGGGTAACATCTTCTCCACGCTGGTCAGCAGCATCGCGCGCAACCCGTCCGCGCGTCCGCACGTGTTCGGTCTCGGCATGCTGGGCTTCGCTCTGACGGAAGCCGTCGCCCTGTATGCGCTTCTGATCGCGTTCCTGATCCTGTTCGTCTGATACGCTGGAGGCGAACATGGCGCGCGCCGTGATGTATGACAACATCCGAAGGGCGGGGACAGTTCTGGCCTCGTCCGCGCTGGCTCTGCCGCTGATGGCCATGGTTGCCCCTGGCGCGCGCGCCGAGGGCATGCCCCAGCTTGATTTCGGCAATCCCTATGTCATCGGACAGGTGGTATGGGGCGCTGGCATTTTCCTGGTACTTTACCTTCTGCTGAGCCGTTCGGCCCTGCCGAAGGTGGAAAAGGTCCTGTCGCTGCGTCGCCAGACGATCGAGACGGATCTCGGGATTGCGCACAAGGCCAAGACCCGCGCTGATGAAGCAGTGGCCGACCTGCATGAAGCCCGCCGCAAGGCACTGGCTGATGCACAGGCCAATGTGGACAAGGTTGTCGAGGAGGCGCGTCTTGCCGCCGCCCGGCAGGCCGAGGAAATGAACGCGCGTCTGGCGACGGAAATCCAGGATGCCGAAACCCGCATTGCCCAGGCACGCGGGCAGGCGCTGGCATCCGTGCGCGAGATTTCGACAACGACGGCGGAAACGCTGATCCATCAGTTATCCGGCATTGCCGCCCCGGCCGATTTCGTGACGGCAAAGGTCGGTTCTGCTGCGGCAGCACGTGGTCTCTGACCCGCTGCCCAAGACAGACAGGTCATAATCATGTTTCATGATCCCCGTTTCTGGTCGGCTGTTGCCTTTGTCCTGTTTTTTGTCCTGTTCGGGCGTTCACTATGGAAACCCCTGGTGAGCGCGCTGGACGGACGGGCGGAGCGCATCCGTGCAGAGCTTGATGAAGCAGCGCGCCTGCGCCGTGAAGCCGAGCAGATGCTTGAGGACGCGACGCGTGACCGCGAAGCGGCATTGGCCGAAGCCAAGGAACTGGTTGAACATTCCCTGCGCGAAGCCGCCAATATCGCACTGAAGGCCCGCAAGGACGCCGAGGAAATCGCCGCACGGCGCGAACAGATGGCAAAGGACCGGATTGCTTCGGCAGAACGTTCCGCCCTGCGCGAAGTGCGTGAGACGGCTGTTGATATCGCCATTCAGGCCACGCGTGAAACGCTGGCTGCAAGCCTGCCCGCAGATACGGACGGCAAGATTATTGACAAGTCCATCGGTGACCTGCCGACGGCCCTGTCCCAGCGTGCTGCCTGATCATCATTGGTGACAACCGGCATGTCAGGTAATGGGGCGGACGACCGTCCCATTGTCTCCATTATCGCGGCAGTACTGAATGAAGGGCCGAATATTCGGCCTGTATGTCAGGAAATTTCCGATGTCCTTGGCCAGTTGCCCGGGGCTGAAGTCATTTTCGTTGATGATGGCAGCACAGACGATACGGTCGCACAGCTTGAAGCCGTAAGGCGTGACGGCATCCTGCCTGACCTGCGTATCCTTGGTCATGATACGGTTTACGGAAAATCCGCTGGCCTGCGCACCGGCATTGAAGCCGCGCGCGGTGAGTGGGTCATCCTGATGGATGGTGACGGACAGGATAATCCTGCTGATTTCGCCGCCATGCTGGAAATGTGCCGCATGGCAAAAGGGCGCGCGCCCCTGGTTGTGGGCGTGCGAACCAGACGGCGTGATACCATGTCGCGCAGGCTGGCCTCACGTTTTGCCAATGGCCTGCGCCGTCGCCTGCTTGATGATGGTTGCCCTGATACCGGGGCGTCGCTGAAGGCATTCCGGCGCGTGGATTTCCTTGGGCTGCCCCAGTTTGAGGGGCTGCACCGCTTCCTGCCGTCCCTTATGGGCAGGCGGGGCGTACCGCTGGCCTGTCTTTCGGTCGATCACCGTAACCGGCTGCATGGATCTTCCAAATATACCAATCTCAAACGGGCCATTGTCGGCATCCGGGACATATTGGGTGTAATGTGGCTTAACAACCGCGCCAGGATACCGAAACGCGTTACCGAACGCTGAAGGGACCGTGCCCATGACGCGTCTGACATTGCGTCACTATATCCTTGTGGCGCTGTCCGTATTTTTCCTGTTCCTGCCGGGGCGTGCGTCGCTTCCACCGCTGGACCGTGATGAACCGCGTTACATGGAAGCCACGGCACAGATGCTGCACAGCGGCAACTATGTCGATGTCCGGTTTCTGGATCAGCCCCGCTATCTCCAGCCTGCTGGCATATACTGGCTTGAAGCCACGGCTGTTCGCCTGACGGGCATGCAGGACGCGCATGCGGTCTGGCCCTATCGTATTCCTTCGCTTCTGGCGGTGACCGGTTCCGCAGTGCTGACCGCGTGGATTGGCGCGGCCCTGTTCGGCCCCATGTGTGGCCTGCTGGGGGCGGCACTGCTGGCGGTATCGGTGCTGATGACGGCCGAAGGCCGGATGGCCACCATTGATACGACCCTGCTGCTGTTTGTGCTGCTGGCACAATGCGGGCTGCTGCGGGCATATCTGGACCGTGAACGTGACCTTGCCACCCCGCTTGCCGCGGCCCTGTTGTACTGGACCGCGCTGGGGTGCGGGCTGATGCTCAAGGGGCCGGTTATCCTGATTCCGGGTTTTGGCACCCCCCTTGCGCTGGCGCTGGTGGAACGGCGTATTGACTGGTGGAAACGGCTGCGGCCGGCATGGGGCTGGCTGGTCATGCTGGCCATTGTGCTGCCATGGTGCATCGCCATCGGGGTTATCAGTCACGGCGATTTCTTTTCACGGGCGGTCGGGCGCAATTTTCTGGGCAAGGTCGCCAGCGGGCAGGAAACGCATGGCCTGCCGCCGGGCTATCATCTGATTGTCTTTGCCATTTCCTTCTGGCCCGGGTCGGTTTTTGCGGCCATGAGCCTGCCTTTTGTATGGGAACGCCGGTTTCAGCCGCATGTGCGTTATCTGCTGTGCTGGATCGTGCCGCACTGGATGGTGTTCGAGGCTATTGCGACCAAGCTGCCGCATTACGTGCTGCCGACCTATCCGGCCATTGCCATCCTGACAGCGGCGGCGATTGTTTCCTTTCCGACAGACTGGGAATGGCCACGGGCGATATGGGGGTGTAGCCTGATTGCGGCTTATGGGCTGATCTGGTTTACGGTCGGGTCGGTGCTTGCGTTTGCGGGGCCGGTGCTGCTGTGGCGCATGGAAGGCATGGTTTCCCCTGCTGCCATGCTGGTGCCTGCCGGTGCGCTGCCGCTGCTGGGCCTGTCGGGTTACCTGATCCTGCACCGTGATGCGCTGCGGGCGGCCATGGCGGCCGTAGCGGCTGCCGTCATCATCCATGTCGGGCTGTTCACGACCGTCATTCCCCGGTTGCAGACCATCTGGCTCAGTCCACGCCTTGCGGCGATGGTGGATGCACACCGTCCCTGCGCGCGGACTATCGTGGCCTCGACATCAGATTCGGAACCCAGCCTTGTATTCCTGTTGGGTCAGGATACGCGCCTGATCAATGCCACGGCCGCCGCAGATTTCCTGCAGCAGAACCCCAGATGCGGCATGGCGCTGGTAGGGGCGCAGGATCTGGGCGCTTTCAGTGCCCGCATCATGGAAAATGGTCTGGATGTGCACGAACTGGGACAGCAGACGGGATTGAATTACTCGACTGGCAAACATCTGGAAATCGGGCTGTATGCTGTCGTCCCATCGTCCACGCCATAAGCACTGATAAAAAATAATCATTTTTCAAAAAGATGGTGTTCTTCGAAGCTTTTTGAAAAAAGCTTCACCAAAAACTTTCTGATGATTCTTTCTTTCAGGGCATTATGCCCGGCAATGATGTCTCAAAGCCTGCGGCAGAACAGGAACGCTGTATTGCGACTGACGCCGATAATCTCTGGAGTACTTCATGCGCCTGCGACGAAGTACTCCAGAAGGAGATCTTGAGGCAGTAAGGGCCGGCCGGCTGCGATGATGTAATTTCATGCCGCATATCAAGCCGTTATCGGCTTACCTGTGCCAGCCCCCTGTTTCTTTTCAGGATAGGGTCAGGACTTGAACCAGACCTCGACCGGTCCCTTGACCTTCATGGCCATCGGGTTGCCGAAACGGTCGGTGCCGCGACCCACGGCCAGACGCACCCAGCCTTCGCTTATGCAGTATTCCTCGACATTATTTTTCTCGATGCCCTTGAAACGCACGCCAATGCCGCGATCAAGCAGGGACTCGTTGTAAAAGGGGCTGGCGGGATTGACGGACAGACGGTCCGGCGGGGTATCGGTCATGGTTGGTCTTTTTTCCGTATGGTGAACGTGAAACGCTGTCTGACATAGCGGCAATAGCGTTAGTCTCCAACACCCGGTGTCACGTCTTCCTCCACCACGCGGATGGTGGCCTGCCCACGGGTGATGTCGGTGATGCGGGTACGGACCTCCGCCTCGCGTATCGCGGGCAGGGCGATCTGCATGTCGACCCCTGCGGCCCCGAAGTCTTCGCTTTTGATCTGGCAGTCCATGCTTTCCAGCCGCGCACGCAGCAGGGCATGGTCGGAAAAACCGCAGCCAAATGTCAGGGACACCATTTCCACGATCGGGACGCGTTCCGCCGTGCGCAGGCATTCCGCAGCCGTGCCGCCATAGGCACGCACCAGACCACCAGCCCCCAGCTTGGTGCCACCAAACCACCGCGTGACCACGACCACGGTGCGATCGAAACCCTGCCCCTCGATCACCTGCAGAATGGGGCGACCCGCCGTGCCACCGGGTTCCCCCGCGTCATCACTGCGATAGGTCTGGCCGATCAGATAGGCCCAGCAGTTATGAGTGGCGTCAGGGTCACTGACGGATGCGATGAATTCCATGGCTTGCGCAGGGGTTGAAACGGGAGCAGCCTGTGCAAGGAAAATGCTTTTCTTTACCTCCCGCTCCAGCATCGCGGGTTCGCGCAGCATGAAGCGTTCGGGCGCACTCACGCCTCCGCCTCCTCCATTGCCCCGGTAAACAGGCTGACCAGATCGCCCAGATGGCCGATCTCCTGTATGCCCAGCCCATCGGGGGCCGTGGGCTTACGGTTGCCGCGTGCGATGCGGCGCGGCAGGAATGCATGCTCGAAACCCAGCTTATGGGCTTCCTTCAGCCGTGTGTCGGGTTGCGAGACCTGACGGATCTCGCCCGACAGGCCAACTTCGCCGAAATAGACCGAACCGGCACTGGTGGGCTGCCCGGTGGCGGCGGATACAAGGGCTGCGGCCACCGCCATGTCGGCCGCCGGTTCCCCCACCCGCAGGCCACCTGCGATATTGAGGTGTACATCCATGGCGTTGAGCTTGATGCCGCATCGCGCTTCCAGCACCGCCAGCAGCATGTTCAGCCGTCCGGTATCCCACCCCACGACCGCGCGCCGTGCGCCGCCATCACCCGCCTTGGGCGACAGCAGGGCCTGTACCTCCAGCAGGACGGGGCGCGTGCCTTCCATGCCCGCGAACACGGCGGACCCCGCGATATGTCCCCGCCGTTCAGCCAGAAACAGGGCAGAGGGATTGGGCACTTCCTCCAGTCCCTGATCGGTCATGGCGAACACGCCGATTTCGTCCGTCGCGCCAAAGCGGTTCTTGGCCGCGCGCAAAATCCGGAACTGATGGCCGCGATCGCCCTCGAAATACATGACCGCATCAACCATGTGTTCCAGCACACGGGGACCGGCCAGTGCTCCTTCCTTCGTCACGTGTCCCACCAGGATCAGGCTGAAGCCACGCTGCTTGGCCAGACGGATCAGTTCAAACGCGCAGGCGCGCACCTGGCTTACGGTGCCGGGTGCGCTTTCCACCGTTTCCATCCACATGGTCTGGATCGAATCGATCACGACCAGCGCCAGGTCCTTTTCCGCCTCCAGCGTTGCGACGATATCAGCCACGTTTATGGCGGCGGCCAGTTCCAGCGTGGGCGCTTCCAGCCCCAGCCTACGCGCGCGCAGGCGGATCTGGTCCACCGCTTCCTCGCCCGATATGTACATGACCTTGCGCCCCGCCCGCGCCAGCGCACAGGCCCCCTGCAGCAGCAGCGTCGATTTGCCGATACCCGGATCACCACCAACCAGCACGACGGATGCCGGAACCAGTCCGCCCCCCAGCACGCGGTCCAGTTCACCGATCCGGGTTTCAATGCGGGGTGGCGGTGGTGTGTCGCCCGCAAGACCGACAAGGTTGATGCGGGCACCCGTGCGCCTGCGGGCGTTGGTACCGCCGGTTGCCGTGGGTTCGACCGTTTCCTCGACAATGCTGTTCCATGCACCACAGGCGTCGCACCGGCCCGACCATTTGGGAAAGACCGCCCCGCAGGACTGACAGACAAAACGGTTAGCGGGCCGACGCGCCATGATGGCTCCTTGGACAAGAACAGATCGTGTATATCATATATGGAACGACCGGCCGCGAAAGTCAGAGGGCGTGTGAAAACCCCTTTGGAAAACATGAAAAAGTTTTTGGTGAAGCTTTTTCAGAAAGGCGGCACCCAAAAACTTTTATGTTTTTTATCAATTAGTTACGAACGTCTACCTTGATCGGCCCCTCGCGGCGGCCATGGGTAAACTGGTCCACCACCGGGTTGCCACTGCTGAACAACGTTGATGGCGCTCCCTGCCAGATCAGCCTGCCTTCATACAGCATGCCCACCCGGTCCCCGATCCGCTGGGCGGACGCCATGTCATGCGTAATGGCGATGGCGGTCGATCCCAGCTTGCGCACGCAATCGGCAATCAGCCCGTCAATCACCGCGCCCATGATGGGATCAAGCCCGGTTGTCGGTTCATCAAAGAACAGGATTTCAGGGCGGGCCGCAATGGCGCGTGCCAGCCCCACACGTTTCTGCATGCCGCCCGACAGTTCGGATGGCGACAGCGCGCCCACGGCAGGGTCCATGCCCACCTGTTCCAGCAGGGCGCCCGCGCGCATGCGGGCCTGTGCGCGGGTAATGCGCGGCCCATGGCCCGCGCGGGCGGCGGCAACAAGGCCGAAGGTCACGTTTTCCCACACGCTCAGGCTGTCAAACAGCGCGCCGTTCTGGAACAGCATGCCGATCCGCGCCATGTAGGGTTCGCGCTGCCGGGGCGAAAGGGTGGTGACATCGACGCCATCAATCTCGATGGACCCGGCGTCAGGCGTAATCAGGCCCAGGATGCAGCGCAGCAGCACCGACTTGCCGGTGCCCGAACCACCAATGACCACGAATGACGTGCCACCCATAACATCAAGGTCCACCCCATCCAGCACCACCTTGGGACCGAATGCCTTTTTCAGGCCGCGAATGCGGATCTTGGGGGTTGCGTCACTCATTGGGAAAAGAACACATCCGTCAGAAGGTAATCAAACGTCAGCAGCAGGATCGAGGCCGCGACCACGGCGGCCGTGGTGGCCGCCCCCACGCCTTCGGCCCCGCCACGGCTGTGATAGCCATGGTAGCAGCCCATGAGCGCGATCAGGAACCCGAATATGGCCGCCTTCACCAGCCCCACCGTCACGTCCATGACCTTGAGCGAGGCAATCGTGGCCGTGATATAGGCGGAAGCCGAAAAATCCAGCTTCATCACGCACACGGTAAACCCGCCCAGTACACCCAGTATGTCAGCCACCAGCACAAGGAACGGCAGCGCCAGCGTGCCCGCCACCAGCCGTGGCGTGACCAGGTACTTGATGGGGTTGGTGGACAGGGTGGACAGCGCGTCGATCTGGTCGGTCACGCGCATGGTGCCGATTTCGGCCGACATGGCGGCCCCGACCCGGCCTGCCACCATCAGTCCCGCCAGCACCGGCCCCAGTTCACGCGTGACCGCCAGGATGACAATCCCGGCAATGGCGTTCTGGGCATGGTACTGGGCAAAACCGGTATAGGACTGGAGTGCGATCACGCCGCCCGAAAACAGTGCGGTCAGCGCCACGACCGGCAGGGAAAAATAGCCGATTTCCACCAGCGTGCCCCACAGCGTGCGCCAGTAGAAAGGGGGGCGGACCATATGCGACAGGGCAACGGCGGCAAACAGCGCCACCCGCCCCGCCATGCGGACGATATCCAGAACGGCCCTGCCCAGCCCGGCAATGAAATCGAGAATGCCGTTCACAACGCCTCCCGCGCATGTGGGTGATCGCCATGCCGGACAACAGGTTCAGCAGACATGTTCCTGCCGTAGCGCGGCATGTCCCCCACGTCAAAGCGAAAGCGCGTACCCCCTGTCGTGCGTGCTGCACGATCAGGGCACGTGGGATGCATCCACCCGCCGGTTGCAGGCATGGCGCCACATGTTGCACGCCACCATGCAGCCCACGCCCCCCATGACCACCACCGCCAGCGGCGCGGGGGAATGGAAGGGCACATGCCCGAGGATGAAACCGCTGCCCGCCGCAAGGGAAAACTGGATGGTGCCCATCAACGCCGACGCACTGCCCGCCTGGTGGCCATGATGGGTAAAGGCCAGCACCGTGGCGTTTGGTCCCACAAACCCCAGACAGCCGGTAATGCAGCTGATCAGCACGCATACCAGGACAGGATGCGCGGGACCGGCAATGCCCGCAAGCGACAGCACCAGGCAGGCTACCGCCGCCACCACGCTGCACGCGATGCCGCCATCCAGCAGCCGTGACAGGTCGATCCGGTGGACCAGACTGCCGTTCAGCTGCGCGCAGGCAATGAATATCCCCGCATTCATGCCGAAAAATACCCCGAACTGGGTGGGTGTGAACCCAAGCAGGTGTTCAAACACCACGGGCGCGGAGGTGATGTAGGCGAACATGACGAACGAGGAAAAACTGTTGATCAGCGCGCTGGACATGAACACCGGTTCACGCACCAGACCGGCGTAACGGGTGATCGTGCCGGTCAGCGAAAAGGCGATGCGTTTTTCCACCGGCATGGTGTCGGGCATGGTCGCCAGCACCGTCAGCAGTCCCAGCACGCCATAAATGACCGCGATCAGGAAAATCCATCGCCAGTGCCCCATCATCAGCACCAGGCTGCCCAGTGAGGGTGCAAGGATGGGCATGACCCCGAACACCAGCATGAGCTGCGACATGATGCGCGCGCCTACGGCTCCTGTCGCCACGTCGCGCACGATGGCGCGCGGCAGGACCGCGCACGCCGCCCCACCCAGCGCCGAGACGAAACGGCACAGGCAGAACAGGTCGAAGCCCGTGGCCATGGCGCATCCGGCCGATCCCACCGTAAACAGCACCAGCCCCCCCAGCAGCGGCAGCCTGCGGCCCAGCCGGTCGGAAATCGGGCCAAGGCTGAACTGTCCTACCGCCAGTCCCGCGAACCATGCCGCCAGCGTGACCTGGCTGGCGCCTGCGTGTCCCCCCGCCAGTTCCGCGTCCATGATGGGAAAGGCGGGCAGATACATGTCGGTCGCCAGCGGACCGATGGCCGTAAGCAGCCCCAGCAGGGCAATCATCCAGAATGGCAGGACGGGGGCGGGCATACGGCGCGTGGGCATGGGAATCCGGGCGGTCAGGGCGGGGCGCGGCTGATGCCGCGCTAACCCGCATATCAATTCCCGGCGGCTTGTCCATCATCCATGGCGCATGAAACACATGCATCGGCCGATGGATGGCTGAGCGCCGGAGGTGACTTCAGACCCCGAAGCTGGCTACCAGGTCCGCCAGCCCCACCTGACGGTGGCGTTCCAGCCTGGCCGCCACCAGCACGGCACGGGCTTCGGCTATGGCCTGGTCAAGGTCGGAATTGATGATGACGTGATCGAATTCATTCCAGTGCGAGATTTCGTCGCGCGCGGCCTGCATGCGGCGTGCGATCTCGTCCGCCTCATCCGATGCGCGGCCATGCAGCCTGCGTTCCAGTTCCGCGATCGAAGGCGGCAGGACGAACAGGCTGATCACATCCCCCGGCAGGGCGGCGCGGATCTGGCGGTGTCCCTGCCAGTCGATATCGAACACCATGTCGCGCCCCTCCGCCAGGGCCTGCTCCACCGGCGCGCGCGGGGTGCCGTAGCCACGACCGAACACTGTCGCCCATTCCAGCATCTCACCCGCTTCGGCCATGCGGGTAAATTCTTCCATGCTGCGGAAATGATAATGAATTCCATCACTTTCGCCCGGGCGGGGCTGGCGGGTGGTAACGGACACGGAATGCAGCAGTTGGGGCTCCGACGCACGTAACGCATTCGCAATGGTTGACTTCCCCGCCCCTGATGGCGCTGAAATGACCAGACATACCCCACGGCGCCGGACCGGGGCGACTGCGGGTGTGCGGGTGGGGGTGGTTGTCTGGGTCATGCGGTTCTCCTTGGCGGTGTAAATGCGCGCCGGATGCGTAAACGGGGTAGCGCTGTTCTAACAGGGTGTATGTATTCTGCGAATATGAAACAGGATTCGATACTGATTACAGGTGCCTCGTCCGGAATTGGACGCGGGCTTGCTCTTGCCCTTGCACGACCGGGACGTACGTTGCATCTGGGTGGACGCAATGCCGGCAACCTGCGCGCCGTGGCGACAGACTGCATCGCACGCGGCGCGGATGCCCGCATACGGGTGCAGGATGTCCGTGAACAGGCGGGCATGGAAGAATGGATCACGACCGCAGGCCCGCTGGACCTGGTCTTTGCCTGCGCGGGGATTACCGCCTCCACCAGGGGGGGAGACGAAGCACCGCATGAACCCGATGCACAGGTCCGCCGCATGTTCGCGACCAACATGGATGGCGTGCTGAACACGGTGCTGCCCGCCATCCATGTCATGCGCGCGCAGCCCCGTGCATGTGACGGGGTGCGGGGGCGCATCTGCGCCATGTCGTCGGTGGCGGGGCTTGTCTCCTTCCCCGGTACGCCGTCCTATTGCGCGTCAAAGGCGGCTGTGGACCGTTTCATGGTGGCGACAGGGGCCAACATGAAACGCGCGGGCATTGTCATGTCCAGCGTATGCTGTGGCTTCGTCGCCACCCCCATGACCACGCAGAACAGTTTCCACATGCCCGGCCTGACCCAGACGGGTGATGCCGTGCGCGCCATCCTGTCGGGTGTTGCGGCAGGCAGGCGGCGTATTTCGTTCCCGCGGTGGCTGGTGGCGGGATCACGGTTCATGGACCTGCTGCCGATGCGGGTCGCGGAATACTATTATTATCGCCAGCCTGCGGGACAGGCGGGCACCATGGCGGAAACCGGGCTGGAAACAGACAGCCCCGCCGTTTGCAACAATCAGGAATAGCATGCATCCAGAACCGGGGAACAGGCAGTGAACCTGTGCCGTATTTTCATCCTGCGCCCGGTTGCGACCACCCTGCTGGCGGCGGCCATCGTCCTTTCCGGACTTTTTGCCTACCGGATCCTTCCGGTGGGCGACCTGCCGGATATCGCGGTACCCGTCATTTACGTCGTGGCCAGCCAGCCGGGGGCATCACCGCAGCAGATGGCCAGTTCCGTCACCACCCCGCTGGAACGCAGGCTGGGGCAGATCGCGGGTATCAGCGAGATCGAATCCGATTCCAGCCAGGACAGCGCCTTCATCCTGCTGACATTCGATGATTCGACCAATATAGATTCCGCCGCCAATGACGTGGAAGCCGCCCTGCGTGCGGCCCGCGCCGACATGCCCGCAACGCTGGAATCACAGCCGGAATACTGGAAGGCCAACCCTTCCGAAAACCCGATCATGATCCTTGCCCTGACATCGGACACGCAGCCGATGTCGGAACTGTATGATATCGCCAAGACACGCCTGCAGCCCCTGCTGTCACAGGTGCAGGGTGTGGGCTGGGTCGAACTCATGGGCAGTTCCGCGCCCGCGGTCAGGGTGGAAATCAATCCGTGGCCGCTGTTCAAATACGGGCTGGGGTTCGAGGACATCCGTTCCGCCCTGGCGTCGGCCAACGCCAATACCCCCAAGGGCGTGATCGAGAACGACACCACGCGCTACACCCTGGCCACCAATGACCAGGCCCGCAGTGCGGCGCAGTACCGTGACCTTGTCATCGGCTACCGTGACAGCCGCCCCGTGCGGCTGCAGGACGTGGCCTACGTGCATAACGGGGTGGAAAACGAACGCAAGGTCGGCTTCCTGAACGGGCGCAGGGCCGCCATGGCCATTATCCTCCCGCGGGCGGGCGCCAACGTCATTCGCGTAACCGATGAAATCAAGGCCCGTCTTCCCGCATTGCGTGCCGCCCTGCCGGCCGGGGTGACGCTGACCCCGGCCATGGACCGTTCCATCACCATCCGCGCGTCACTGGCCGATACGAAGTGGACGCTGCTGGCATCGGTGCTGCTGGTGGTGGCTGTCGTGCTGGTGTTCCTGCGCACGCCACGGTCCACGCTGATCCCGGCCATTACGGTGCCCATTTCGCTGGCAGGCACGCTGGCGATCATGTCGCTGTTCCATTTCTCGCTCGATATCCTGTCCCTCATGGCGCTGACCATTGCGACCGGATTCGTGGTGGATGATGCCATCGTGGTGCTGGAAAACATCGCCCGCCACATGGAAGCGGGCATGGGACGGATGGAGGCGTCGCTTAAGGGATCGCGTGAAATCGGGTTTACCGTCATGTCGATCACCATATCGCTGGTGGCGGTGTTCCTGCCGCTGCTGCTGCTGGGGGGAACGCCGGGCAAGGTCTTTTTCGAATTTTCCATGACGCTGGCCATTACTGTCACCGTCTCGCTGGTGCTTGCCCTCAGCCTGACGCCGATGATGTGCAGCCTGCTGCTGGAAGTCAGCCATGACACGCCCCTGCCCCCTGGCGCGCCGTGGTGGCGGCGCTGGCCGCGGGCCGTGGGTGACTGGCTGGAAGCGGGGTACCAGCACCTGCTGCGGTTTTACGAACGCACGCTGGATGTGGCGCTGCGCCACCACGTGCTGACCGCCGTGTCCCTGCCGCTGAGCCTTGCGATCATGATCGGGGTGATCGTACTCATGCCCAAGGGGATCCTGCCCAAGGAAGACGTGGCCATGGTCATGAGCTTCTTCCGCGCCGACCAGACCACGTCCTTTCCCGCCATGACACAAAAGATCCGCGCCATAAGCGACGCGATGACCGTCGACAGGGATGCGCAGGAAGTCATCGCCTTTTCCGGTGACACCAATATCGAAGGGCAGGCCTTTGCCCAGATGGTGGACCGCACGAAGCGCGATGATGGCCCCGATGAGATGATCGAACGCATCCATAAACGCCTGGCCAACATTCCGGGGCTTGATGTGTCCCTGTTTTCGGCTGGCGACATAAGTGGCGGTGGCGGACGGCAGAAGGAAGGCGCCTATCGCTATCTTCTGACCAGTGATGACGCGGATGCCCTTTATACATGGGTGCCTACCCTGACGGCGGCGCTGCGCACGGCCCCCGCCCTGCGCGATGTCACGACGGACGTGATGAACAATGGCGCTGCCATCCATGCCGACATCATCCGCGACCTTGCGGCGCGGTACCTGATTACGCCACAACTGGTCAGCAACACGCTGTATGACGCGTTTGGCCAGCGCATTGCCTCCAACATCTCCACATCGCTTGCCACCTACCATGTGGTGATGGAAGTGGCGGACCAGTACCGCACATCGCCCGACATCCTGCAGTCATTCCGCATTTCCACCGCCGGTGGCAGCCCCGGTGGCGGAACGGTGTCCAATACGGTCCGCGCCCGCATGGCCACCACCACGCAGGCCAGTACCAGCACGCAGTTGAGCCAGCAGTCCTTCCGCAACGAAATCGCCAACAGGCTGGCGGGCGGCACGGGTGCGTCAAACGGGTCCGCCGTGTCATCCAGCACCGAAACCATGCTGCCCCTTTCAAACGTGGCGCGGCTTGAACCACGCCCCACCGCCATTACCGTGTCGCACAAGGGCGGGTTCGTATCGGCGGCCATTTCCTTCAACCTTGCCCCCGGCATGGCGCTGAGTGACGCGGCGGCCACCATTGCCGACACCATGGTCCGGCTGCATATGCCACAGACCATCCATGGCGGCTTTACCGGGCAGGCAGCACAGTTCCAGTCCGCCATCATCAACGAAGTGCTGATCTTCATCGCGGCCCTTGTCACGATCTATGTGACGCTGGGCATCCTGTATGAAAGCTACATCCACCCGCTGACCATCATGTCCACCCTGCCTTCGGCCGGGGTGGGGGCGGTGCTGGCGCTGTGGGCGCTGGGGCAGGAGTTTTCGCTGATCACCATGATCGGGATGATCCTGCTGGTGGGAATCGTGAAGAAAAACGCCATCCTGATCGTGGATTTCGCGCTGCATGCCGAACGCGACCGGGGACTGGATGCCCGCCATGCCATTCGCGATGCGTGCATCCAGCGCTTCCGTCCCATCCTCATGACCACGCTGGCAGCGGCCCTTGGGGCCGTGCCGCTGATCACCAACGGTGGCTACGGCATGGAAATGCGCCGCCCGCTGGGCATTACGGTGGTGGGGGGCCTTATGATGAGCCAGCTGCTCACGCTTTACACCACGCCGGTCATCTACCTTTACATGGAACGTATCCGCATCTGGACCCGGCGGACCGTGGGCCGGCTGCTGTCGCGCACGAAGGGATGAAAAATTTTCGATAATTGAAAATTAAGGGGTTGCGGGGTCCGGCAGGGTCAGTTAAAAGCCGCCTCACAGCGCACCCGTAGCTCAACTGGATAGAGCACCAGACTACGAATCTGGGGGTTAGAGGTTCGAGTCCTTTCGGGTGCGCCACTTTTCCTTAAAATCAGGATTACTGTTGTGGCGCAGCCCTTTCTGGTCTGTGCCCGCGGGCGTTTCCGGCGACATGGCGGAACGTGTCGCTGCATGGCGACGCCATGGTATGAAATCGTTCCTGATTCAAAAAGATGAGGTGCCTGCCGTCCGTGTGGCTGCTACACCGTTACCTGATTTTTCTTTCGTCTGAATTCAGGAAACAAGAATGAGCGGGTCCAGCCTCCCCGAAAACATTCCCCCACATGCGCCATCCGAACGCTCTGGCGGCATCCTGTCCTGGATCGACCGCAGGCTTCCGATCGTAAGCGGCTTCCGGCAGGAATATATCGACTTCCGCATGCCCCGGAACTTGAATGCGCTGTGGAATTTCGGGGCGATCCTGACGGCGGTGCTGGTGCTGATGCTGGCCACGGGCATTTTCCTGGCCATGAACTATACCCCCACCTCCGCCGGGGCCTTCATGTCGGTGGAGATGATCGAACGCCAGCTGCCGGGTGGCTGGATGCTGCGCGCGATGCACATGACCGGCGCCAGCCTGTTCATGGCGGCCCTGTACATTCACCTGTTCCGGGGGCTGTATTACGGGTCATACAAGCAGCCGCGCGAAATTCTGTGGCTGACCGGTCTGGGGCTGCTGCTGATGGTCATGGTCACGGCATTCGCGGGCTATGTACTGCCATGGGGACAGATGTCGTACTGGGGGGCCGATGTCGCCGGCAAGGCGGTGGGCGCCGTGCCGGTCATTGGCGCAACACTTGAACACATCATGGAAGGCAGCGATCAGTTGGGGGATATCTTCATCCACCGCTTTTTCGTGCTGCACTTCCTCATGGCGTTCGCCATTGTGGCCGTCGTGGCCTTCCATGTGGCGGCGCTGCATGTCAGCGGGCCGAACAACCCCGATGGCAGGCCGGTGCCCGAACGCCAGACCGTGCCCTTTCATCCCTATTACACGACCAAGGACCTGACGGGCCTTGTGCTGTTCGCGCTGGTGTTCGTGGCCCTTGCGTTCCTGTGGCCCGATCTTTTGTCCGAGCCGGAAAACTACCGCCCCGCCAACCCCATGCACACGCCTGCCGATATCGAGCCAGAATGGTATTTCCTGCCCTTTTACGGCCTGCTGCAGTCCGTGCCGTCCAAATTTGGCGGCCTGCTGGCGGCGGCGGGGTCGATCCTGATCCTGTTTGCGGTGCCATGGCTGGACCGTTCGCCCGTCCGTTCGGCGCGTTTTCGCCCGGCCTGCAGGATCGGCATGGTGGGACTGGTCATCTCGTTCGTGCTGATGGGGCTGGTGGGCCGCCACCATGCCGAAGGCGGCTGGATGATCGCGGGCCGGATCGCGGCACTGTATTATTTCGGTTATTTCCTTGTGCTGCTGCCACTATGCGCACGCCGTGAACGCCAGCAGCCCGACGCCTGATACGTCATCGGACATGGTCCTGTATCCGTGACTTGACGGATGTAGGCCGTGCCCACACTCTTCCTGCCTTACCGGGGTGCCCATGATCCGTGGGCTGAGATCATACCCGTTGAACCTGATCTGGGTCATGCCAGCGAAGGGAGGCTGTCCCGACCGGGACATACGCACCCGTTCCCTGCCTGCCGTGGATCACGGATGTCAGGGAAAGGGAGCCTATCATCCATGCGAACCCTCATGTGCGCCCTCCGGGCAGCAGGTTTTCTGGCCTGCATGGTAATGGCCCCGCCTGCCCATGCCGCCAGCCAGCGGGTCACGGTCGTGCTGGACTGGTTCCTCAACGCCGATCACGCCGCCCTTCTGGCTGCCCAGTACAGCGGCGCGTTCGCCCGCCACGGACTGGATGTGAAGCTGGTCGCCCCGGCCGACCCCGGATCGCCCGCACGTCTGGTTGCGGCGGGGCAGGCGGACCTTGCCGTATCCTACCAGACGCAGCTTGGCATGCTGGCGGACCAGAATATTCCGCTGGTACGGGTGGGTACTCTGATCGATACCCCGCTGAATGTCCTGATCATGGGGGAAGGGGTTCACACCATCGCCGACCTGAAGGGCAGGACCATTGGCGTGTCCATGCCGGGTGTGGATGACGCGGCACTGGACGCCATGCTGCATTCGGCAGGGCTGGCAATGGGGGACGTGCATCAGGTCAATGTCAATTTCCAGCTGGAACAGGCGATCATAAGCCATGCCGTGGATGGCGTGATCGGGGCGGTGCGCACATATGAACTGATCGACCTGCAGCAGAAGGGTATAAAAGTTTCCGCGTTTTTCCCCGAGGAACACGGCGTGCCGATGTCGGATGAACTGATCTTCCTGGCCGGTCGCGACCATGCGCATGATGCGTGGATACGCCAGTTCATGGATGCGCTGGCGGAGGGGGCCAATACCCTCATCAACCATCCCGACACCATGCTGGCGCAGACGATCCATGACCACCCGGAATTCGATACGCCGCTGAACCGGGCGGCGTGGCAGGCCACCCTGCCGCGCATCTGCAAGCAGCCAGCGTTGCTGAACGTACCCCGCTATACCGCTTTTGCCACGTTCCTGCATGCCCATGGCATGATGACGCATGACATCCCGCTGGGACAATACGCCATCGATCCGTTCAACCAGACTGCGGCACCCTGACCGCCATATCAGTCAACGATATTGTTCAGCATGTCCTGCTTGTGCGGCAGGAAGGTCGTGACCCGCAGGCCATGCCACGCAACAAGGCTGTCACCAAGGAACATGGCCAGCGCGATGACAGTGCAGACCAGCGCATTGCCGAACATCAGCACCAGCCACCACGCAATGGATGCATCACGGACGCTGCCCATGAACAGCGCAAAGGCCGAACCACAGGCCGATGCCCCACCCACGCCCGCGAACAGGATGGACGCATCCAGCAGCAGGGTGCGGTAATGCAGATGCGTCAACCGGCGTAACAGCAACACGGAATCCGTGCTGTTTTTGTCATCAGCACTTTCCAGCTTGTCGCGAACCGTCTCGATATGGTCACTGACACGGGCCAGACGTGTATTGAACATGTTCAGCAATGTGCCGATACCCGACAGCATGAAAACCGGTGTCAGTGCGGTCTGGATCAGGTGGGCGACACCATCAACGGATGCATCGGGAACAAGGCCGGGGAAGGCAGACACGAAAGGCATATCCTTGGCTACGGGCAAAGCCTGCGTTTTTTGGGCTTATCCCCGCCCACGTCAAGGACAGAGTCGATATTGCGCGAACGTAAGGAGATTCCATGTCACATAATTACGCAACACCGCTGACACCGGAAAAACGGCTGGCCCGCGTCCTGGCGCGCATTCCGGCAGACTGGACGCTCAACCTTGACCGCCAGCCTTCACCCGCCGGTACCGGGCAGTGGCGTGCGCGCCTGGGCATGCCGGGACAGGATGCGCCGGAATGGACCACACCCCACGACACGATGATCGATGCACTGGAAGCCGCATGGCGGCAGGCCCGCACGACCCTGAATGCGGGATAGGGCATAAGGGATACAGTCAATAATTAACCAGTAGAATACAAACACAGCTTTGTGATGATATATTCTGTATTCCTGAATGCGCATAACGTACTTGTGTTGGTTTTTACTGGGCACGGGTCAGAAAAAACATAAGCACACGATTGTTTGATGCATCTTTAAAAATGTTACGGTATCGATTTTTTATCCGTCCGGCTGTCCCTGCCGTACTGTGATATCGTACGCTTTCGGTCGGGAAACGCACATGTGTTCCCTACTGACCATATTTTGAACATTGTATGAAAAAGAAGGAAGGTTTGCCAACGAATCCATTCGGATACGGGAATGCATGTCCTGCTTTTATCCCTCATGGGGGGAAGAGTCCCTGTGTTATTACAGGCATTTCATGTAGCTGGACGGCACCTGTTGCGCCTGCAGGGGGCCATTGACCCGCAGGGTTTTATACAACAGGAATGCTGGCAGGGAGTTTAATACTATGTCGGCAGGAAAATTGGCGCGTATTGGCGCGGTAGTTGTTATGGCAAGCGGGAGCGCGTCCCTTGCCTGCCCCGAAGATGCGTGGGCTGACGATTATAGTGAACTTCTCGACATCCTGAAGGCAAAGGGCAGCCTGACGCAGGGCGAGTACAAGGGGCTTCTGGCCCATCACATGCAGCATGTGCGCGAAGCGGCATCCGCCAGCCGCACGACGCAGTATATGCCTGCACAGCGTCATATGGCCGTTCCCACATCCACCCACAGTCAGGTGCGTACCGCCATGGGCCATCCGGTCCAGCCCCCCGGCCAGATTGATATTGGCGGTGGTGGCATGGACCCCGACTATGTGCTGGCGCAGGCGCAGCAGGCGGCGGCCAACGCGCAGGCCAGCGCGGCATCGGCTGAATCGACATGGCTGGCGACCCAGCATTCCATGGGCCTTGGTAGTGGCGACTCGTTTGTTCGCATGGCGAAATATGAGCCAGGCAAAGGCCTGACCTTCAAGGCAGGTCCGATCAACATCAACCTGTCGGGTTTCATAAACGGGTTCTATACCTATAACAGCCCGGCGGGCGGCATGCCGGTTGCCGGTGGCGTCTCGACCGGGGCCAGCGGGTTCGATTCCTCGGCGCTGCGTAACGGCCTGCTGCCTGCGGGCCTGATCCTCAAGCTCTCGACCACGCAGAACGGTATCGACCTTGCCGCCGTCATGGGCATGTATCCCGGCATTGACAACGCCAAGAACGGCGCCTTCAACGCCAATACCGGCGGTAGCCCGGTAGGCCTTGGCACCGCCGGCATCGATTTTCGTCAGGTTTACGTGACGGCGGGCAACAAGAAATGGGGCACGTTCAAGATCGGTCGTGATCTTGGCATCTTTGGCGGTGACGCCATCCTCGATGACGCGACCCTGCTGAGTGTCGGTTCCACCGGCAGCAACTCGGCCCCGGGCAATACCTCGCTGGGCCGTATCGGCGTTGGTTACGTGTATGCCGACTGGATCCCGCAGATTTCGTATCAGTCGCCCACTATCAAGGGCTTCCAGGGCACGATCGGTATCCTGCAGCCGCTGGATGAATTCGATTTCTCCGGTGATGATCCCAACGGTACCGCCTATTCTGCCGGGTCCACCCAGCACAGTTCGCCCATGATCCAGGGAAAGGTGACATACGACTTCAAGATCGGTGGCCTGAGCGCACGCATCTGGGCCAGCTTCCTGACCCAGCACCAGCAGGATCTGACGGTAAGCAAGACAACAACAGTCACGACCCAATTGCTTGAGGCGGATGGCATTACGAAATTTCCGTACACCAGCACAAGCACTGCGGATGTTTCCGTTATTCCCGGCCAGAAGCATGGCGTCACGGCGGAAGCGGGCGAAATTGGCACGAAGCTGACCTATGGCCCGGCACAGTTCGTGGGTTACTACTACCGTGGCAGCGGGCTGGGCACGACCGGCCTGTTCTTTGACGGCGTGGCCGCCAATGGACGCAAGCGTTCGTCGGAAGGCTACTATGTCCAGATGATGTATAACTTCACCAAGAAGTTCAAACTGGTCGGAAGCTATGGTGTCAGTAACCTCTACCTTGCCCCGGGTGAAAGCAATCCCGACCTTGTCCGCCGCAATGAATCCGAAGTGGGTGCGGCCTACTATAAAATGACGGACTGGCTGAACCTTGTGGCCGAATATGCCCATACCAGTTCGGCTGCCCACGGCCCTTACAAGGAAAGCGACAACAGTGCATCGGGCGGTATGATCCTGCTGTTCTGATGCTACGGGCGGCATGGAGCAAAAGCTGCCCATGAAGCACATGACTGATTTTAAAAAAGTTTTTGGTGAAGCTTTTTTCAAAAAGCTTTAAAGAACACCGCCTTTTTGAAAAAAGGCGGCACCCAAAAACTTTTATCAGCAGGCTGTTTTGATACTCTGCCCTCCATGTGCTGGTTTCCAGCATCATGGGAAACCATAGGGAAGGCAGACGCATGTCCACATCACCACGCTGGCCCTTACGGGTCGGCCTTGTCGGCTATGGCTTTGCCGGGCGTATTTTTCACGCCCCCCTGATCAATGCTACACCGGGGCTTGAACTGGTCGCTGTCTGTTCGCGGCAACGCGACGCGGTGCTGCATGACTGGCCCAAGGTGACGGTCACGCCAGCCCCCGATGCCCTGTTCGCCCTGCCTGATCTGGACATGGTGGTTATCGCCACGCCGAATGCGACCCATGCCGACCTTGCCATCACGGCGTTACGGGCCGGGTTGCATGTGGTGGTGGACAAGCCGTTCACCATAACGCTGGAACAGGCGCGCAGGGTCGCACAGGTTGCCCGTGAACAGGGGCGGTTCCTGTCCGTTTTCCAGAACCGGCGCTGGGACAGCGATTTCCTTGGCATCCGCAACCTGATCGCGACCGGGCAGGTCGGACGGGTAACCGAACTGGAATCGCGCATGGACCGCTTCCGTCCGCAGGTGCGTGACCGCTGGCGCGAAACGGATGCAGCGGGCGGTGGTCTGTGGTTTGACCTTGGCCCGCATCTGGCCGATCAGGCCCTGCAACTGTTTGGCCTGCCGGATCATGTGCAGGCCAGTCTGGCCCATCAGCGCGACAATGCCTGCGGCGATGACTGGGCGCAGGTACTGCTGACCTATGGGGAAAGACGGGTCAGCCTGCATTGCAGCCTGCTGTCGGCATGGGCCGGTCCACGTTTTGTCGTGCATGGGACAGGTGGCACGATCGTGAAACGTCAGGCCGACCAGCAGGAAAACCAGCTTCGGGCCGGCATGCGTCCCGGTGATCCGGGCTGGGGCGATGACCCTGACGACATGCTTGTGTTTGACGGTGCCGCTGCACCCTGTGCGCTACCTGCACCGCCCGGTGACCAGCGGATCTATTATGCCATGCTGCGCGATGCGATCATGGGCCGGGGCCATAATCCCGTACCCCCTATACAGGCCGTGGCGTTGATGGCGGTCCTGGAAACCTGCGTCCTGTCCAGCCATCGCCGGATGGCCCTTCCCCTACCCCTGACGGAACAGGAAAGACAGGACTGGCTACAGGCAGGGCTGTAGGAAACTGCGCCTGGAACTGTTCATGATCCGCAGGGTGCCGGAAGCCGCCCTGATCGGGGCATGTATAAAAAAAGGCCGCATCCTTTCGGGTGCGGCCTTTTTGTGTTCCCGGCAGGACGGGATCATTCCTCGTCGATCGGGCGCTTGGGCAGGAGCGCTGGCACGAAGATCAGCGTCGCCACCAGCGTGCACGCCAGCGACAGCAGCAGCAGCCGGCCCATGCTGGCCGTGCCCGGATGGTGGGACGCCGCCAGCGAACCGAAGGCCGTGCCGGTCGTCAGCGCGGAAAACAGCACTGCGCGTGCCGTCGGGCTGGACAGGGGCAGCCTGATCCCCGCGCGCCAGTTCATGACGAAATAGATGTTGAACGACACGCCAACCCCCAGCAGCAGGGGCAGGGCGATGATGTTGGCGAAGTTCAGCTGTTCGGGCACCACGATGATCAGGATGACCGTCATCAGCGCCGAAAGCAGCAGCGGCGCCAGCACCAGCGCCGTATCCAGCAGCTTGCGCAGGGCGACGGCAAGGATAATGGCAATCATCACGATGGCGGCGGCAGCAGCCGTGACAAAGGCATGTACCATGGTCGCCGCACTCTGCACGATGTCGATGGCGGAACCCGCCGCCATCGGGGCGACCTTCTGGATTTCATCCACATAGGTGTGCAGTGCCCGGTTGCCCTTCATCTCCTTGGTCGGATGAACCTCGACCAGTGCGCGGCCATCAGGCAGCAGATAGTCATGCGCCAGCTGCGCGGGCACATCGGAAATCGTAACCGGCTTCACCTGCAGCATGTCGCGCAGCATGTTCAGCTGCATGGGCAGGAAGCGCACCAGTGCCTCATTGGTGGCCAGCACGCGCTGGTCGTCCGCCTGTGACAGATGGGCCAGTGCGGACTGGATGCGGCGCAGCGGGTCATTGGCGGGCAGTTTGTCCATCACGCCGCCAAGGGCCGCCGCCGTCTTGGCCGCCGCCGTCCGCAGGTCGTCCGCATTCGGCGCGGGTTTGGGGTTGGGGACCAGCAGGGTCGGCAGCATGATGTTCGCGGCATCCTGGATCAGGGGCAGCTTGGTCTTCTGGTCCGTAGGCACGAGAGACCCAAGCCATAGTGCGTCATGCACCATCGGCAGGTCCGACAGCTTGTCGGACATGGCGGCCGCCTGGTCCAGGTTCGGCATCAGCACATCCACCGTATAGGGCGAATACTGCGGTTCCGACATCAGCATGCCCAGCGTGACCATGCCTTCCGATTTGGGGTTCTTGGTATGCAGCGGGTCGGCGTCGAATGTCAGGCGGGGCACAAGGGCTACGCCCACCAGCGCGATCACCACGAAGGCGCCCAGGATCGGCTTGCGGTGATGGCGGATTGCAACGTCAATCGGGCGGGCAAAGGCGAACCCGATCTTGCCATGGCCCGAAGTCGGGCGGAACAGCCGCAGCAGTGCCGGCAGTAGCGTCAGCGTGCAGATGAAGGCGAACAGCATGCCGAAACCGGCAATCAGGCCAAGCTGGGCCACGCCGACAAAGGCGGTGGGGGTAAAGGCAAGGAACCCGGCCGATGTCGCCATGGCGGCCACAAGGATCTGGTGCCCGGTTTCATTGCCGGTCTGCTCAAGCGCGTCCAGCAGTCCCGGTGACGTGCCATCAGGCAGCGCCTGCGCACGGAACCGGACCGAGAACTGGATGGCGAAATCCACCGCGATGCCAACGAACAGGATGGCGAACGCGACCGAAATCAGGTTCAGCTTGCCTACCACGAGTGCTGCGAACCCGGTGGTCAGCAGCAGCCCGGACACCAGTGTTATGATGATCGGCACGATGATGCGCCACGTATGCACCGCCAGGATCAGCCATAGCGTGACCAGTACCAGCGACCCCAGCAATCCGGCGACCATGCCTTCGGCCACGGTGGCGAATTCCTCATCCGCGATCTGGGTATCGCCGGTAATGTGGACATGCGCCCGGCCGCTCTTGACAAAGGGCAGGGCATTGGCGGCATCACGGATGGCGTCCGACGCGGCGCCACCGGGCTGGAAGGAATCATAATCCAGCTTGGGCTGGGTCACGACAAACTGGTACTTGCCACCAAGATCAGCCAGGTCACCCGCCAGCAGGCGTTCCCATGACAGGGGTTCGGGCGTGTCCGATACCGAATGCTGCAGCGTCGTGGCGAAACCGTCCAGCGCCGCATGGAAGGGACCAAGATCGGCCTGCCCCTGGCTTATGCCCAGCGCAATCAGGTTCAGCGCGTTGAACAGGCCGCGCCCCGACGGGTCGGCGGCCAGTTCGCTCAGGAACGGCTGCGCGGTGATGGTGGTGTTGAGCACCCGCTCCAGTGCCTTGGGGTTAAGGAACATAAGGCCGTTGCGCACCAGATAGGGATCGGTCTGGGGCGTGGTGACGTAATTGAAATGGGCATGGTCGTCATGCAGCTTTGCCGCCAGCGCCAGCGCGGTCTGTTGTGCCTCTTCGGGCAGGGCCGCGTCGATCACGGCGACAAGCTGGTCCTGTTTCTGTGGAAACAGCCGTCCCATCTCGTCCGAGCGCTTTTTCCAGTCCAGCGAGGATGAGAACATTGTCCCCGTATCCGTGGTCACGCCCAACAGCGCGTAACTGGCATAGGTCGCCCCCGCGATCAGGCAGGCGAATGCCAGTACCACCGCAATGGCACGACGGGAACAGAAAGCGACAAGGCGCCCAAGCGGTACCGATAGCATGACGAGTATTCAGCCCTTCAGAAACCTACGTCGTGCCGCATGAAGCGCGGCAGTCGGTGAAGAGGCCCGGTTTGGCCCATGATGTGGTCCCGATGCAAGGTGGTTCTTTGTCACACGATGTACCGCGCCATACCCGGACATCATGACTGACCGGGCAGGTGCATCTCCCGCGGGGGGGACGGGGCGGGGCGGATCCAGCGTATTTCCATTACCTGCCATGCCATGAGCGATGGCAGGCCCCATGCAATCTCCCGCAGGCGCTTGATGAGCGACAGCGCGATCCCGACCTGTGGCGACAGCCCGAACAGGCTGCCGATGATGATATATCCCCCCTCCGACACGCCCAGCGCACCGGGTACGGCAAAACCGGCCGACTTCGCGGCCTGCCCCACGCTTTCGATCACAAAGCTGTCAGCCAGTGAAAGGGGGTGCCCCATGGCGGTCAGGACAAGAAACACCTCGAACGTGCCAAGCGACCAGCCAAGCAGTTGCAGGCTCCCCGCGCGCAGCGAATTTTCACGTGTGCGGTAAAGGGCGATGATTTCGGCATGCAGCCCACGGATGTCGTCCATCCCGTCCCATCCCAGATGGGCGGCGATGCGCACCAGCAGCTTTTCCACAAGGGAAATGGCGCCCAGGTACTGGCTGCCGAAGAACACCGCACCCAGTGCTACGGCCGCCCCGGCACTTTCCATCAGTTCGTCCGTCACATGCGAACGGTTGACCAGGCAGAACAGCAGCCCAAGCCCGATCAGCGTGAAGGTGACCTGACTGAGCAGTTCAATGGTCAGGTCACAGATCGTGGCGGCGGCGGCGCGCCTGATGCCAAGGTTTTCCCGCCGGGCCATGAGGCGGGTGGTAATGACCTCGCCCCCAACCTGCGCCACCGGCAGCAGGTTGTTGATCCCTTCACGCGCGCAGCGCAGGGCGAAAAAATCGGTAAAGGACAGGCGGGGGCGGCCGCTCTGGGCCAGCAGGCGCCATGCCTGCGCCGAAACACAGACCTGGCTTGCGTGGAAAATGATGATGGCAGGAATGCTCCACCCCCCGGCCGCGATCAGCCGGATGATGTCATGCAGGCCAAAACGCCCCAGCATCCATATCGTCAGACCGATACCGAATGCCCCGGCAATGAAGGTAAGCTGCCGCATTCGCCATCCCTGTCCATGTTCCCCCAAACAGGACCATTAAAAGGCTGTTTTCAGCCATTTAATGGACTGCCAGCATATCTTAGCAGCCTCTGATTTTCTGAAGCAATGCGATACTTTCAACACAGGCGGCCACGGCTTCGCGACCCTTGTTGTGTACATCGTCACGCGAACGGACCACCGCCTGTTCGTCCGTGTAGGTGGTCAGTACGCCAAACGCGATTGGCACTTCCGTGTTCAGCGCCGCCTGCTGCAGGCCCACGGCAGCACCCAGGCTTATGAATTCGAAATGCGCCGTATCGCCCTTGATCACGCAGCCAAGGCAGACCACGCCATCGTACCGGCCGGTGCGTGCCAGCGTCTGTGCCAGCAGCGGCAGTTCGTACGCCCCCGGCGCATACATGACATCTTCATTACGCATGGAAATGTCATGTTCCCCCAGCCATGCCAGCGCGCCATCACGCAGGCCATGGGTCACGTTTTCATTGAAGCGGCTGACCACAATGGCGACGCGCGGCGGGCGGGCGAATTCAAGCGTGGCGGGGGCGGAGGGGATGTTGGTGCTCATATCCGGGAGTTTTCCGTTTTTTGTTGTAGAAGGGGATCTGGAACAACGTTTTGATAAAAAATGACAAGAGTTTCTGGGTGCCGCCTTTTTTCAAAAAGGCGGCATTCTTCGAAGCTTTTTGGGAAAAAAGCTTCACCAAAGACTTTTGTCAGTGGGCGTCCGCTGTTGCGGGTTCGCACAGGGCATGCCCCATCCGGGTACGCTTGGCTTCCAGATAGGCCCGGTTGAAGGGATTGGGTTCCACCGCAAGGGGGATGCGTTCACGCACGTCAAAGCCATGACGTTCCAGCGCATGTACCTTGTCGGGGTTGTTGGTCAGCAGGTCGAGCCGGTTCACCCCCAGCGCGCGCAGGATGTCAGATGCCGCCTGCCAGTCACGCGCATCGGTCTGGAATCCCAGCCGGTGGTTGGCGTCCACCGTATCCAGTCCTTCATCCTGTAGCGCATAGGCGCGGATCTTGTTGGCCAGGCCGATGCCGCGCCCTTCATGACCGCGCACATAGACCAGCACACCGGATTCCGCGCGCCCGATCTGTTCCAGCGCGCCCTGCAGCTGCGCGCCGCAGTCGCACCGCAGCGATCCCAGCGCATCGCCCGTCACGCATTCCGAATGCAGGCGCACCAGTGGTACGGTGCCCGCGCGGTCAGGCTGGCCCTTGACCATGGCGACATGTTCGGTGCCATCGGGCGCGCGAAAGGCGTGGATCATCATGTCCGGCCCGCCAAAGCGGCTGGGCAGGTGGGCGCGGGCGACCTGCTCGATGGCGGGTTTTGCCTCTGGCGTGGCGCCGATCGGGTTGGCTTCCAGCCATTTCGCCAGTTCAGCGATGGACAGGATCTGCAGCCCATGGCGTTTGGCATACGGACGCAGGTCGTCCATGCGGGCCATGGTGCCGTCCTCGTTCATGATCTCGCAGATCACGGCAGCCGGGATCAGCCCCGCCATGCGGGCGAGGTCGACCGAGGCCTCGGTATGGCCGGGGCGTGCCACCGTGCCGCCGGGCACCGCGCGCAGCGGGAAGATATGACCGGGTGAGACCAGATCCCCGGGCTTCGCATCGGGCGCTGCCGCCACCAGCACGGTTTCGGCGCGGTCGGCGGCCGAAATGCCGGTGGTGACGCCCTCACGCGCCTCGATGGACACGGTAAACGCCGTGCCGCGCGGACAGGTGTTCACCTGTGTCATCATGGGCAGGTTGAGCTGCGCAATGCGTTCGGGCGACATGGGCATGCACACCAGTCCACGCGCATGGGTGACCATGAAGTTCATGGCCTGTGGCGTGACCAGTTCGGCGGCCATGACCAGGTCGCCTTCGTTCTCGCGGTCCTCATCATCCACAAGGATGATCATCCCGCCCCGGCGGATGGTGGCAACGGCCTGTGCCAGTGCCGGGGGCATCAACGATACTGACATACGCTCTCCACATATTTTGCGATGACATCGACTTCGATATTCACGGGGGCCCCGGCCTTCAGGGTGCCAAGGGTGGTGTGGTCCCATGTGTGGGGGATGATCATCAGGGCGATGCGGAATTCATCCGCACCACAGCCATCTTCCCCCGGTGCGCCGACTTCGTTCAGCGTCAGGCTGATGCCGTCGATCGTGATCGACCCCTTTTCCACCAGGTAGCGGCGCAGGCGGGCAGGCACGATAAAGGTGATGTGTCGGGCCTCGCCTGCCTGTTTTACCGCCGCAAGCCGTCCGGTTCCGTCCACATGCCCCTGCACGATATGACCCGACAGGCGGGTGGTGGGCGTGACGGCGCGTTCAAGGTTGACGGTATGCCCGGTGGCAAGCCGTCCCAGCGCCGTGCGGTCCAGCGATTCCGAACTGATGAAGAACGTGGCCGTTCCCGCCGCATCAAATGATGTGACCGTCAGGCACACGCCATTGACGGCAATGCTCTCACCCAGTGTCAGGTCGGGAATGCCGGTGGCCACGGTTATGTCCAGGTCCCGGTCCAGCCGACGCGCGGCGGTGATGCGGCCCTGGTGTTCAATAATGCCGGAAAACATGATTACTCCTTCACGGCGGCCAGTTCGGGGAACAGGCGTAGCGGCGTCACATCCCCCTCCCGCACGCGTATGCTGTACTGGTCCGTGCCATCAGGGCGGGCGGTGATGGCCAGCCAGTCGTGCCACAGGTCACGGGTCTCGATTTCCGCCAGCAGCCGGGGGCCGGCTTCCACCATCGCCCATGTCACGCCCGCCATGCCCAGCATGTCGGGCAGGGCGTTGATGTCGGTGCACACCTGCACCGCAAAGCCGCGTGCGCGCGCGGCCTGCAGGTATGCCTCGTCCACTTCCCCCGTCCGGGTGCAGATGGCCAGGACACGTGGCGCGCGACCGGGGTGATCGGCCACCCGGCGCACGTCCAGGCCCGGCCTGTCGGCGCGGATGGTGTCCCCTGTGGTAATCACCGCATCCGTGGCGCGGCGCAGGTGGTGGGCAAGGTCAAGCGACGCAGCGGAGGTAAAGGTGGTGCGCCCTGCCGGCGGCAGCATGGACCCCGTGGCGTCCAGCGCCTGCTTGACCGTGATCCACGGCTGTCCCGTGCGCATGAAATGGGCGAAGGGGGCCAGAAGGCTGCGGCACATGGCCTGTATTTCGGCCTGCGGCCCGGTGGGGTGGAGAACATGCACGCGGCAGTCATGCTGGCGCAGGTAGTCCGCCCCGCCGCCTTCGACATGGGGGTTGGGATCGCGCACGCCAATCCAGACATCACGCACCGGCGTCGCCAGCAGCGCCTGTGAACACGGGCCGGTGCGGCCGGTATGGTTGCATGGTTCCAGTGTCACGACCGCCGTGTGGGCGCGATCCAGCAACCCGCGTTCGCGGCACTGGTTTATGGCCTGTATTTCGGCATGGGGGGTGCCAGCGCGGTGGTGGCCGCCAACGGCCAGGATCGTGCCGGCGGCGTCCAGCAGGGCGCAGCCCACCGGCGGGTTGGGGGTGGTCGCCCCTACATGGCGCGCGGCTTCATCCACCGCCGCACGAAAGGCGTGCGCGATCGTGGCTGGCATGTCGGGGCCTGAAGGGGGTGTGACACCCTGTGGCAACGCGTCCAAAACACAGTACTCCATCCATCCGGACGGACCCAGGGCGCGTAAAACCATCCACCTGCCTTCACGGATGGAAGGCAGGACCATAGTTTCCGTTCTCTCTCATCCGGACTGTAACCGTCGGTTCCGGAATTGCACCGGATCTGCTTGACCCCGCCCGCATGTGCTGCGGCCGGGCGCTCGCGGACTTATGTGCCCCTGTTACAGGGAACAAACACCGCCGGTGGGGAATTTCGCCCCGCCCTGAGAACGCCTGCGGACCGGGCTTGCCGCCCGATTCGCCATTCAGTGGAATAATCTTGGGAATGATTTTAACGAATTGCAAGTGCCACGTTGGCTAACCACTATAATTTGTCGTGATTTCAGTCCTTCTCCCCGGCATGGCGACCGGGATGCAGAAGGGAGGGAATGCGGCCATGATGGCCGAAATTGACCAGCCGCGCCTCCTCCACCTCGATCCGGCCCAGCAGGCGGGAGCGGATCAGCCATATCGCCAGCGCAGCCCCCATGAAGGGTCCCAGCGCATAGATCCAGAACGACTCCCACTGTCCCGCGACCATGGCCGGGCCGAAGCTGCGTGCAAGATTGGAACTGTTGCCCGACAGCCATGCGGACACCGGGTTGCACACAAGGAAGAACAGTCCCCCCGCCCACGGCGTCACCCATTTCAGCACGGGATGGCCCGCAAGATAGCACAGCATCAGCACCAGCAGTGCCGTCAGTACGATTTCGGTCACCAGCGGCCACATGATGGCGACCCCTGAAAAGGGCACGGTCGCGGCATAGGCAGAAGCCTGCACCATCCGCCCCCATACGGGCAGGACATGCCCCAGGGCCGCAAGCAGCAGGGTTGCGACGTATGCCCCCATCATCTGGGCTGCCACATACCCGCACAGGTCCACAATCCCCAGCCGTCCCGCAAGGCTGAACGCCAGCGAGACGGAGGGACTGACATGCGCCCCGCTGACCCGCCCGAACGGGGTGAACGCCGCAACCGTGCCCGACAGCCCGAAGAACAGCCCGCACAGCGCCGTCTGCACGATCGGGTGGGGGGCAAGCATTCGGCCAATGGCGGTATAGGGTGTGGTCAGTACCGTGACGGACACGATCCCGCAGATCATAAGCGCTACTGTCGCCACCAGTTCGCAGCCATACAGTTTCCAGTGAAAGGGATGATCGGGGTGCGGCGCCCCGGCGAGTGGCCGGTCCTCAATGGGGTGGGAACCGGGCAGCCGGGCTGCGGTCATGTCCATTACTCCTTCATTCAAGCATGTAGAGGTCTTGAGTTAAGGGGAGGAATGGTGTGAAATAAACGAAATCATGCGAATATATGCCGTGCATGAGAATAGTTAATGCATAGCAGTTGAACGTTTTTTCTATATAGGGTGTCGAGCCATTCCTCTATTCCATCCGGCATGTGGCGGATAAGGAAGGGATCGGTTTTTATCTGCCGTGTCCGTTTGTTACTGTATTCATCATCAGTACATGCAGCGGGTGCGTACAGATTTTTTTATTAACCGCATGTTCAGGGGCAGACGCGCCAGACTGATGGATTACTGTTGGAAAGTGGATCGTTTTTCCTGTCGTCCTGACGGAATGCGGCGCCCGCGCCTGTTGCTCGGCGGGTTGATGGTCATGCTGGGTGGCATGGCCGTGGCCGATGATGCGCGTGCGGACGACATGGCGGAAATCCGTGCCCTTCATGCCGAAATGCGGCGGCTGGAAGCCAAGGTCGAACAGCTGGAATCCCGTCACGGCATGACGCATGGCAGCCAGCATGTCCTGGCCGGGCGCACGCTGCGGTCCGGCGGCCACCCGTCGGGCGGGGGGACATCGGGCGGCAGCACGATGGGACAGATCACGGCCATGCCCGACCTGTCGCGCCTGACCATTGGTGGTCCGACCCTGTCGGATGACGCGCAGGCGCAGGCTGCGGCTGAAAACACCATGACGGAATCCATCGTCCCCGCGCAGCCCAGGCTTGACCTTGATTCCTCCAGCCCGCTGGCCATTACCCAGACGGGCGTGGACAGCCTGCCGCCCATTTTCCGCATTGGCGGGGTGTCGGTGCGTCTGGGTGGCTTCATTGACTTTTCGAACATCTACCGCAGCAAGAACCTGACCAGCGGTCCCGCCACAAGCTGGGGCAGCTTCCCCTATGCCAACAGCCCCAATGCGCATACGGGGGAATATCGTCCCTCCGCGCAGCTGACGCGTCTGAGCGTGCTGCTGCAGGGATCTCCCACCAAGGACGAGACCCTGTCAGGCTATATTGAAACCGATTTCGGTGGGGCCGCGGGCACGGCCAACAGTTACCAGACCAACAGCTACACGCCGCGAATCCGTCAGGCGTACATGACCTACAGCAACACGAAATGGGGCTTCCACGTGCTGGCGGGGCAGGCATGGAGCCTGACCACCGGCTATACGCAGGGCCTGCTGTCGCGTCATGAACAGCTGCCGCCCGTGGTCGATAACAACCAGATACCGGGCATCGTGTTCACCCGCGTGCCGCAGATCCGCTTCATCAAGGATTTCGGGCGCAAATGGTGGCTGGGGCTGTCGCTGGAAGCGCCGCAGGTGGCCTATGCCGCCAATGGCGGCAGCCACGCCATGCTGACGGGGGCAAGCGATGATACGATCGCATCATCCGGCACGACCCTGCTGTACAGCAACGCAGGCTCCGGCATGCTCAACCCCAATGCCAAATACAGTATGGATGTCGCCCCTGATATCGTGCTGAAAGGCGCGCTGGACACCAAGCCCGCCCATTACGAAATCTATGGCCTTGCGCGCTGGTTCAAGGCCATGGCGCAGGCCCCGAATGGCCCGATCCGTGAACGGGTGTCCTTCGCCGGTGGCGTTGGTGGTGACGTGACGGTGCATGTCATTCCCCGCTACCTGCAGTTTACCGGTAACGTGCTGGCGGGCGAGGGGATCGGCCGCTATGGCCCCGGCATGCTGCCTGATGCCACGTTCAAGGCCAATGGCACGCCCGCGCCAATTCCCGAAATCATCGGCAGCATGGGGCTGATCGGCCATCCGACCCCCAACCTGCTGGTCTATCTGTATGGTGGCGTGGAAAGTGCCGGGCGGCGCACCTATAACGCGAATGGCTACCAGTATGGCTATGGGGTGAATGACCTCGCGCTGAGCAGCTGCAACGTGGAACAGATCAGCGGTGGCAGCTGTGACGCCCAGACCCATACCCTGGCCGACCTGACGGTGGGCGGCTGGTGGCATGTGCTGCAGGGGGGGTATGGCGCGGTGATGAGCGGTGTGCAGTACACCTATCTGCGCAAATTGGCCTATAAAGGTGGTGACGGGGCATCCCCCACCACCGGTGGCAACACCATTTACGTCACGTTCCGCTATTTGCCTTTCCAGTAGCCGTCGTACTGGCTGACAGCGCCGCAAGGCAGTCATTGACCTGATGGGTCAGGTGAATGTCATGTTCGGCGCTGATGGCGCGCATGCTGTCATGGGCCCAGCGTGCGGGCATGCCATGGGGCGTGCACAGCGCTCCCGCGCCTAGCAGTGGCCCGTTGCCGGGGTCCAGCACCGACAGGACAGCATGCGGATTACGTGGCAGCGCCTGCCGCAGGGCCGTGCGCAGCTGGCGCGCTGTCGCGTCATCCGTATGGGCGATCAGGTCGGGCACAAGTTCAATCCATCCATCCCACCCCGCTGCCACGGCCCGGCGCAGGCGGGGCCATGCCCGGTGCGTGTCCAGTGTCCTGACGGTGGCTTCCGCGCCATCTTCATGGATCTGGCGTGACAGGGTGCGCGCGTTCAGGTCCATGCCGGTTTCGGTTGCGGAGGGACCGGACTGCGGCAGGCTGGCTGCAAGCGCTGTCAGCCCGATGGGGGGAGCAAGCAGGGCCACAAGCAGCATCAGCCGGGGAAAAGATCGTAGGCACATGGTCTTTGTTCTCCCTTCTTACTGGTGTTGCGCTATGGTCAGGAAACAGGGGAATCGTGGCGGGGACGCGGCGATGCCGGGGAAAATCATGGGCATGCGGTTGCAGGGGCGGACACATATGCCTATAGCCTGCGGCGATGCCCGCACATGTCACGGGGCAGCCGCGCGATCCTGACCGGACCTGCCACGCGCGTTGACTACCGGGCCATATCCGGCCCCGATCCTGTTTCTGGCGGGTCCTGCCATTTTGGAGAACATACGTTTCATGGCTGCCATGTCCTCTTCCGAAATTTCGCGTCTTCAGGTCTGCCTGCGTCGTCTGCTGGGTTCACCGGGGCTGACGGTCAATGCGCCGCCGCGTGCCGGTCTGTCCGTTGAACTGGCGGTCAATGGTGAAGTGGTGGGTACCGTCCACCGTGACGAGGACGAAGGTGAAGTGTCCTATGCTGTCCACATGACCGTGCTGGAAGAAGACCTGCCCGCGCCGAAGTAATCCTGTTTCTGGCCACATGGCGGGCGGGAACGCCCGCCCGTTACAGCCGTATCAGGGCTGTGTGACCGGCTGGGGCACGGGCCCGGCCGAAGCTTCGACCAGTGGCGCGTGCCGGGGGGCAGGCAGGTCTATGTGATGGATCTTCCACTGGAAGGCATGGATGCGCATCTGCAGGCGCAGTGGCGTTTCATTTTCATGCCCGGGCATGATGACGCTTGCCTCGAACACGCCCGGATGGGTGAAATGCATATGTACATGCCGCATCAGGCCAAACAGTGTCTGTGGCGTGCTGGGCTGTTCCTGCGGCATCAGGTGATCCACCAGCATGCCCAGCTTGTCAGGGCGCACTTCCTCATCAATGGCGTTCGACACGGCGGAGGACGCGAAGGATGCGCCGAATTCCGGCAGTTCGTCGTCCGCATGCGGGGGGCCAATCAGGCTATCGACCGCCTGTGTCTTCAGCCCGTTGCGCACCGATTCCCATTTGAGACAGGTGTTCAGGCTGCCCATGTCATGCGTGCGGATGGCCGAAGTGATGGACCACAGCGTGAAAAATGGCGACGCCGCATAGAGTGAGGTCGCTGCCGCCAGCGTGCCGACGCAGACCCATCGCGCCTGCTGGCGGCGCAGGGCGGCAACGCTGTCGGGAATTTCCATGCGGGAAAGATAAGACATTGATTTATACTCCCCCCATATGGTTTCGCGGCTTTCCTAGACTATACTGGAAACATATCCGGCATGCATTGGTTTCATGATTGGCTGAAGAAATTATCACGTAATCGTGATCGTATGCCCGTCGCTTCCGGCTGCATCACGCAACGGACGCGGTATATCGGCCATGGTTGCGTGACAGGCCGGGGCAGGAGGCAGGGATGAATTTTTCAGAGGACGAGATCCAGCGCTACGCGCGCCACATCCTGCTGCCCGAAGTTGGCGGAACGGGGCAGGAAGCCCTGAAAAAGGCCAGTGTTCTGATTGTTGGCGCGGGCGGACTCGGTTCACCCGTTGCCCTGTATCTTGCGGCAGCGGGGGTGGGACGCATCGGGCTGGTTGATGATGACGTGGTCGAACTGTCCAACCTGCAGCGGCAGGTCGCGCATGTGACCGACCGGATCGGTCAGCCGAAAGTCGAGTCGGCCGCCCACGCCATGCATGCGATCAATCCGGGAACACGGGTGGATTGTCATAACGTCCGGCTGACCGCCGCCAACGCGCGCACGCTGGTGCGTGACTATGACCTTGTCTGTGATGGCTGCGACAATTTCGCCACCCGCTACCTGGTGGCCGATGCCTGCGCGCTGGAGGGACGGACCCTGATTTCCGCCGCCGTGCTGCGGTTTGAGGGGCAGTTGTCCACCTTCCGCCCCGGTGGCCCGTGCTATCGCTGCCTGTATCCCGAAGCACCACCCGCGGGCACGGTGCCATCCTGCGCCGAAGCGGGTGTGTTCGGCGCGGTGACGGGCGTGATGGGCACGTTGCAGGCGACCGAGGCGCTGAAGGAAATCCTCGGTATCGGTGAAAGTCTTGCCGGGCGGCTGCTGGTATGGGACGCGCTGGCCATGCGCTTCCACACCATTACCCTGCCGACTGATCCCGACTGCGCATTATGTGGCGCACACCCCACCATCCATGATCTGTCCGCCCATCGTGACGCCGCCCCCATGGCCTGTGGCGTGCCCGAAGGAACGGCATCATGATGGGGGACGACGGAGCCATGGCCATCCTGTTATATGATGGGGCGTACGCCCGTGCGCATTATGCCTTCGTGCTGGCGGCGGGGGCGCTGGCCATTGGCCGGCCCGTCATCGTGTTTGCGGCGGGACGTGGGGTGCATGCGCTGGCGCGTGACTGGAGCGGGCTGCATGATGCGGGTGACGACGCATTGGTGCGCGCGCGTGGGGTCGCGGGCATGGATACGTTACGTGATGCGGCGATTGAACTGGATGCGACATTTATGGCCTGTGAAGCGGCGCTGAAACTGTGCGATCTTCCTGCGGACCGTCTGCTGCCCTGCGTGCAGGTGGCGGGTGTCCCGACTTTCCTTGAAGCCGCCCGGGGGCGGCAGATCATAACCCTGTAAGGACAAGAGAACACGATGGCGCAGTGCGTGCGGCATGAATTCCTTGCGCGACCGGCCCGCGTGCCGTCCCGCACCCCCGTGCGGCGGGGATATCTGGCAGCCTGTGCGGCCGTGCTGGTCATGGGTGGTGGGCATATGGACCGTGCCGTGGCACAGGCCACGACGCACCATCATGCCCACCATGCCAAAACCGCCGAGGCCACGTCCGCCCATGCCCATGCGGGCAAGGAAAAGAAAACCCATGCGGCCGGGGCGCATCACCATCATCACGCAGCCGCTGCCGCCGGTGCGGCGGCGGGGGTTGCGGCCGGGACAGCAGGGGCTGCCGCGGTTGCCGGCAGCGCCCCGCCGCCGCCCGCGCATGCGGCCCCGCCGCCGGATGCGCCCGCGGCCCTTGCCCCGGTGGACAATACGAAGGGCAGCGTGACCGGCCTGCCGCTGCCGCGCTTCGCCGCCTTCCGCGCGGATGAGGTCAACCTGCGCACCGGGCCGGGCCAGCGCTATCCCATTGACTGGGTGTACCACCGCCGCGGCCTGCCGGTGAAGATCGAGCGCGAATTCGATGTCTGGCGCCTGGTGGAGGATTCGGACGGCCAGAAGGGCTGGGTCCATCAGGCAACCCTGGTGGGAACGCGCACGTTTGTCATTCCGGGACTGCCCCCACAGGGCGATGCCCAGCAGGCAGGACAGCCTGCCGCCAAGGAAACCGACGTGATCGGCCGGGCGGATACCCGTATTGTCGGTCATGTGGCGGACGCGGCTGACGCGGCGGATATCAGGGGGGCTGTCATGCTGCGTTCGGACGCCAGCACGACATCGCCCGTCGTGGCCGTGCTGCGTCCCGGCGTGGTAGGCACGCTGCGGCAGTGCCAGGCGGGTACGTCATGGTGCAAGGTATCGGTCAAGCAGTACAGCGGATGGCTGGAACGCAGCGCCGTGTGGGGGCTGTTGCCGCAGGAGGTCATATCCCCTTCCTGACGGTTGATCGTAAACGGGCTGGAGAAGAAAATGCCGGATAAACCCTATCGCGCCATGCGCCGGACCAAGATTGTCTCGACACTGGGGCCGGCCACCACGGACCACGCGACCATTCGCGCGCTGGCGGTGGCGGGGGTTGATGTGTTCCGGCTGAATTTTTCCCATGGCACCCATGCCGACCACGCCGCCCGTCATGCCGTGATCCGCAATGTGGAGGCCGAACTGGGGCGCCCGATTGGCATTCTGGCCGATGTGCAGGGGCCAAAACTGCGCGTGGGCAATTTTTCCAATGGAAAGGTGCAGTTGAGCGCGGGCGCACGCTTCCGGCTGGATCTTGATCCCACGCCGGGGAACGAGACACGGGTCTGCCTGCCGCATCCCGAAATCATCACCGCCGCCGCCGTGGGCAGCACGCTGCTGCTGGATGATGGCAGGCTGGCGCTGCGGATATTTGACCGGGGCGATGACTTCCTTCTTACCGAGGTGGTGCTTGGTGGTCCGCTGTCGGATCACAAGGGGGTCAATGTGCCCGATGTGGTCCTGCCCATCCCCGCGCTGACAGACAAGGACCGGGCTGACATGGCCTTCGCGCTGGACCTTGGCATCGAATATGTCGGCCTGTCCTTCGTGCAGCGTCCCGAGGACGTGCGTGAGGCCCGGAAACTGGCGGCGGGCCGGGCATGGATCATGACCAAGCTGGAAAAGCCGCAGGCGATGGACAACCTGCATGAAATCGTCGCCCTGTCGGACGCGGTGATGGTGGCGCGTGGCGACCTGGGGGTCGAACTGCCGCCCGAACGCGTGCCGCTGGCGCAGAAACGCATCATCCGCATTGCCCGGCAGCTTGGTCGCCCGGTCGTGGTGGCGACCCAGATGCTGGAAAGCATGGTCCATGCCCCGACGCCCACCCGGGCGGAGGCATCGGACGTGGCGACGGCGGTGTTTGACGGGGCGGACGCCGTCATGCTGTCGGCTGAAACGGCGGTAGGGTCATACCCGCGTGAAGCGGTCGCCATCATGGACCGGATCGTGCGCCGGGTGGAGGAGGACGAGGTCTGGCGTCGCCAGATGGAAACATCCAGCCCTGATCCGGAACATGACGTGCCCGGCGCCATTGCCGCCGCCGCGCGCCAGATTTCATCCACCCTTGATGCCGCAGCCGTGGTGGCCTTTACCCTGTCGGGTCGCACCGCGCTGCGTATTGCGCGTGAACGGCCCACCTGCACCATCCTTGGCCTGACCCCGACCGATGACATTGCCCGCAGGCTGGCGGTTGCATGGGGCGTGCAGGCGGTATCCGTGGGACAGGAAACGCCGGTCCATAATATCGAAAGCGTGGTGGACCAGGCGCTGTCAGTGACAAAGGGTGATGGCTATGGCGCGGTGGGGGATGCGGTGGTGAT
>NZ_VWPI01000123.1 GCF_015155755.1 Komagataeibacter sp. FXV3 | reverse complement strand
AGAGACAGATGCGGTGGTGATCGTCGCGGGCCTGCCGTTCGGGGTGGCGGGCAGCACCAACACGCTGCGGATCGCCATGGTTACCTGATCAGGCATTATCAGAAGTCTTTGGATGCCGCCTTTTTCAAAAAGGCGGCGTTTCCTGAAGCTTTTTGAAAAAAGCTTCATCAAAAACTTCTATTTTTATAAATCAGTTCTTTAAAATAATCGTTTATTCAGGCCTGCCGGTTTTCGATCAGGCTGCGCCGGATGGCGCGGCTGCGCTGGATACGGCTGACGATCACGTCCTCATTCCCCGTGCGGATGGCATCGCCCATGGCTTGCGCATCCGCGATGAAGCGGTCGAGCATGTCCAGCAGCGCCTCGCGATTGTTCAGGAAGATGTCGCGCCACATGGTCGGATCGGACGCCGCGATGCGCGTGAAGTCGCGAAAGCCCGACGCCGCGAAATCCAGCACTTCCGACCGTGTTTCATCCGCCAGGTCATCCGCCGTGCCGCATATGGTGAAGGCCAGCAGGTGGGGCAGGTGGCTGACAATGGCGCAGACACGGTCATGATGGTCAACGGTCATGCTGCGCACGCGCGCGCCCATCATTTCCCATAATGCCGTGATGCGGGCAATGGCGGCTTCCGGTGTGTGCGTGGGCGGGGTCAGCAGGCACCAACGGTCCTCGAACAGGGTGGCGAAGCCCGCATCGGGGCCTGAAAATTCGGTGCCCGCCATGGGGTGCGCGGGCACGAAGGCAATATCGGGATACCGGGTCAGCAGCGGCTGCATCGCCTCCATCACCGTGACCTTGACCGATCCCACTTCGCTCAGGATCGCCCCCTTTTTCATGACGGGCATGACCTGGGCCGCCACCATGGCGATCGCGCCCACGGGCACGCATATGATGACACAGTCCGCATCCCGCGCGGCCGTGGCCGGATCGGATTCCACGACATCGGCAATGCCCAACTCGGCCACGCGGGCGCGGACTTCAGGGCTTATGTCACAGGCCACCAGCCGGCGCGCGATGCGTCGGTCCTCCATCCCCCGGCGCAGGATGGATGATCCGATCAGGCCGGGGCCGATGATGACCAGCGTATCGAACAGGGGTACGGTTTGGTCCGTCATGATGGGAAATGTCTGTCTGTCTGAAGGGGCACGGGACGCATGCGGGATCAATCCCGCGTGATGTCCGTGGGTGGGGTGGAATCGTGAATGGAGACGGGGGCGGCGGCCGGTGCGGTTTCCCCCTGTGTGGAGCGGCGGCGCAGGGCACGCATTTCCATCGCCTGCCACAGCAGCAGCATGGGAATCCCGATCACCAGTTCACGCCCGCGCCGCAGCAGCGACAGCCCCAGCGAGACGGAAGGCGCGATGCCAAAGGCGGAACCAAGGGCCATGTAAGCGGCTTCCTGCACACCCAGTCCCGCCGGCACCAGGAACGAGACGGACATGATGCCGCAGGCCACGCCTTCGATCGCGATGGCGCCACCGAAGCCGAGATGCGCGCCAAGGAAGTAATAGGCCACCCAGATCGTCGCCGCACTGCCCAGCCAGCCCACGTAATGCAGCAGCGCGCCCTGCACGATGCGGCTGGGATGGGACCAGATGGCGTCAAAGCGTTCCTGTATGCTGTCCGCACTGCTCAGCATCGCGTCCTGCCACTGGGCAGCCATGTTGTTGCCCAGCATCTTGCCCGCGCGCTTGAGCAGGTCACCCCCGCGGCGCTGGGTATAGATGAAGCCCGCGATGCCCATGCTCAGCAGCACGAGGCCGATCATGACCGGACGGGCAAAGGGGCTGGACTGCTGGTGGGCCACCAGGCACGCCACGGCGGTCAGGATGAACAGGATCTGGCCCATGACTTCGGTGGTGATGTCCACCAGGTTGGCGCAGGCGGCCTCGCTCCCATCCACATGGCGGCCCTTCGCCCCGGCGAACAGGTCGCTCGAACACGTGGCCCTGATCCCCAGCACCATGCCGCCCAGCTGTGAAAACGGCAGGCAGGACGCGGCGGCGTCACGAATCATGCGCGAAACCAGCAGCTGCACGAACGGAATATCCCGGCAAGCTGCGTGCCACGCAAGACCCAGTATTGCATCGACTGCAAGCTGGGCCATGACGGTCGCCATGAAGCCGGTGAACCCGATGGAGACGATGGCCTTCATGACCGAACCCGCGCCAAGCCACGCGGTGCAGCCTGTAAGCAGGGCCAGGCCAAGGATGGCCAGCAGGATGGTGAGCTTTCTCAAAAAAGATCCGTCTTGGTCTGTTGGCGTGGGAACACCGGGTAAAATTCGTGCCGCACTGGCCGGTTGTGCCTGACTTACACTACAGCAGGGTCTGGCGCCACCGGGAGGTGTCGGGATAAATGGAACGCCCCCTGGTTGCGAGTCCGTAATCGCAATCGTGATTTCTGTCCCCTGACGGAGCGATCGTTCAGACCATGACTGCCCCAACCCTTGTAACCGGTGCGACCGGTTTTGTCGGCTCCGCCGTTGCCCGTAATCTGGTGGAGCGTGGCCATACACTCCGGCTCATGGTGCGCAAGGGAAGCGACCTGACCAACCTGCGTGACCTTCCCGCCGAACTGGTGGAAGGGGACCTGTCCACCCCCGACAGCTTTGACGCAGCGGTAAAGGGCTGCCGCTACGTGTTCCACGTGGCGGCGGATTACCGGCTGTGGGTGCCTGACCCGGTGCCGATGATGATCGCCAACGTCGAAGGCACGCGCGCGCTGATGCTGGCCGCACAGAAGGCCGGGGTGGAGCGGATCGTGTACTGTTCGTCCGTCGCCGCCCTTGGCCTGATCGGGGATGGCACGATTTCCGATGAGGAAACGCCGGTCCATGAACATGGCGTGATCGGCATCTACAAGCGGTCCAAATACCGCGCCGAGCAGGAAGTCCTGCGCCTGGTGCATGAACGCGCGCTGCCTGCCGTGATCGTGAACCCGTCCACTCCCGTGGGCCCCCGTGACATCAAGCCCACGCCCACGGGGCAGATGATCCTGGACTGCGCGGCGGGCCGCATGCCGGCCTATGTCGATACCGGCGTGAACATCGTGCATGTGGATGACGTGGCCGAAGGGCACGCGCTGGCGCTGGAACGGGGGCGGATCGGGGAAAAATACATCCTTGGCGGCCAGAATTACCTGCTGCGCGACCTGTTCGCCATGACGGCGGAAATCGCGGGCGTGGCCCCGCCGCGCATAAGCCTGCCGCAGGCCGTGATCTGGCCCGTGGCCGTGGCCAGCGAATGGCTGTCGCGCGCCTTTGGCATCGCGCCAAGGGTCACGACCGAAATGCTGGCCATGTCACACAAGAAGATGTTCTTTTCCTCTGACAAGGCGATCCGGGAACTGGGCTATGCCCCCCGTCCCGCGCGTGAGGCGGTGAAGGACGCGATTGACTGGTTCCGACAGCATGGAATGCTGGATTGAGGACCCTGTCATGTTACTGCTTCCCCTATCCATTCTGGTGTTCGTTATCTGGATCGGGCTGATTTTCTGTCATGGCTGGTTCTGGCAGGCCGGGCCGGTCCTCTCCCCCGTGCGGGGCGCGCAGCTTGAACGCGCGGACTGCCCCGAAGTCTGCATCGTGGTGCCCGCGCGGGACGAGGCCCCGTCGGTCAAACAGTGCATCGCGTCGCTGCTGGCGCAGGATTATCCCGGCCTGCTGCACGTCATTCTGGTTGACGACAACAGCACCGATGGTACGGGGCGGCTGGCGCGATCCGTGCCCGACCCCCGGCGCCGGCTGACAGTGGTCAGCGGAAAGGCGCGGCCGGCCGGCTGGAGCGGCAAGCTGTGGGCCGTGGCGCAGGGTGTTGCCCGGGCGCGCGAGATGGTGCCCGATTCCAGTGGTTTCGTGCTGCTGACCGATGCGGACATCACCCATGACCCGCGCCATGTCTCGACACTGGTGGCCAAGGCGCAGGCGGGGAAGCTGGACCAGGTTTCGGAAATGGTGGAACTGAACTGCGCAAGCCCAGCCGAGCGCATGCTGGTCCCGGCGTTCGTGTTCTTTTTCGCGCTGCTCTATCCCTTCGCCAGCGTGAACAATCCGCGCAGCAGGGTTGCGGGGGCGGCAGGCGGCACGGTGCTGGTGCGCTGGAGCGCGCTTGCCCGCATTGGCGGGATCGAAAGCCTGCGCGGCGCGCTGATCGATGACTGCACGCTGGCCGCCCATGTCAAGCACAGTGGCGGCCGGATCTATCTGGGACATAGCTGCCTGGCCCGTTCCATCAGGCCCTATCCCCATCCGTCGGATATCTGGCGCATGGTGGCGCGCACGGCCTATGTGCAGCTTGGGTATTCGCCGCTCATGCTGGTGGGGACCGTGATCGGCATGGTGCTGGTGTGGATCGTGCCGCTGCAGCTTGCGCTGTTCAGCCATGGCCTGCCGTGCCTGCTGGGGGCGGGGGCATGGGTCATGTCCATGGCGTCGTACACCCCCACCCTGCGGCGTTTCAACCAGTCGCCGTCATGGGCGCTGTTGCTGCCGGTCATTGCCGGGTTCTATACGCTGGCGACGGTGGGTTCGGCGCTGGACCACCATCGGGGGCGGGGCACGGTATGGAAAAACCGCGCCTATACCGAACCGGATGGTGCGATTTCGACACATATGCGCGGTGAGGGCACCGCAGCCGTAATGAACCGCAGCATGGGGGATGATGTAGGGTGAACACTGATGAGCGGAACGTGTGGGGCAGCGAGGATGTCTCGTCGGGCAAGGATGCCGGGGACGAGAATTTTCCCGTAGGCTCCCTGCTGATCAGCCGCAGGCTGCGTCCGCATGTCCATGCCTATTATGATTTTGCCCGCGTGATTGATGATATCGTCGATACCGACCGGCTGGATGCGGATGCCAAGATCACCCGCCTCAACGCCATGGAGGACGTGGTGCTGGGCAAACGCACCGCACCGCAGCGGCCGGACGCACAGACGGCGGTGCGCGTGGGCCGCACGCTGGCGCAGACCGGGGTTTCCACCGATACCGCCACCGACCTGATCGTGGCCTTCCGGCAGGATGCGGTGAAGAACCGTTACGATACGTGGGAGGAGCTGGAGGAATACTGTCGTTATTCCGCCAATCCCGTCGGCCGTTTCCTGCTGGAACTGCATGGGGAGAGTGCTGGCACGTTTGCTGCGTCCGACGCGCTGTGCACCGCGCTGCAGATCATCAACCACCTGCAGGACTGTGCCGATGACCTGCGTGATCTTGATCGCTGCTACCTGCCGCGCCCGTGGCTGGCGCGCGAAGGGGTCACGGTGGATGACCTGCGCCACGGCTATGCGTTGCCGGGCATGCGCCGGGTGTTCAATGCGCTGCTGGACCGGCTGGATGAACTGAACCGTCATGCATCGCTGCTGCCCGGCCTGATCCGTGACCGGCGCATGCGCATGGAGGCGGCGGTGATCGTGGGCCTGTCAAAGCGTCTGGCGCAGCGTCTGCGGGTGGAAGACCCCATCGCAAGCCGGGTCAAGCTGTCGCGCATGGATGTGGTGCGCGCGGTGGCGGGGGCCGTGCGCACGCTGGTCTGAGGGGACGGGATTTTGTCCTTGGTCGTGATTGCCGCTAAGAACAGGCGGAACTGAAATTCGTAAAGTGAACGGAACACGCGGGAATGGGTTTTTTGCGCGCGCGGCATGATGAGGCCCCGGTACTGGGCTGCGATCCCGCCGATCTGGCCGAGGTGGAGCAGATCGTGGTGCGGTCTGGCACATCCTTTGGCAAGGGAATGCGTATCCTGCCGCCCGACCGGCGGTATGGCATGTATGCGGTCTATGCCTTCTGCCGCCTTGTCGATGACGTGGCCGATGATGAAGGCGAGCAGGACGACAAGTGCCGCAGGCTGGAAGAATGGCGCGCGCGCATTACCCGGCTGTATGCGGGCGAGGCGCGTGATGGCATCGACCGCGTGCTGCTGGCGACCATCCGCCGTTTCGACCTGCGCCAGCAGGACTTCAATGACGTGATCGACGGGATGGAAATGGATGCCCGTGGTCCCATCGTCGCACCGGATGAGGCGACATTCGACCTGTACTGTGACCGCGTGGCGTCTGCCGTGGGGCGGCTGTCGGTACGGGTATTTGGCGATTCCTCAGTCCATGCGGATCAGGTTGCCTACCATCTGGGGCGTGCGCTGCAGATCACCAACATCCTGCGTGACGTGGCGGAGGATGCACGGCTGGGCCGGCTGTACCTGCCGCGCGAACTGCTGGAACGCTTTGGCATCGTGCCCGAACCCGACGCCGTGGTGCGCGCCCCCCGGCTGGAACAGGTGGGGCGTATCCTTGCCGGTCGGGCGCATGACCATTTCCGGGCGGCTTCGCGTGCCATGCGGCTGTGCGACCGTACGGCCATGCGGCCCGCGCGTGTCATGGGCGCGACCTACGCCGCCATCCTGGCCGCGCAGGAACGGCAGGGATGGGGCACGCCCGAAAAGCGCGTTTCCCTTTCCCGCCCGCGCAAGGTGCTGGTCGCGCTGCGCGCACTGGTGGCCTGATCCATGTCGGGACATGTCCATATTGTTGGTGGCGGGCTGGCCGGTCTGTCGGCGGCGGTTGAACTGGCGGGCGGCAGCGAGCGTGTCAGCGTATACGAGGCCGGTCCCGCCTGTGGCGGCCGGGCACGGTCCTATCTCGACCGGCAGCTGGGCTGCCGGATCGACAATGGCAACCATCTGCTGCTGTCGGGCAACCCGGCGGTATACCGCTATCTTGGCCTGATCGGGGCGCAGGATACGCTGGTGGGGCCGAAGCGACCGGTTTTCCCGTTCGTGGACCTTGCCGACCGGCTGCGCTGGACGCTGGACCTGTCACGTGGGCGGGTGCCGCTTTGGGTGCTGTCGAAGCGCAGGCGCGTGCCGGGCATGCGTCTGGCCGAACTGCGCGGCCTGCTGGCGCTGATGGAGGCAACGCCGGACATGGTGGTGTCCGACTGCCTGCAGCCCGGCAGCCTTGCGCGCCGCCTGCTTGAACCCTTTGCCATATCCGTCCTCAATACCATGCCCGACACCGGCAGCGCCGCCCTGCTGGGTGCGGTGGTGAAGGAAAGCCTTGCGCGCGGCGGACGCAACTGCCTGCCGCGCTTTCCGGCAGAAGGCCTGTCCGAAAGCTTCGTGGACCCGGCCCTTGACCACCTGTCGGTATTGAAGGCCGAAGTGCGGACCGGCAGCCGCGTCAGCGCGGTCGAGATGGCCGATGGCAGCGTCACGGCCCTGCATCTTGGGAATGAGCGGATTGCGCTGGGGCCGGAAGATACGGTCATCATGGCGGTGCCTGCCCCCGTGGCGACCAGCCTGCTTGCGGCCGACCTGCCGGGGTTCAGCGCCCCGGACCAGTTCGAGTCGATCCTGAACGCGCATTTCCTGCTGCCGCATGCCCCTGTGCTGACCGGTGGACTGGCGCAGGCCCGCTTCATCGGGGTTGTGGGCGGCATCAGCGAATGGGTGTTCGTCAAGGACAGGATCCTGTCGGTCACGGTCAGCGCCGCCAACCGCTACGCTACGCGCGATCTGGATGAACTGGCGGCCATCATCTGGAACGAAGTCCGCGCCGCGATCGACCCGGCAGCGACAGTACCCCTGCCGGTGGCCATGCCGCCGCTGCGTATCGTGCGTGAAAAACGCGCGACCTTTGCCGCAACCGTGCCGCAGGACCGCCTGCGGCCCGGCATGCGGACCATGGCGCCCAACCTGCTGCTGGCCGGTGACTGGACGGCAACGGGATTGCCCGCCACAATCGAGGGCGCGATCAGGTCAGGCCATGCCGCGGCACAGGCTGTCCAGGCCCGTCGGGGTGCGCCCGGCCGACCGAAATGATGATGTACGGATCTGCAACAGGCCCCCGTGATGACACGGGGAACATGGAATAATGGCAAAGACAACCGAGACCCCGACCGTTACCCGTCCCCGCAGGACGACCACATCCACCCGCAGGGCGGCCACGCCCAGGGTGGCGCCAGACGCGCCGCTGGATCAGGCCGAACTGGATCAGGCCGTGACCCGTGCGCATGCGGCGCTGGGCAGGCGGCAGGCGGATGACGGGCACTGGGTCTTTGATCTTGAAGCCGATGCCACCATTCCGGCGGAATACGTGCTGCTGGAACATTATCTGAACCGCATCGACCCGGACCTGGAACAGCGGATCGGCATATACCTGCGCCGTATCCAGGGGGACCATGGCGGCTGGCCGCTGTATCAGGACGGTAAGTTCGACCTGTCGGCTTCGGTCAAGGCGTATTTTGCCCTCAAGGCGATTGGCGACAGCGTGCATGCGCCGCACATGGTGCGCGCACGGCAGGCCATCCTTGACCATGGCGGGGCGGAACGGACCAATGTGTTCACCCGCATCCAGCTTGCCCTGTTTGGCGATGTGCCGTGGGAAGCCGCCCCCGTCATGCCGGTCGAGATCATGCTGCTGCCACGCCGGGCGCTGTTTTCGATGTGGAACATGTCGTACTGGTCGCGCACGGTCATCGCGCCCCTGCTGGTGCTGGCGGCCCTTCGTCCCACCGCTGTCAATCCGCGCCGGGTGCATGTGCACGAACTGTTCGTGACATCGCCCAAAAAGGTACGGGACTGGATTCGTGGGCCATACCGCTCCGTCTGGGGACATGTGTTCCGGTATGCGGATGCGGTGCTGCGGCCTGCTGAACGCCTGATCCCTGAAAAGACCCGCCGTCGGGCCATAAAGGCGGCGGTCGATTTCATTGAACCCCGCCTGAACGGGCTGGACGGTCTTGGGGCCATCTATCCCGCCATGGCCAATACGGTCATGATGTTCCGCGCGCTGGGGATATCGGACGAAGACCCGCGTGCGCAGACCGCGTGGGAGGCCGTAAGGCGCCTGCTGGTCAATCAGGGCAGGGAAACCTACTGCCAGCCCTGCGTCTCCCCCGTCTGGGATACCGGCCTTGCCGGTCATGCCATGATCGAGGCCGCATCCGGCCCCGGCGGCATTGCACCGGAGGAAACGAAGCAGAAGCTGGCAACCGCGGGCAAATGGCTGCGTGAACGCCAGATCCTGAACGTCAGGGGTGACTGGGCGCTCAACCGTCCCGATGTCCGGCCCGGCGGGTGGGCATTCCAGTACGCCAACGACTATTACCCCGATGTGGATGACACTGCCGTTGTCGGCATGCTGCTGCACCGCGATGGTGACCCTGCCAATGCGGATGCGATTGCCCGTGCGCGGGAATGGGTCATCGGCATGCAGAGCAGCAATGGCGGCTGGGGTGCGTTCGATGTTGATAACAGCCGCGACGTGCTCAACCACATTCCCTTTGCCGACCATGGCGCGCTGCTCGACCCGCCCACGGCGGATGTGACGGCGCGCTGCATTTCCTTTCTGGCGCAGTTGCGCCAGGTCCAGGACCATGCCGCGATCGAACGCGGTATCGCCTGTCTGCGCCGGGAGCAGGAAAAGGACGGATCGTGGTTCGGGCGCTGGGGCACCAACTACATCTATGGTACGTGGTCCGTGCTGTGTGCGCTCAATGCCGCCGGGATGCCGCATGACGATCCCATGATCATCCGCGCGGTTGACTGGCTGCGCCGCCACCAGCGCGCCGATGGCGGCTGGGGCGAGGGCTGCGACAGTTATGAAGGCGGGGTGCATGGCGATTATAAACAGAGCCTGCCATCCCAGACCGCATGGGCCGTTCTGGGCCTGATGGCGGCTGGCCTGCGTGATGATCCCGCCGTGGCGCGTGGCATTGCCTGGCTGGGCCGCACGCAGGGAAAAAATGGCGAATGGAAGGAAGAACCGTATAACGCCGTAGGTTTCCCCAGGGTGTTTTACCTGCGGTACCATGGCTACCGTCAGTTCTTCCCGCTGCTGGCCCTGTCACGGTACCGGAACATGCAGATCGGCAATATCGGCCGCGTTGGCTACGGCTTCTGATAACGGGGGAAATGCCTGCAATGTCCAACAGTGTATCTGCCGCCCCATTTTCCCGACTGGGTATTGTGGTGGGGATGGAGGCGGAAGCCGCCCTGATCCGTCCCTTCCTGCCGACGGCCCGTTTCGGGCTGAGTGGGGCGACCCTGTCCGGTGCGCGTCAGGCGGTGCTTGACCTGCTGGAAGGCGGGGTGGACGCGCTGCTGTCGTTCGGGCTGGCGGCGGGGCTGGACCCGGCGCTGCAGCCTGGGGCGGTCGTCATGCCGCGTCATGTCGTGGTCAATGGGGAACGTCTGGCCGCAGCCTCTGCCCTGCTGGACTGGCTGGGGGCGGACCGGGCGGATGTCATTGATGGCGACCTGCTGCATAGTGACGTGATCGTCACCGCGGCTGCACGCAAGATGGCGCTGTTCCGGCAGACCGGCTGCGTGGCGCTGGATATGGAAAGTGGCGTGGTGGCGGAAATGGCCGCGGCCCGGCAGGTGCCCTTTGCGGTCATGCGCGTGGTGTGCGATCCGGCGGACCGGACCCTGCCGCCTGCCGCGGTCGTGGCGCTGCGGCCCGATGGCAGTCTGGCGGTGGGCGCGCTGGCGCGCAGCATCCTGTGCAACCCGTTCCAGATTCCGGCGCTGATCCGGGTGGGGCGTGATGCGGGGCAGGCGCGCATGGCGGCAAAGGCCGCGCTGGAACGGCGTTTTTCCTGATGGGGCCACGCGCTTATCTGCCGGTGGCACCCATCCCATACGCGGATGTGATATGCGCTGACGTGACAATAGGCAGCGCGTGTCTGGTGCTGGGCGCAAAATATTGATCATAACTGATTGATTTAAAATGAACTTTTAGGGCGGTGCCGCGATAGGATCCTGTCTGGCGGGGACATGGCATGCAGGTCGTTATCTGTGATTGTGCTTCCCTGACTGTTATCTGTGATGCAACCAATTGATTCGCATCAATGTCAGGCACTGCAGATCAGCGTGACATACGACCGGTTGTAAAAAAACAGGGGGAAACAGGCATGACACGCGCTGTGCTGGCACTGAACGCAGGATCATCCAGCCTGAAGTTCGCCCTGTTTGCCATTGAACCGGGGGAAACCGCCGCGTCCCCCAGCCACCGCATTGCGTCGGGGGAACTGGAGGGAATCGGCATCCATCCCCATTTCGTCGCCCAGGATGCGTCGGGGCGGGTGCTGGTTGATGAAAAATGGGCTCCCGTGGCCGAGGGGGCCGGGGATACGGCGCATCACGGCCCCATGGCGACCCTTATGGAATGGGTTGGCAAACAGCTGGGCGACGTTGATCTCATGGCGGTTGGCCACCGTGTGGTGCATGGTGGCCCGGAATTCATCGCCCCCGTGCGGGTGACGCCTGACATACTGGCCCGCCTTGCGGCCCTGACC
>NZ_VWPI01000122.1 GCF_015155755.1 Komagataeibacter sp. FXV3 | reverse complement strand
CCCTTTGCCCCCCTGCACCAGCCCGGCAGCCTTGCCCCCATCCGCGCATTGCTGGCCCAGCATCCCGACCTGCCGCAGGTCGCATGTTTCGATACCGGCTTTCACCATACCATGCCGCCGGTTGCGCAGGCGCAGGCCCTGCCGCGTGATTATGCCGCCCGTGGCGTACGCCGGTACGGGTTCCATGGGCTGTCGTATGAATACATTGCCTCCGTCCTGCGCGCGCGCGCGCCGCATCTGGGGCAGGGGCGCACCATTGTTGCGCATATCGGCAGCGGGGGCAGCCTGTGCGCCCTGCAGGCTGGCCGCAGCATTGACACCACCATGGGGTTTTCGGTGCTGGATGGCCTGGTGATGGGAACACGGTGCGGGCATCTGGACCCCGGCGTGATCCTGTACATGCTCAAGGAAGAAGGGCTGGGCGCGGCGGAGATCGAAAATATCCTCTACCACCGTTCCGGCCTGCTTGGGGTATCGGGGGTTTCGGCCGACATGCGCGACCTGCATGCCCGCGCCGGGATAAGCCCGGAGGTGATGCAGGCGCTTGACCTGTTCGTCTACCGTTTCGCCCAGCAGGCGGGGGCCATGATGGCGGCCCTGCAGGGGCTGGACGGGCTGGTGTTCACCGCAGGGATCGGCGAACATGACGCCCTGATCCGCGCTGCGATCTGCAAGCGGCTGGAATGGGCGGGTGTCCGTCTTGATGCGCAGGCGAATGCCGCGCATCGCGAAATCATAAGCATGCCGGATAGTGCCGTGGAAGTGCGGGTCATCCCCACCGATGAGGAAACAACAATCCGTCGGCATGTGCTGATGTGTCTGTCCTGAATGCAGGCCGGACAGGGATAGAATGTCTCGGAAGGAACGGAAATGAGTGAAACTGCATCCGCAACACCGCTGTCCGCAGCGGATGTCGCGCTGTTCAACAAGTGGTGGCATGCAGCAAACTACCTGTCGATTGCCCAGATCTATCTGCTGGCCAATCCGTTGCTGCGTGAACCGCTGAAGCTGGAACACACCAAGCCGCGCCTGCTGGGCCACTGGGGCACCACGCCGGGGCTGAACTTCCTGTACCTGCACCTCAACCGCATCATTCGTGAACAGGACCGCAGCATCCTGTTCGTCGCGGGGCCGGGCCACGGGGCGCCGGGTGTTGTCGCCAGCACCTATCTGGAAGGCACGTACAGCGAATATTTCCCCGCCGTGACGCAGGATGCGGACGGGCTGGCCAGGCTGGTCAAGCAGTTCTCCTTTCCCGGCGGCATTCCCAGCCATGCAGCGCCGACCACGCCGGGTTCCATCAACGAAGGTGGTGAACTGGGCTATTCACTGTCGCATTCCTATGGCGCGGTGTTCGACAACCCTGACCTGATCGTGGCCTGCGTGGTGGGCGATGGCGAGTCTGAAACCGGCCCGCTGGCGACATCGTGGCACAGCAACAAGTTTCTGGATCCGAAAACCGATGGCGCGGTCCTGCCGATCCTGCATCTGAACGGCTACAAGATCGCGAATCCGACCGTCCTCGCCCGTATTTCGCCTGAGGAACTGCTGAGCCTGTTCCGTGGTTACGGCTACGATCCCATCGTGGTGGAAGGGGATGACCCGGACACCATGCACCAGAAAATGGCCGTGGCGATGGATACGGCCTTTGCCGCGATATCGAAGATCCAGCAGGCCGCGCGCGAACACAATGACACCACGCGCCCCATGTGGCCGATGATCATCATGCGCACGCCCAAGGGCTGGACCTGTCCCAAGACGGTTGATGGCCTGCGCACGGAAGGCTACTGGCGCGCCCATCAGGTGCCCATTACCGACCTGACCAAGCCCGAGCACCTGAAGCTGCTGGATACGTGGCTGCACAGCTACAAGCCTGAGGAACTGTTTGACGAAAACGGCACCCTGATGCCGGAAATCGCGGCGCTGGCGCCAAAGGGCGACCGCCGTATGAGCGCAAACCCGCACGCCAATGGCGGCCTGCTGCGCCGTGACCTGCGCCTGCCGGATGTGACGGAATATGCCGTGCCCGTCTCGTCCCCGGGGCATGAACTGGGTGAGGCCACGCGCGTGCTGGGATCGTGGCTGCGCGACGTGATGAAGGAAAACCTGTCGTCACGCAATTTCCGCGTGCTGGCGCCGGACGAGAACAATTCCAACCGCCTGAATGCGGTGCTGGATGTGACCAACCGCGCATGGAATGCCGAGACGTTCGATTACGATGACCATCTGGCGGTTGATGGCCATGTGATGGAAATCCTGAGCGAACACACCTGTCAGGGCTGGCTGGAAGGTTACCTGCTGACGGGTCGCCATGGTTTCCTGTCGTGCTACGAGGCGTTCATCCATATCGTGGATTCGATGGTCAACCAGCATGCCAAATGGATCAAGCAGGCGGATGAGGTATCGTGGCGCGCGCCGATCGCATCGCTGAACTACCTGCTGACATCGCATGTATGGCGTCAGGACCATAACGGGTTCAGCCATCAGGATCCCGGCTTTATCGACCATGTGCTGAACAAGAAGGCCAAGACGGTGCGGGTGTACCTGCCGCCCGATGCCAATACCCTGCTGTGCACGGCGAAGACCTGCCTTGAAAGCCGTGACCGTGTGAACGTGATCGTGGCGGGCAAGCAGCCCGAACCGCAGTGGCTGGACATGGATTCCGCCATCGCGCATTGCGCCAAGGGCATCGGGATCTGGGAATGGGCCAGCAATGACAAGGGTGGTGAACCCGATGTGGTCATGGCCTGCGCCGGGGACGTGCCGACCATGGAAACGCTGGCGGCGGTGCAGTTGCTGAACAAGCATCTGCCGGACCTGAAGATCCGCGTGATCAATGTGGTTGACCTGCTGACCCTGGAATCGAAGTCGCAGCATCCGGACGGTCTGGAGGACTATGTATTCGACAGCCTGTTCACCACCGACAAGCCGGTGATCTTCGCATTCCATGGCTATCCCGCGCTGATTCACAAGCTGATCTACAAGCGGACCAACTGCCGCAACTTCCATGTGCACGGTTATCGTGAGGAAGGATCCACCACCACGCCGTTCGACATGACGGTGCGCAATCACCTTGACCGCTTCCACCTGATGCAGAATGTCATCCGGCGTGTGCCGGGACTGGCGAACAAGGCGGCTTACGCCAATCAGGCCATTGCTGACAAACTGGTCGAACACACGCGTTACGTGGCCCAGTATGGCAAGGACATGCCGGAAATCGAGAACTGGCGCTGGTCATAAGGCGTCGGAACCCAAGGGGTTATTAAAGGGGGGAGCATTTTTGCTTCCCCCTTTTTTTTATGTCCGTATCGGGCCTGGTTGTCCTGTCCGCATATGGATGGGATTCAAAGGCTGTTTGAAAAGTCAGATCAGGCAATATCCAGCAATCATAAGAAAGTTTTTGGTGAAGCTTTTTTCAAAAAGCTTCAAAGAACGCCGATTTTTGGAAAATTCGGTAGTAAAAAATTTTGTTTTATCAATTTTTAAAATATATTACTGGTATATTTTTAAATAAATAAAATATTGCAAAATCTAATATTTTTATTTGCATGAGTATAATCAGTTGGGCCAGTCCTCAGGAGCAGGAGCAGGAGCAGGAGCAGGAGCAGGAGCAGGAGCAGGAGCAGGAGCAGGAGCAGGAGCAGGAGCAGGAGCAGGAGCAGGAGCAGGAGCAG
>NZ_VWPI01000121.1 GCF_015155755.1 Komagataeibacter sp. FXV3 | reverse complement strand
AGTATAATCAGTTGGGCCAGTCCTCAGGAGCAGGAGCAGGAGCAGGAGCAGGAGCAGGAGCAGGAGCAGGAGCAGGAGCAGGAGCAGGAGCAGGAGCAGGAGCAGGAGCAGGAGCAGGAGCAGGAGCAGGAGCAGGCAGCTGCACGGGCTGCGCCGGGGGTGTTGCTGCGGCAATTGCGGTTGGTGCGGATGGGCTGGATGCCTGCGCCGGGCTTGCGGGCTGCGGGGCGGTTGCGGCCAGGAACTGCGCGAAGCTGTCCTGCATTTTCTGCGCCATCGCCGGATCGGACATCTGCACCCCGGGGTTGGATGAATCCACGACAATGACCCTGTCGCCTGCCAGCGCGGTGGAAATGTGGTTGCCCCCCAGCAGCGCGCGTACGGCGCGTGCTTTCTGCGGGTCATCCTGCTGGACGATCAGGTCAAGCTGCCGGTCCAGCAAACCATGACGGTCAATGAAACTGTTGACCCGTGCGGGAATGCGGATGCAGCCTTCGGAATCCGCCCGTCCAAGCCGGGATTCCAGGAACGTGGGGTCGGTTGCGTGCATCTCCAGCCGTACCACGGCCACAGCGCCCTTGCGTCGCCAGTCCTCGGTCGTCTGCCAGCCGAAATCCCATACCCGCATGCCTTTTTCGCCATTGCCACGGATACCATGTTCGTTTTTCGTGCCCTGGGCGCGGTAGCCGTATATCTGTCCGTTATTGATGAATATGCCCGCAGGTGTACGGAAATGTTCCTTGCGTCCCGGCAGTCCCGTGCTGACAGGTACCATGCCCAGTGGCGTCAGCCGGTGCGTTGCGGGTGTGGCCAGAACGATCCACATCAACTGGGCCATGGGTGCGCGGTCCACGATCAGCATGACCTGCTCATCCTGTGGCCATGCGCTGGCATGGTCCAGCATGTCATCTGCCAGTGCCATGGCACGTGCGGTCTGTTTCGGGCGTGTCAGGGCGGATTGCGCGCCCAGTTCCTGCTGCATGTCGTGCTGCAGCATGATCGCGGCATCGGGCAGGGGGGCGGCATGGGCCTGTACGGCGGCATCTGTCATGAACACGGTGATCAGGGGCAGGGTGCATAACCAGATCAGGCGTATGGGGAGCATCATGCAGGCGGCATACCTTGGTCGAAAAAATACAGGCCTGGCCTGTATATCGCATTTGGACATGCCTGCGCAGCGTAGCGGCAGTTCATCCACGGCATATCCTTTCCGCGCATCATACCGGAATCCTGATGGGGCGGCAAAAGGGGCGGGCAGGCAGGTAATGTTGGCCGGATATTAACATTTTTCCTGTCTGGTACCCTTTTTGACGTAACGGATTATCATGCGCATTCTGGTAACCGGCGGATGTGGTTTTATCGGGTCGGCGGTCATACGCCACCTGATCGCACGGACCCGCCACGAGATCCTGAATCTTGACTGCCTGACCTACGCGGCCAGTCCGCATGCGGTGGGTGTTGCGGCAGCCAGTGACCGTTATACGTTCAGCCAGGTCAATATCTGCGATACCGTGGCCCTGGGCGTCGTGTTCGCGGCCTTCCGCCCCGATGCGGTGATGCATCTGGCGGCAGAAAGCCACGTTGACCGGTCCATCGACAATGCCGGTGCCTTTGTGCAGACCAACGTGATCGGCACGTTTGCCATGCTGGAGGCCGCCCGCGCGTACTGGCAGGCCCTGCCCGCAACGCGGCGCGCGGCCTTCCGCTTCCATCATATTTCGACCGATGAGGTCTTTGGCGCGCTTGGCCCGCATGATCCCCCCTTTACCGAGGTCACGCCCTATGACCCGCGCAGCCCCTATTCCGCCAGCAAGGCCGCATCCGACCATCTGGTACGGGCATGGTGGCATACCTATGGCCTGCCGACTTTCGTTACGAATACGACCAACAATTACGGAATCTGGCATTTCCCCGAAAAGCTGGTGCCGCTCATGATCATCAATGCGATCGAGGGACGTGAGCTGCCGGTCTATGGTACGGGCGAGAACATCCGCGACTGGCTGTTTGTCAGCGACCATGCCGAGGCCCTGGTCCGCGCGGTGGAACGGGGCCAGCCGGGCGAGACATACGCCATTGGCGCCCGACAGCCACGCACCAACCTTGAAGTGGTCCATGCCATCTGCCGTATCCTTGACCGGCTGCGTCCCGATCCGGCAGGGCCACATGCACGGCTGATCCGGCACGTGCCTGACAGGCCGGGCCATGATTTCCGTTATGAAATCGACCCTTCCCATGCCGAACAGGCATTGGGGTGGAAGGCACGACATGATTTTGAAACCGGCATGGACATGACCGTTCGCTGGTACCTTGACCATGCCAGATGGTGGCAGGCCATACGGGAACGGCGCTATGGCGGGCAACGACTGGGGCAGGTGGCATGACCGGCGCGCCGGGACTGAAGGGGATCGTGCTGGCGGGCGGATCTGGCACACGGCTGTATCCCATGACGCTGGCGGCCAGCAAACAGCTGTTGCCGGTGTATGACAAACCGATGATCTATTACCCGATCTCGACACTGATGATGGCGGGTATCCGCGACATCATGATCATTGCAACACCGCAGGACATGCCCCGGTTCCAGCGCCTGCTGGGGGATGGGTCATCACTGGGCGTGTCCTTTACCTATCGTATCCAGCCCGCGCCCGAAGGGATCGCGCAGGCCTTCTGGATTGCGGGTGACTGGCTGGCGGATGCACCATGCGCGCTGATACTGGGCGATAACCTGCTTTTTGCCGATCATCTGCCCGCCATGCTGCGGGCCGCGGCACAGCGGACACATGGGGCTACGATCTTCGCCTATCAGGTGCGTGACCCCGAACGCTACGGCGTGGTGACATTCGATGCGGACGGCAACGCGCTGGATATTTTGGAAAAGCCGGAACACGCACCGTCAAACTGGGCGGTGACAGGGCTTTATTTCTATGACGGGCGCGTGGGAGAACTGGCGGCCGGGCTGCACCCTTCCCCGCGCGGGGAACTGGAGATCACCGATCTCAACCGGATTTACCTTGAGGAAGGCAGCCTGAATGTCGAACGCCTCGGGCGTGGGTGCGCATGGCTGGATGCCGGGCTGCCCGACAGCCTGATGCTGGCGTCCTCGTTCGTGCAGACGGTGCAGTCGCGGCAGGGGATGCTGGTTGGCTCCCCCGAGGAGGCGGCCTTCCGCATGGGGTATATTGACGGAACCCAACTACGTGCCTTGGCCCAGCGCATGATAAAGACCGAACTGGGGCGCACCCTTATGGCTATTGCCGGGCGGGCATCCGCGTAAATTGTGGAATCAGAAAGAAGTTTTTGGCGAAGCTTTTTTCAAAAAGCTTCAGGGAACGTCGCCTTTTTAAAAAAGGCGACACCCAAAAAACATTTATTAATGTGCTGTTCTGCATCTTTCGAATGGAATTACTTTCCAAACTTGTAATGCAGTTCATACCCGACCTGGCGTGGCGTCTGGATGTATTGCGCACGGCTGTCCTCATCCACCGTGCCGCCACGATAGGCGCGTCCATCATGGGAGAAGCAGCCTGATGCGATGAAAACGAGCTATCTTGACGATAGTCGTATCAGTGTTGACGTAAACGCCAGTCGAAACATTCTGCTGTTCAAAATGCTGGGCGCCTATTGTGGGCGGCGTATCGGACGGGTTTGCGCCGGAATGGAAATCGACATCCTGCTGGCACCTGACGATTACAGGCAGTCATGCCAGCCTGGAAACGGGGGGAAGTCCCGTCTCCAGAATATACAGGCAATTCAGGATATATGGATACTTCCCCGATAACCGACAGGTATTTCAGAAGTTGTAATGCAGTTCACAGCCGACCCAGCGCGGTGTCTGGATGTACTGGGCACGGTTGTTATCACTTCCGGTAAAGGAATAGGTCGTGCCTTTGTTGTTCTGCAGGTTGTCAACATACACGGCGGCAGTCCATTTGCCTGTCTTGGGGCCAACTTCCATGCGCAGGCCAAGGGAACTGATCTTGCTGGTCTGGGCATTAGGGTCCCCCAATGCCGCCCACATGTTGTCTTTCCATGTGTAACTGGCCTGCAGGGTAACGCGATAACGGTCTATATCGATATTGTAGCGTGCAACGCCACTCCACGAAAAGCGGGGGGAAAAGGGTAGCGGGGAGTTGTGCGCGACCGCCGGGTCAAGGGAAAGCCCGTTGATATAGTTGACCGGGCTTTTGACCTGCGCATCAAGATAGGCAAAGGAACCCCGGATATCGAGGTTGGGCACCAGGTTATGCAGCGTGGCGGACAGTTCACCACCACGGGTGCGCGCACGCGGGATCGTGCCAAGCGTAAGCGAGTTCTCGGTTGTCGTTATCGGTGCGAAGAACAGGGTCTGACGGTTGTGATATTCATAGTCGAACAGGGAGCCTTCCACCTCAATCTTGTTATGCAGGAGGGAAGACTTGATGCCGACTTCGTATGCAATCAGGTTTTCCGGCTTGACATAATCAAGCGCCCCGGCCGCCAGCACGGGTGCGGCAAAATACGAACCCGCCTTATAGCCATTTGAAATCGTGCCGTATGCGTAAGTGCCCGGCACAATCTGGTAGCGCAGGCCCACACGCCCGGTAAAGCGATGATAGTCATGGCGCTGGTTGATGCCAGTTAACGCATCGCCTACCTGGGCATTATACGGGGGTAAAAGCCGCGGGCTATTGGCGCCAATTTCCGAATATCTTGACCCCCCGTCAAAACCACGTTCGTCATATGAAAAACGGCCCGATGCAATGAAATCCAGTTTTTTTGTAATATTGGTAACCGTGTTTACATAAATCCCCGTAGACAGGTTCTGCTGGGAAAAGTGGTTGTCTAGGGAGAGCGCGCTGCTGGACTGCATGCGGTCACTGGTGTAGTCGCCATCGATCTTGTCATATGATTCGAAAACGCCAACCGTCAGGTGGAAGATTTTTGCCGGGTTCATACGCAGGTGCATGTCATGCGACTGCGCTATGGCCGTATCATTCCATCTATAGTCAGCAACATGAACGGCGGAGCCGTCATAGTTGTCGGTATCATCGCGACGATAGAAATCGATCGCTGTCGTGGATGAGAAGTCACCAAAGTCAAACGCCTTGGTATAATTGACGGACAGGCCCCCGCCATTCTCGTTTCGCTGAGGGACGGCGTTGCCCACGCTGACCGCATTGGCTGA
>NZ_VWPI01000120.1 GCF_015155755.1 Komagataeibacter sp. FXV3 | reverse complement strand
AAATGACAGCTACAGGTTCCGCGCCAGCACCGCCGCGTCAAAAAACAGAAAGGACAGATCCTCTTCTTGACCGCCCGCCCGACTATGCCTGAAATAGCAGCTGGCTGGGTCAATTCCTGATGAAAAACCCGGGTCAGTTCTCAGTGAAAATCAACACCACGACTTCAGGTCAGGAGGCAAAAGATACGGCTGAGACCGGTCAAACGGGATGAAGCTGCTCATCTCACCACCTTACAACCGCCCCCCTTCACAGCGTACCCCAACCCGACAGGCTGCTAGAGCTTGTAATGCAGTTCACATCCAACCCACCGAGGATTCTGGATATACTGGATACGACTTCCATCGTTGCCGGTGTATGAATAGGTGTCGCCTGCATTGTCCGTCAGATTATCGACATACACAGAGGCAGACCATTTTTCCGTTTTGGGGCCAAATGTCATCCGTAACCCAAGGGAACTGATCTTGCTGGTCTTGGCATTAGGATCGGACAGGCCAACAAGCATATTATCCTTCCAGGAGTAACTAGCCTGCAGGCTTAACATGTACCGATCAAGGTTGATCTTGTACCGCGCCACGGCATCCCATGAAAACCGTGGAGAGAATGGCAGGGCGGAACCGCCCGAGAGAGGTTCGTAAAGGGACAATCCACGTACACCCGTAACCGTATCGACCAGTTTCGCGTCAAGGTACGCAAACGACGCATTCAGATCTAGATTGGGAATGATCGCGTCGTGCCATGTACCTGAAAGCTCTCCACCACGCGTCCTTGCTCGCGGTAGGCTCCCAAGTGTGGCTGCCAGGGTATTGGGCATTTCAACCAGCATCAGTGTCTGACGATTATGATATTCATAGTCGAACAGGGATCCCTCAAGCTGCAATTTATCATGCAGCAGGCTACCTTTGACACCGACTTCATAAGCTATGAGATTTTCAGGGCGCACGTACCCCAATGCCTGCGGTGTTGTCGTTGCCGCCGAGAAATAAGATCCAGCTTTATATCCGTCCGAAATCGTACCATAGACAAACGTACCCGGCCTTATCCGATACCGGAGTCCAACGCGTCCGGTGTACCGTTCATAGGTATGATTTTCATCAATGTAGGAGATATTCCTTCCAGCACCTACCACACTTCCGTTTATATCTACCGTACCCCCACGATATCCTCTTTCGTCATATGAAAACCGCCCGGATGCAATAAAATCAAGGTTCTTTACAATATTTGTTACGGTATTTACATAGGCTCCGGTCGAAACATTTTGCTGATCAAAATGCTGGGCAAATGTTGCGGGGCCGGCCGCGAACGGATCCAGACCACTAAAGAAATCCAGATCTTTATAGTTTGTATACGTTCCTTTTATTTTATCGTACGATTCATATACACCGACCGTCAAATGCAGACGTTGTGCAATTGTCGTGTGCAGATGCATATCATGCGTCTGCGATATTGCCTGGTCCTGCCAATGATCATCCCCGACATGCAGGGCTTCACCATCATAGTTGTCCATAATATCACGGCGATAGAAATCAATGCCGGTTGTAGAAACAAACTGCCCGAAGCTGAAGTCGCGATCATACGTAACGGATACACCGCCCCCGTCCTCCTTACGCCGTACGTCCGAATTCCCGACGTTGACCGCATTCGCACGGGCTGTTGATCCAAGTCCTATTGTCCCTGTCCGGGTCCCCCACAGGCTGTCCGCCCCCATGTCCTGCGGAGAGCTGGGTGTCCCACGATTACGCGTATAGTGAAGATTCAGTAGCAATGACGACCTATCGTCAACTTCAAATTTTGTTATATTGCGAATTGCAAGTATATCCTGCGCCCCGTACAGACGGTTGGTGTGGACATCATGCTGCCAGCCATCACCTTTTGTATAACTAAAAGACATACGGTTAAATATGTGATCTGTAATGGGCACATTAACGGCGAATTTTCCTGTATTCGTATTATAGCTGCCATAACCCCAATCGACGTATCCCCCGAATTTATTATCTGGCTTGACGGATTCAACATTCATCGACCCACCAGTGGTACTGCGTCCATAATCGAAGCCCTGCGGTCCCTTCTCAACGGCTACCGATTGGACGTCGAGCATCTGCCCTGAATAAAACTCGGGATAGGGCGAAAATACACCATCAAGATAAATACCAATACCACCCATATTGGTACCGCTATAATCATCAAGTCCTACACCCCGTATTGAAAAAATGGGAGTACTGCCAGAAGTTACATTGACTGCCGTGACGCCAGGTACGAATGCTGCAATATCTTTGGGACTTTCCAGATGAAGTTGCCTCAATTCCGCACCACTCAGGACATTGACGGTGGCGGCCTGGCTGTGTACTGCTTTCGTTCGGCTGCCCGATACCTGAATTGTCTCCATTGCCCCGGATGGCCTGATCTTGCCACCATGACTGGCGATATGCTTATGCACATTCTCTACTGAAGGAGACGCCGCAAAAGCTAAACTACCGCAAGACGTGGATGCCATAAGAACACTGGCAATGCGAATTGTTAGCATACGGGTTTCCTTACGAAAGGTCATATACCGCTTCATGTCAGCATTCCTTTGCATTATCCGGTCCCGATCGGACAGGATACAGGTTGTATGAAGGTGGCCAGTCGACCACAGATTGAGAAGAAATGCAGGAAAGTATAAATAGGGATGGATTGAGATGATATTGCGTCATAACGGATCCATCCCGTATACTATACTTACTAATATCGATTCGATAAAGAAACGTATTGTGCGGCGGAAATTTAGAACATCATAAGCCACACACGCTCCATGATGTTTCTTTTTATTTAATGCAAGGACGGATTTAAATACAGACAGAACAAAAAAATTAATTTATTTTATAAAGTTAGTTGTTATTTTTAAAATATACATATTGACAACAGATATAACGACCGCAAAAAAGCCGATATACTTTATATCTCCGCCCCATGTAAAAGCCACGCTGGCAGTAGCCGGAGCCAAAGCAGCCCCAATTCCACCCGCACCGCGCACCGCTGCGGCAAGACGTCCGGTGCCATCAATTTTTGCCGCCAAGCCGTAGAAATATGGAATACCAAAAACATAAAACATACTTGCCAATGAAAAACCAAAAGTAAAATATAAAAAACCTGTCTTGCATGTTATTATAATAGAGGCTACAGCCGTAAAAATAAGTGATGCTCCTATCGGTTTTAAAAAACCCAACTGGTTCCCTATCAGGACGCCAAGACTAGGTCCGACCAAGGAAAAAATCGATGCGATCAATATTGCATTTCCGATACTGGTTAACTCCAGCCCATCCCTGCGGCCGATTTCGTTCATGAAAAACCATGTCATATTGACTGATAGAAAAAAGAGGGTCGTGCTGGTCAATAACAGAAAATGTGATATATTTGCGTGAGGAAGCAGTCCTGCCTCTTTTGAAGAAGTATCCACCTCAGCGGGTAAAAATAATAACAGGCCCGTCATTGCTGCAATCGTAACAGCCATGACGATGAATGAAGGTGTCATTCCCCCGAATTCAAGAACCCGCGGCAGGCAAAGGAAAATAAGCAGGGAAAGAGCCGTAACTCCCAGGGATGCTAGGGAATAGATCCTGCTTGCGGCTGCAGACCGGGCACATGCGGCACTTCCGGCGGACAGTACCAGGCCTTCCGCGCATCCGGCAACAATTCGGCTGGCAATGAAAAACAAGGAACTGTCAGTAAAAGCGGAACAGATATTGCCAAGGATAACAAAAGCCGCTGCGTACAACGCAACCTTCCTCTTGTTTACCTTATGCACGAACCGGGACGATAAGAGCGATGAAACCGTTATTGACAGAAGCTGCGCGGTAAAAACCATTTCCGTGGCTGACACGGAATATCCAAAACGATGTCCGATAGCTGACGTGAAAAGCGGAAGCGCAAAAATTGCCATCTCCCCAATTAAAAAACAGCTGACGACGCCAAGGGAAAACCCGATAGGATGAAATCCCTGAAGCCATGCTGGTTTTATCACTGCCCTATGTTCCTCAGTACGTGTTCTGCCGCAACCAACCCACTATAATGCGCCTGCCCCACAGAGCTGCTGATTAAATAATCCCCGGCATATACGATCCTTCGGCCCGAAGGGGCGTTGTCGCGATATTGCTTGAGTAACTCAGTATAACCGACATACCGCCGACAGAGGGCCGAGTCATTATGCTGGACATAAGTATCAATAACCTCGGCGGTATGTAACCTGGGTTCAACCTGCCTGATCTCGTTCAGGCAATGGTTTATGATTTCCTGATCGGATTTTCCAGATAAATATTCACAACCGTCCCCTTTCATTTCAAGATACAGTAGATGTTCCCCAGTATCATTGCCAAACGGTCGAATGGTAAAATTGCTGACAATCCTGAACCCTTCCACAGTCGGAAGCACGCGGCGAAGGTTAACTTCCTCTTCAAACGGGAACGTTATTGAAACGTAACATATGTGATGCGGGACATACTGAACACCATCGAAAAAACGGCGTTCATCATCATTCAATGTCGTCACGATCCTAGGCACCATATTGCCCGGAACCGCGACAACGACCGCATCATAGACTTCGCTCATCGCGTTGCCATTCATGACGCGTGTCAGTTCCACCTGATTTCCCTTTTCTGAGACGGCCGTTACGCACACGCCCGTCTGGACAGAACCCGTTGGCTCACGGTCGATAGCCAGACCCAGATTGTGCGTCAGGCCCCCTACGCCTCGTTCGGCGCACTGCCACCAGCCCGTCGCCCATGCGTATGGACCCGCCATAAGCCATGCCAACCATGCTAGGGAATAGTCATCTTTTCCATATCCGCAAAACGTCTGCATGATAGGTTCAAGAATATAATTTACAAAAAAAGGTGATTTTTTTGAAAAATATTCACAGGCGGTCTCTGTATCCAACCTTGCTGCCGAAGTGGGATCGCGTGGATCATTTCGGGCAAGCTGCGTCAGAAGCATTGGAAACATCGTAGAAAGTGCTATTTTCTCCTTTAACGGCATGGCCTGGCACATCAGTATATCCGCCGGCCGAAAATCGTCCAGTTCCACAACCGGCTGATTATGTCGAAATACGTTCCACTTATGCTGTTTTTGCGCGTCAATAATCAGGTCAGACCGGTAGATCCCCAGTTCCTTTGCCACGTCAATCAGGTTCTGCTCCGATTTGATAAACGCCGCAGCCCCCCGTATAAGCCATTCATGACGCCAATAAAAAGTGCGGCAACGTCCCCCCACATCGGCTTCTTTTTCAAACACAGTTACATCATGGCCAGCTTTTACTAAAGTCCACGCAGCACCAAGTCCTGCAGCACCAGCACCAATAACGGCTACCTTCAATGTCATTCTCCGGTCGGAACCATCATAGTTCGCATCAGGTTTTGTAACCTTGATCGCGATATTGAAACGATCTTCGGTAACCCATGGACGCAGATAAATGACAGTTTGATGATACATTGTTTCATATATACGAAACAATGTGGTCTGCCGTTGCCAGACCATATGCGCAAAAAATCGCACGATCTGGCTGCACTGTGGTAGAACGTATTGTAAAATATGATGTTAAACGGCATGGAAATGACATCTCCCTTATAAGATTGTTTGAAAAAACTTGTTGTTTAAAAATAATAAAAGTTTTTTGGTATTGTCTTTTTTAAAGGCGGCGTCCCCTGACTTTTTAAACATTCTCTTAGAGCCGAATAACAGAAAGCTGTTTGATTGATTCTCCGCAGAGTTCTGCGGATATGGTGATCATCAACCATGCGCAGGATGACGAGATTGTTGCCTCGACATCCTTTGTGAGGTGGCGGCAGAGTCCGAGCGCATGCAAAGCTGCGCTCCACGATCCAGCGTTTCGGCAGGACGACGAAGCCTTCGGCCCGATCGCTGCGCTTGACGATCTCGATCGTCCATCGGCCGAGTTCAGTCAGCGCACCACGCAACTCCTCGCCAGCATACCCGCCGTCACAATCCAGAATGTCGGCGGGATGCACGACAACTGCCACGACCTGACCCAGCGTGTCGGGCGTGATATGCCGCTTGCGGCCCCTGATCTTCTTGCCCGCGTCATAGCCGCGTGGACCGCTATTTTCAGCGGTTTTAACCGACTGGTTATCAATAACGCCCACCAGAGGCGTGGCGTCTCGCCCGTCCTGCTCACGCGACAGGATCACGAGAATATGGTTCATGGCTTCCCATCGTCCCTCGCGGATACAACGGTAGAAATAACCCTGCACAGTCGTAAAGCCGGGAAAGTGACGAGGCAATTGTCGCCATTGACAACCCATGGTGACGATATAGAGGATCGCCTCCATGACCCGCTGCAATTCCGTAAGTCGTGGTCTCCCGGTAATCCCCCCATTTTTAGTGGGGTGCTGAATGAGAATTCAGGCAGCTGTTTTTAGTTTCTGGGCGGGGGTTAGCCCGCTGTTCCCCATGTTGGGTCTGTCATGGTTATATGTCCAGAGCCATTGT
>NZ_VWPI01000012.1 GCF_015155755.1 Komagataeibacter sp. FXV3 | reverse complement strand
AATGCCAGGTCTGGGGCAAAACGGGGGAAACCGGGTGGATGAAATTTGATCGCGTGAAGTCGTTGGACGCAATCCTGGCGACGGCCAAAAAGAAATCACTCAACCGGTCGCTTGGGGCTTTCCAACTCACGATGCTGGGAATCGGCGGGATCATCGGAACCGGCATATTCGTGCTGACTTCCGAAGCCGCGCAGAAAGCAGGGCCGGGCATGATGCTCAGCTTCGTCCTGGCCGGTTTCATCTGCATGTGCGCGGCAATCTGTTATTCCGAACTGGCGTCCATGGTTCCCACTGCGGGATCGGCCTATACCTATACATATGCCGTGATGGGGGAACGGCTGGCATGGATGGTGGGCTGGGCGCTGATCCTGGAATATGCCACCGGGGCCTCCGCCGTGGCGTCAAGCTGGTCGGGATACATGATCGGGCTGATCCAGAACCTGTTCCATATCGAAATCTCCCCCTTATGGGTGAACAGTCCGTCCGCTGGCGGCTATATCAACCTGCCAGCGGTGGTCATTACCCTGCTGATCACCTGGCTCCTGATTCTGGGCACGACCGAAAGCGCGCGGGCCAATGCCATTCTCGTCGGCATCAAGGTCGCGGCCCTGTCCCTGTTCGCCATCCTTGCCATCCCGGTCATGAACGCCAGCCATTTCGAACCCTTCATGCCGACCGGGATCACAGGCATGGCCGGGGCGGCGGCATCCATCTTTTTTGCCTATGTCGGCTTTGACGCCGTATCAACAGCGGCCGAGGAAACACGCAACCCGCAGCGCAATGTGCCCATCGCCCTGATTGCCTCGCTCGCCTTCTGCACCATTTTTTACCTTCTGGTCTCGCTTGGGGCCATTGGCTCCCCCCCCTTGGCGCACAGCCGGTTACCGGGGCCGATGGCGGCATACTGGCGCCCGGCACACTGGCACTGGACCAGAGATGCCGCGCGATTGCCGCAACTGGTGCGCAGGATCCCCTGCCCTGCTCACATGAGGCTCTGGCACATGTGCTGCGCTCCATCGGGTGGACCCGGATCGGCAACCTGATCGGTCTTGCGGCGACCATTGCCCTGCCTTCCGTCGTGCTGATGATGATTTTCGGACAGACACGCATATTTTTCACCATGGCGCGTGATGGCCTGCTGCCCGACAG
>NZ_VWPI01000119.1 GCF_015155755.1 Komagataeibacter sp. FXV3 | reverse complement strand
TCCTTTGGGCTTTCAAGGTGAAGCGAGCGCAGTTCCTTCCCGCTGATCGTGTTGACCGTACCGGGCGTGGCCAGATAACGCTGCGCATGTGACCGGGTTACTGTTATCTGCTCGGGCGATGCCTTGGGCATCGCCGCACCCTGATGGCGTGGCGTGGAATGGTGTGCGGCGGCATGTTTCGTATCAACCGACTGGGCGCTGGCAGGTGCCGTTGCGGCAACTGCCAGTGGTGATGTCGATGCCAGTAGCAGGCAGGGCAGGGCCGGCAGGCTGACATATGCGGGAACTGCGGCCAGAAGACGGAAGGAATGACGTAAAAAATATAGTTTCATGCCGATATCCTGTTTCATTCCCGTTAGAACCGATCTCTAGGGCGCAAAAAAACCCGTTTATCTTGCTTTGATTCTTACAATAAGGCGTCTTGTGCATTGGTTTATAAGAAGCCAAATCATACTTTCATTATCTGTAGCCAATGGATCGAAAGCCCAATAATCTGGCGCTTTCAAACGTAAAAATTTTTCATAACACATTGATAATTATAAGAATTTAATTTCACATCATGTGCCGGATGCTGCTGTGCAAAGGGGCGGAAAACGGCTTGGTTTTTTTTTGATGTTGCTTGGCTACAACATCTTGTGAGACGCGAAGACACATCTGGTGTTTAGATCCTGTTATGGTCTGATCCAGTCTGCTGCCGTGATGTGGATGACGACGAGGAACGAAGTGGCTGCTTTCTCGTATCTGGTGGCGATAGCGCACCATTCTATCTATCTATCGTGCGCTGCAGATCATGTGGCGGTGTCTTGCCCCGAGGACGAACCGCCTCAATCAGGGGCCGGAACGTCCATGTCTCTCATCAGTGAAAGTGTCTGTTCCATTTCCGTCTCTCTACAGGACGGATTTCAGGTCATGACAGACCTTGTCCTGCAAGATGTGAGGCGTGCCCCTCAGTAGGAAATCATCTGGTCAAGGAAATCCCGCGCGCGCTGTGTCTTGGGGGTTGTAAAGAATTCGGCCGGTGGCGTGATTTCCAGGATACGGCCCTTGTCCATGAAGATGATGCGGTCGGCGATATGCCGCGCAAATCCCATTTCATGGGTGACGCACAGCGTCGTAATCCCCTGCTGCGCCAGATCATTCATGATCCCGACCACGCCCGAAATTGCTTCGGGGTCCAGGGCTGCGGTCGGTTCGTCAAACAGCATGACCTCGGGCTGCATGCACAATGCGCGCGCGATCGCCACGCGCTGCTGCTGCCCGCCCGATAGCTGGATGGGGTATTTGTTGGCCTGCTCGGCAATATTGACCTGCTGCAGGAAGCGCATGGCCATTTCCGCCGCATCGGCGCGTGGGGTTTTCTTTACCAGGCGGGGGGCCAGCGTGCAGTTGTCCAGCACGCTCAGATGCGGGAACAGGTTGTAATTCTGGAACACCAGACCGACTGTTGCACGCAGTTGCGTAAGGTCGGTCTGCGCATTGATGATCTTGCCATCAATGCTCAGAATGCCGCTGTCATGGGGTTCGATGCGGTTGAAGCAGCGGATCAGCGTTGACTTGCCCGAACCTGACGGGCCCAGCACGACAATCTTTTCCCCACGCTGCACATCGAAGCTGATCCGGTCGAGTGCTATGAAGTCCTTGTACAGCTTGCTCAGGTTACGCACCGAAATCATGGCCGACGGGTCCGGCATGGTCTTGGGATCAGGATTCATTTGCGGTTGCCTTGTGACGGTCAGCCCATGCAAAGCGTCGTTCAACGCGTTTTTGCAGGAACAGGAAGAAGAAAACCATGGCGAGGTAATAGACCAGTGCGGCGGCGTAATATTCCGTGAATTCGAACGTACGCGCCACCTGGATCTGGGTCACCGCCAGCAGTTCCTGAAGCGAGATGACGGATGCCAGCGACGTGGTTTTCAGCAGGCTTATGAATTCATTGATCGTGGGCGGCAGCGCAATGCGCAGCGCCTGCGGGAAGATGACATGGCGGTACACCTGCCGCCGGGACATGGCCAGCGCGTCGCCCGCCAGTTCCTGCCCCTTGTCCACCGCACCCAGCGCGGCGCGGTTGATTTCGACCTGATAGGCAGATTCGTTGATCGACAGCGACAGCCATGTGGCCAGGAAGGGGGTAAACCATGCCTCGCGGAAGATCGGCAGGAACTGCGGCAGCGCATTCCATATGAACAGCAGCTGTAGCAGCGTCGGCGCGCCACGGAATACCGATACATATCCCTTCAGCGCCATCTTGAGCAGCGAATCCCGCCCGTTCAGCGCCAGCGCCATCGGGATCGAGATCATGATGGCGGTAAAATGCGACAGGACGGCCACCGCCAGCGTGATGAACGCACCGCGCATGAAGGCGGTCGATGTCAGCGCGGAAAAGAACGTGTCCCACCGGAACATCGGGGCCGGGGACGTGTTGGCCAGCGCCTTTGCCACATCGGGGGAAATGGCCCATTTTTTCTGGATCGCGGCCATCTGCCCGTTCTGGCCCATGGTGGCGATGGCCTGGTCCAGCAGTTCGCGGTCATGCGCGTTCTTGCGGATATACAGCGCGAAATGCCCGTATTCGGGATAGGGCGGTACAAGGATGACGCTGACCTTCCCGTGCAGCTGTTCCTGCCGGTAGTACAGTTCCACATCCTGGCTGGCGAAGGCGAAAACGCGGCCGATCAGCACCTGCTGCACCACCTGGTCCTCGGTCGGGTACTGCTGGATGATGATGGGCGCGCGACCGGCCTGGACCAGTGTTTCATTTTCCTTTGCCAGCCGTGCGCTGTAGCTGGTGCCCGACTGTACGGCCACTGTCTTGCCCGACAGGTCGGCCATGCTGGACAGGGGCGGGGTACCGGCGCGCGCCACGACCACCAGCGCTGTATCCTGATAGGAGACGGCATCGAAATTCTTCTCGCGCTCCGGCAGCTTGATGATGCCACTGGCCACCATCGAACACCGCTGCGCCGCAAGGCTGGGGAACAGGCCGGTAAAGTCCATGGTCGTGACAACCATGGACACATGCCAGTAATCCGCCAGCCGGTGGGCGATGTCCATGTCGATCCCGTCCACGGCGTTGACGTCGTTACCGTTCACGAATGTCATCGGTGGCAGGGTGGGATTGGTACAGATGGTCAGCGTACCGTCATGGATGAAGCCGGGCAGGTCGGGTTCTGCGGCCTGTGCGCTTCCCGCAATGGCCAGCACCCCGGCAAGGGCGGCTGCCAGCACACGGGGGCGGAAGCGGGAAGAACAGCGGCGCATGAACTGCGCCATGGAATGGGTCATACGGTGTGCTCCACGGGGGTATGGGGCAGGTGTCGGGGGTGGAAAACCATCTGTGTGGCGCCCGCGCTAGCAGGCTTCTTCCAGAATGCGGCGGAATATATCGACCATCAGCCCGGTTTCGGGTGAAGGCCGGGCAATGAAGTGGAAACCCGTAACCAGTTGCAGCCCCCCCAGCATGATGCGGCGCAGCAGGCCAGCACGCAGCAGGGGCTGGGCAAAGGGTTCGGGCAGGAAACCAACATAACTGCCCGACAGGATCAGCAGCGCGCGCGAATCAACGTTTTCGGCTGCGGCCGAAAAGGTTAGGCGCGGGCGTATCCCTTCCCACATGGGCGACGACGCGGCGCCCGATACCTCGATCATGCGATGCCGGGACAGGATTTCGGGGGTGATCGTATCTTCGGGCATGGTGAACAGTGGATGGCGCATGCCGCAGAACAGGTGCAGTTCCTCCTGGAACAGGGGGATAGCCTCCATGTTGGGCAGATGGCGCGGGTTCAGCGTGATGCCGGCGGAAGCCTGTCCGTTCAGCACCGCAAATTCCACCTCCCGCGGGGACGCGGAACGGATGTCGAGGAACACCCCCGGATGACGGGTGGTGAAGATTTCAATCGCGCGTACCAGCGCCGTTTCGCCATGGATCTGGATATTGTCGGGTACATACAGGCAGAACCGCCCCGACAGGGTGCCGCTGGCTTCGTTGATGCGTTGCTGGAAGCGTGCGATGTCGGAAAACAGGGTGTTGGTGGCTTCCATCACCATCCGGCCTTCCGCTGTCAGCGCAAACCCGCTGCGCCCGCGCATGCACAGGCGCAGGCCAAGCCGGTTTTCCAGCGCCGAGATGTCGATGCTGATGGAAGACTTGCTTTTGCCCAGCGCCACTTCGGCGGCGGCGAAACCGCCATGTTCGGCCACCGTGCGGAACACGCGCAGCAGGCGCAGGTCCACCTCGGCGATCTGGCCGTGAAAACCGGCAGCCTTGCGGTGTGACGCCTTGCGGCGCGAGGGCGCGCTGTTGCCCGGACTTGATGTATGTTCTCGCGTCATGCAGGACCGATCCACCAGGTATCAGACATGGAACATGCCGTGCCGCCATGCTGGCAACCGGAATTATTCCTGTATGGGAACATAGGCGGGCATCTGTCGCTTCTCATTGTCGGAAATGGCCAATTCGTTGACAGGATTATCCATAAACCGCAACGAAGGGCAGGGGGAATGATTATGTGCGGCTGCCGGGTGGAAAAGCGTAAAAATACCGATCCGGGAATGAAAAAACGTCCGGCCAGCGCACGATTGCCGCATCCGTGCATGCCTGAGGGTCGCGCACTGGTAACGGAGGTGGGCATTGCATATGTCAAGATTAATGAAAATACAAAGTAAACTATGAACCATTGATATTTGAACGTCCGCACCCCCCGTTATCTTTCGGGAAATACCCTAGTGTATTCAGTTATGTGACAAGGATTAAGGCAATGGTCGCAAACCGCTGGTTTATTGACAGTGAAACCGGGGATCTGGCGGATGTGCTGCTATGTCCCCCTGACTATTATTCCTGGATTCCCAGTAATGATATCGCCATCCAGAGCATGGCCAACGGTGCGAAGATCGACCGTGCCGCGCTGAATGCGCAGTTCCGGGAACTTGTCGCCACGCTGGAAGGCGAGCAGGTCAGCTGCCATTTCCTGACCCCGCACAAGGACATGCCGTACGAGGTGTACACCCGCGACAGTTCCCAGACCACGCCGTTCGGCACTGTCGTCACCAACCTCGCCCGTCCCGAGCGCACGGCGGAAATCACGCCGATCCATGAATTCTATGGCAAGGACGAAATCTGGAAGACCTGCACGAAGGGCCATATCGAAGGCGGTGACATCCACATCATCCGTCCCGGCCTGCTGGCGGTTGGCGTCAGTGGTGGCCGCACGGACGAGGCGGGCGCCGCCGAGTTCATCAGCTGGTTCGAGGAAGCAGGCTGGACCTGCCGCATGATCCGCTTCCCCGAGCATTTCCTGCACCTGGACGTGATCTTCACCATGGTGGCGGAAGACCTGGCCATCGCCGCCGTGGACGTGATCGCCGATGAGGATCTGGACTGGTTCCGCGCACAGGGCATCCGCCTGCTGCCGGTCAGCTACAAGGAAGCCATGCGGGACATGGGCTGCAACGTCCTGTCGCTGGGCCGCGAACGCGTGGTCAGCCCCCATCACTGCACGCGCATCAACCAGATGCTGCGCGCGGAAGGCCTGACGGTGCTGGACCCGGAACTCAACCAGTTCTCGCAGGGTGGCGGCAGCATCCACTGCATGACCATGCCGCTGCGCCGCAAGTCCCTGAAGAAGGACTGAACAACCGCGTAAGGGCAGGCATGGCGTGACCGTGCCTGCCCGTGCCATGCGGCATTGCCCGCATGGCCCCGTCGCGCGGTAAGGCATGGCACACCCTGGCGACCTGATGCATCCTTTGCCAATTCCGCATCGTCCGGCGTCATTCAACGGAGAGACAGAGACCCATGGGTATGGAAAACAGCATTTCGATCGATGGTTCGCAGCTATGGTCCGACCTGATGGAAACGGCCCGTTTTGGCGCGACCGCGCGTGGCGGGCTGCATCGTCTGGCGCTTGGCGCGGATGACCTGAAGGTGCGCGAATGGTTTGCCAGTACATGCCGGGCGCTGGGGTGTGAAGTCATCCATGATTCCATGGGCAACCAGTTCGCGCGCCGTCCCGGCACGCAGCCCGGCCTGAAGCCGATCATGATTGGCAGCCATCTGGACACGCAGCCGACCGGTGGCCGTTTTGATGGTATCCTGGGCGTGCTGGGTGGTGTCGCGGTGCTGCGTGCGCTGGAAAATGGCAAGGTCCAGACCCGTCACCCGATCGAGGTCGTCAACTGGACGAATGAGGAAGGCGCGCGCTTTACCCCTCCCATGCTGGCATCCGGCGTATTTGCCGGTGTCTTTACTGAAGAATATGCCCGCAGCCGTCCCGACCGTGACAACATCACCCTGGGTGACGCCCTGACACAGGGCGGGCAGGCAGGTACGCAGCCCTGTGGCGAGCATCCCGCCGCCGCGTATTTTGAACTGCATATCGAACAGGGTCCCGTGCTGGAGGCCGAAGAAAAGACGATCGGCGTGGTGCAGGGCATCCAGGGCATGCGCTGGTACGAAGTGCGCGTCATGGGGCGTGATTCCCACGCGGGCACAACCCCCATGACCATGCGCGCTGATGCCATGTGGGCCGCTGCCCGCATGATCGATGCGGTGCATGGCGTGGCGATGTCCCATAAGGACGGCCTGGGCACGGTCGGTATTGTCGACTGCCAGCCAGCCAGCAGCAATGTCATTCCCGGCAATGTCATGTTTACCGTTGACCTGCGCAATCCGTCCGACACGGTTCTGGAGGCGATGGAGCAGGATTTCCGCGCCCGGATCGCGGCCCTGGCCGAGGATTGCGGGGTTGAAGCCGTGGTGTCGCCGGTATGGAATTCAGCCGCCGTGCATTTTGATCCCACCTGCATCGCCTGCGTGCGGGAGGCGGCGGAGGAGGAACGTTATTCCATGCGCGATATCGTCTCCGGCGCCGGGCATGACGCCGCCTACATGGCGCAGGTGGCGCCGACGGCCATGGTGTTCGTCCCCTGCCTGAACGGTATCAGCCATAATGAGGCCGAAAGCGCCGAGCCGACGGATGCAACGGCGGGCGCCAATGTCCTGCTGCATGCCGTAATGCTGGCCGATACCCGGATTGACGCGGCATAAGATTAAGGTGCGGCGGTGTTATTTCTTCAGCCGCACCATGACCACCTTGGGGTGGTGGCCGACCCATTCGACATCGACAATGCCGGAATCGGTTATCAGGTCGCTCAGGCGCGCGTAGCCGAAGTTGCGGGCGTTGAAATCCGATGCCTGCTTGGCCAGATGGGCACCGACCGAGGCCAGGTTGGCCCATCCGTCCTCGTTCGAGGACGCGTTGATGGCGTTGCGCAGCTTGTCCAGATCCTGTTCATCAAGGGTCTGCACCGGCTGGCCGAAGGGTAGGCCACGGGACGTGGTCCGGTCTGTCCGGTGCCTGTGTGTTTCCACATCATGCGCGGCGTGGTGGTTGAGGACATCGAAATAGACGAATTTGTCGCATGCCGTAATGAAGGGGCGTGGCGTCTTGCGTTCCCCGAACCCATAGACCGTCACCCCCTGTTCACGGATGCGGGCGGCAAGACGGGCGAAATCGCTGTCACTCGATACAATGCAGAACCCTGCGAACCGCCCGGTATACAGCAGGTCCATCGCATCAATGATCATCGCGCCATCGGTGGCGTTTTTCCCGGTTGTATAGGCAAATTGCTGCACGGGCTGGATTGCGTGTTCCAGCAGGCATTCCTTCCAGCCATTCAGGTTGGGCTTTGTCCAGTCGCCATAGATGCGCTTGACGCTGGCGACCCCGTAACTGGCGATTTCTTCCAGCAGGCCAATGATGATCCTGGGGGATGCATTATCCCCATCAATCAGTAAAGCGAGCGCCTTGTCAGCATTTGCCTGCATTATGTCCTCCATGGAATGCCGTGTCCCGTCGCTGGTCAGATACAGGCTGCCGGGCGATCGGACAAATGACGTGATCCCGCTTTTTGCCAGTCCTGTCTTTGGTGCCGTGCGTGCCTAAGTGTACTTTGGAAAATTCCTATTTACACATATGACCGCAACGGTTGATCGTCGTTGCATAAACACATCGTTCCGCGTCTATCGAAGGGGTAGCTGCATTACATGGTCCGTGCCCTGATCCCGTTCGGTTTTCCCATCCGTGCCACGCTGGAGGACGCCAGCTGATGCAACTGGACATATTCAAGACGTTGTGGGGCGATACCCGTCCATGGGACGAGCCTGTTGCCGATATGCGGGCAGCGGGTTTTGACGGGATCGAGGCACGCATCCCACCCACCGTGGCGCAGGCCAGCGAATGCGCGCGGATCCTGCACGGCGAAGGCGTGCCCTATATCGGCATCGCCATGACCGGTGGTGGCGTATTACCCCACCAGGCGGCCAGCGTGGATGATCATGTCACCGATCTGCGCGCCATACTGGAACGCGCAGTACCCATGTCACCACGTTTCATAAACGTACTGGGCGGCAATGATCGGTGGAATGCGGCCCAGCAGGTCGAATTCATTGCGCGGGCACAGGACGTGGCACGCGATACCGGGTTGCTGTGCAGTTTCGAAACCCATCGCGCGCGCATCCTGTCCAGCCCGTGGATGACGCTGGATGTCATCCGCCAGCATCCTGACGTGCTGTTCACGACCGATATCAGCCACTGGGTCGTGACCTGTGAACGGCTGCTGGATGACCCGCTGGATGATTTCAGCGCCTTTATCAGCCGGGTCCATCATGTACAGGCCCGCGTGGGGTATGACCAGGGACCGCAGGTGCCCCATCCGGCTGCCCCTGAATACCAGCCTGCCCTGCGGTTTCATCAGCAGTTCTGGGAAAAGGTCTGGCTGTCCCAGATGGCGCGGGGCTACGCCACCACCACCCTGACCCCCGAATGCGGGCCGGATGGCTATCTGCACACGCTTCCCTTCACCAATGCGCCGGTGGCCGACCTGTGGGGGCTGAATGTGTGGATGGGACAGACGGAACGCCACCATTTTCTGGATTTCATCGCGACCAAGCAACAGGATCATGCGTCATGACGTCTACCAAACAGGATACGGTAATGCCCGGTCACGTCGAGACCTTTACTTCCATTCCCGTTGTCAATATCGCGGGGCTGTACAGTCCTGATCTTGCTGCGCGTCAGGCCGTGGCGGAGGAACTCGGGGCTGCGGCGCGCAATGTCGGCTTCCTTTATATTTCCGGCCATCAGGTGCCGGATGCCGAGATCGCGGGCGTGCGCAAGGCGGCGCGGGATTTCTTCGCGCTGCCTTACGAAGAAAAGATGAAATACTACATCGGCACGTCCGCCACGCATAAGGGCTACGTGCCGGAAGGCGAGGAAGTGTACAGCAAGGGCCGTCCCGATCATAAGGAAGCCTTTGACATCGGTTTCGAGGTCCCGGCCGATAACCCGCTGGTCAAGGCGGGCACGCCGCTGCTGGGGCCGAACAACTGGCCCACGGTGCCCGGCTTCCGTGCGGAGGCCGAAGCGTATTACAAATCCGTTTTCGCGCTGGGGCGCACGCTGTTCCGTGGCTTTGCCCTCGCCCTTGGGCTGCCGGAAACGTATTTTGATGACCACGCCAATTTTCCGCCATCCAAACTGCGCATGATCCATTATCCGTACGATGCGGATGTAAAGGATGCGCCCGGTATTGGCGCGCATACCGATTATGAATGCTTTACCATCCTGCTGGCGGACCAGCCGGGGCTGGAAGTCATGAATGGTAATGGCGACTGGATTGACGCGCCGCCGGTACCGGGCGCCTTTGTGGTCAATATTGGTGACATGCTGGAAGTCATGACCGCAGGGGCCTTTGTCGCGACCGCGCATCGCGTCCGCAGCGTCCCGGCAGAACGATATTCCTTTCCCCTGTTCTATGCCTGTGACTATCATACCAAGATCCAGCCGCTGCCAGCCTTTGCCAATGGCGCGCAGGATTATGAGACCATTACCATCGGGGAACACATGTGGGCGCAGGCGCTGCAGACCTATCAGTACCTTGTCCGTCGCGTGGCGGACGGGACGCTGTCGCTGCCCACCGGCGCGCGCAAGGTGGCCACATTTGGGCACTTCAAGCGTGCAAAAAACGATAAGGCCTGATTCCGCTACGGCGGCCAGGCGTTTGCTACAGGATGGGATTTTCCAACATCATGTCTACTGCACCGGCTACATCATCTGCCATGACAGAGCAGGCCCTGCGTGAGGATCTGGCAGCAGCCTATCGCCTGATCGCGCATTTCGGCATGACCGACCTTGTCTATACGCATCTGTCCGTGCGTCTGCCGGGGCCAAGTCATGCCTATCTGGTCAATCCCTACGGCCTTCTGTTCGAGGAAATTACCGCCAGTTCCCTGGTCGTGGTGGATGCGGACGGCCTGCCCAGACAGGAAACGTCGTGGCCGATCAACCCGGCGGGGTTTGTCATCCATTCTGCCATCCACCGCAGCAGGCCCGATGCCGCCTGCGTCATGCATACCCATACCATTCCCGGCATGGTGGTGGCGGCACAGGACCAGAACGTCCTGCCGCTGAACCAGATCAACATGGAATTCTACGGCAGCGTCGCCTTTCACCCCTACGAAGGGATTGCAGCGGATGATAACCTGAGCGAGCGTGAACGTCTGGTGCGCGACCTTGGTGACCGCAATGCGCTTATTCTGCAGAACCATGGACTGCTGACCGTTGGTACGACCGTCGCGCATACATTCTATCGCATGTATTACCTGAATCAGGCCTGCAGCATCCAGATCGCGGCGCAGGCGACTGGGGTGCCACTGCACATTCCGTCCGAGGCGCAGATCCTGCGCGCGAAAAAGCAGTTTGATGATGATCCCGATCAGGGCCGCCTGATCTGGCAGGCCCTGCGCCGCAAGCTTGATCGTGAACAGCCGGATTACAAGGACTGATACGGGCTGAGGTTGTGCGTTCTGACAGGCCTGCAGGTATTCATGCCTGCGGGCCTGTTTGCATGATGTCCGTTTTCAGGAGGAATGAATAAGGCGATTAGGTCGCACCTTTTCAAAAGCCGCCAGGCCAATCTGCGGAACGAACGTTCCTGCACATGGTCATAATGTCCGTAGGATCTGCGAGCTGCGGGACTCGAACCCGCACGCCCTGTTGCGGGCGCAAGATTTTAAGTCTCGTGCGTCTACCATTCCGCCAAGCTCGCATATACGGACCTGTTTAGCATATGCACGGCGCAGGACAATCATTGGCCATGATTTTATTGAATTAAATTGTTAGTACCCTATTCGTAAATCGCGGCAGCCTGGATCAGTTTATAAAGATCGGACCATGTAATATGATGGGGATCAGGCTGATAAAACAGGGTATTGCGGCCTTTGAATGCAATCAGCCACGCCTGTATTGCTTCCAGAAAATTTCTGGTACGTTTATTTTCTTCGGGGAAATAGGACCTTTCAGAAAAATATCCCGTAACCATAAGAAAGTTTTTGGTGAATATTTTTCCAAAAACCTTTGAAGAACGTCGCGTTTTTGAAAAAAGGCGACACTCAAAAAACCTTTACTGTTTTTCATCAATGAGTTGTTTTTAAATAGCCTCTTAATCCACACTACAGGCGGATCCCTTCGCAGGCAGGCCATCTGCCCTGCTGGCCCACCATTGCGGCGGCGGTCAGCGGGGCAGCGGCTGTATTACTGCTGGAAAGCGCGGGCCAGAATATTCTGTTTTTCCAGTGATACCGGCAGGGTGGTATTGGTCAGGGCAATCCCCTGCCAGCCCGCGCCCAGCGCCGTGTAAAGGTTGATCGCGTCCTGCAGGCGCTCCAGCCGTGCCATGGCCTCGGCATTCTGGGCGTTCAGGGTCGTGCGTTCGGTTGTCAGCACTTCCAGGAACCCGACCAGACCGGCGGCATACAGCTTGCGCGCGCGCTCACTGGCCAGTGCGCTGTCTTCCGCGGCCTTGGCCAGCAGCTCGGTGTGTTCTTCATCATCATGCCATGCGGCCATCGCGTCTTCGACTTCCTTGAAGCCGTTGAGGACGGACTGGCGATAGGCAAGCCTGCTGGCTTCGGCCGCAGCCTGCGCCATACGGATCTGGGAAGTATATTTCCCGCCATGCATCAGCGGCAGGGACGCCATCATCAGGAACTGCCAGCTCATGCCACCCATCTGGAACACCTGATACAGGGCCGATGCATTGGGGTTGAAGTTCAGCGGAATGGTGAAGTTCGGGTAAAGCTGGGCAACGGCCACGCCAATGCGTGCTGTCGCTTCGGCATAGGTGCGTTCCGCCTTGCGGATATCGGGACGGTTGGCGATCACCATGGACGGCAGGGTGGACGGGAATTCCGGCACTGGTGGCAGCGGCTTGGCCACCTTTAGTTCCAGTTCCGATGTGCCAGGCATTTGCCCCATCAGCACGTCAATCGCATGCGTGATCTGGGAAATATGGGTTTTCAGCGGTTCACGTGCCGCCGTCTGCGAATCCAGTTCCGCCTTGGCCTGCGCGATCTGCATGGTGTTACCCACGCCTTCCAGATACAGGCGGTTGGTCAGGTCATAGGCATCCTGTGCCACGTGGATATTGTTGTTGGCGATTTCCAGCCGCAACTGCTGGTCGCGCAGCATCATGTAGTCACCGGCCAGTTCGGACAGCATCATGACCATGACGGCGCGACGGTCCTCGATCGATTCCTCGACCGCGCGGTTTTCGGCTTCCACGCTACGGCGGATGCGACCGAACACGTCAATCTGCCAGCTGGCGCTGAAGCCATAGCCCAGGTACGATGCCTGCGGGTGGTTGACCGGGTTGCCGGGCCGCAGCGGCCAGTTGTCGATATTGATCGAATACCGCACATCACCCGCGGATGCCTGCGTATCAACCTGCGGATACCACTGCGATGCCTGCACGTCACGGATGGCGCGTTCGGCCATGATGCGCTGGCCCGCGACCTGCAGGTTATAGTTCCCCGCAATCGCCTTATCGACCAGCTTGTCGAGTTCAGGATCCTTGAACAGGTGCCACCACTGTTTCAGTTCCTTGTTGGTTTCCTCGATTTCCTCAGGGGTGGCGGCGTGGTCATCCTCGGTAAACTTGGCCGGGGGTTTCATCCGGTCGGGCTGGTAACGGGGGCCTACCGTACAACCGGCCAGGAAAATGGCCGATGTCAGGAACAGGCCGGTCCGGCGGGTAACTGCGTTGATATTCATGATCGTGCCCGGCGCCTTACAGATGGTCTTGCAGCCATGTCGTCAGACGGCCGCGTTGGGTACGGGACTGGGGACCGACGCTGATCGTGGCGGTCATGCCGGCCGCCAGTGTCACGCTGTCAGGCACATGGTCCAGATGGATACGGACCGGGATACGCTGCGCCAGCCGCACCCATGTGAAGATCGGGCTGACATCCTGCAGCCCCAGGCCGTCGGGCCTGCCGTTCTGGTCATTGATACCGCGGGCGATACTGACCACATGACCGGGCAGGATGTCCTTGTAACCCATCAGCTTGACACGCGCATCGTCACCCACATGCACGCCCCACATCTTCGTTTCCTCGAAATAGCCGTTGACCCAGTAGGAATCGGCGTCAATCACCGCCAGCCGCGCATGGCCCGCCGTGACGTAATCACCCACCCGCAGGTTGAGGTTGGTGATGTTGCCGTTGACCGGGGAATACAGGATGGAGCGCTGCAGGTTCAGCTTGGCCAGGTCAAGGGCCGCGCGCGCCGCATCAACCGACGCGATCTGCGTTGCCACGTTCGAGTTGAAGACTTCCTGTTCTTCCGCCGACACGATACCGCCCAGTCCCATGCGGCGGCGCGCATCATTTTGCTTGAGCTTCAGGTCTTCCAGCGCACCGTCCAGCCGGGCCTGTGCTTCGCGTATGGCAAGGCGGAAACGTACGGGGTCAAGCACGAACAGGGGGTCGCCCCGGTGCACGAACTGGTTGTCGACCACGGGCAGCTGCACCACGGTTCCCGACACTTCCGGCGCCACGTCCACGACATAGACGCGAACACGTCCGTCACGTGTCCAGGGGGCAATCATGTAGGTGTCCCATAAGGTGACGCCCATGACGATGGCCATCGTCACGACCGCCAGGGTCAGGACCACACGGATCAGGGTGCGCAGGAGGGGCATGGGGATTTCTCGAACCTTCTTGGGACAGTCAGATGTACAGGATCATCAGGCAGAGGACGCAAGTGTATAGCGCAACCTCGAACAGGGCGAGATGCCAGAACCATTTCATTATGCCGCACCACCATAACAGCGATCGCAGCAGCATGGTGACAGGCAGGGCAGCCACGGCATAGACGACAATCGGTGCCATGAAGACACCGAATAGGTTGAATTCGCTCAGCATCAGGCGGTTCTCATTCCGAACGGTCCCGTTGAAGGAGGAGCAGGCACGGACAGGCCATGACGGACTGTATCCCTGCCCGTCGCTATCTGTAGCCGACCGGACGCATGGAAGAAACCGGCAATGGAGACAAACTGCATGGATGGGACATTCCGTCGTGGCATCGGGTGCCCCCATGCAGGCAGTGCCGGGGCATGGTCACGCAATGGGACGGACAGCAAAACGGGGGTCATGCCTGTCCCCCGCCCGGGGCGCCGGTCCGGGTGCACAGATTGGCCTCGATCCGTTCAAAGACGGAATAGCAGGCCTGCAGTTCAGGGGTGGAAATGCCATGCAGCAGGCGGTTGGACACGGCTTCCACCGCATGGCGGACCTGGCGTGCGGTGCGTTCGCCCTTTTCCGTCAGGCTGACCAGTTTGGAGCGTTTATCGTCACGGTCGGGGGAACGGAACACCAGATCACGGCGTTCCAGTACATCAAGCAGGCGGGCAACGGACGGGGCTTCGATTTCAAGGGCGCGCACAAGGTCGGTCTGGCGCACGGGGGGCGGCAGCAGGCCAAGGTACAGCACTGGCCGCCATGTCGCTTCCGTCAGGCCGTATTCCTGCAGGTCGCGGTCAACCTGCCTGCGCCATGCGGCACCAAGCCGGGCGAGACGGCGACCAAACGACAGTTCCTTCTCGTTGCGCTCCAGATCGGGCATTCTGTTCCGCCAGCTTGGACATACAATTATTAAGCATGCAAACCATTTGCGTGCTTAGTATATCCGGAAGCTGCACGTTTCCAGAAAACGACAAAGTGAGCCAATGCAATTTCAGCATGGATACTATCTGGCAATGACGTGGATCATTGCCAGACTGTGCGGGCCGGTGGCTTGGGGGGTTATTTTCCGCGCCCCGTCATGACCTTGAACAGGTTCCATACCGCCCGGCCGGTATGGCGGGTCAGCGGACCGGCAACCGTCGTGGCCACGGCGGACAGGGCAACGGTCTGCCGCAGTTCGTTCAGGGCGTGTTCACGTGCGAATCGTACACGGATTTCTTCCGGTGTCATGTAGGAACGCCGGCCCATGACCAGCCCCATGACAACCACCAGAAGATCGGCCCCGAATACGGCCGCAGCCGAACCAAGGGCGCTGAAGCCCAGTGTCTGGTAACAGAAGGCCCACAGCAGCCCATGGCCCGAAATGACTGCGAAAAAAGCAAAGATAGCCGCCACAACCAGGAATGCAGCCTGACGACCAAGACGGATCGCCATCAGCTTGCGTAGGGTCAGTTCCCCTTCAATGATGGTTTTACCGATTTCGCCTATTCTCATGATGCTCGCGTATCCTCTGGTTGCAGCAGGCTAGAAAGCCTTATTTCGTTGCGCGGCCAAGAAAATAGCCGATCACCGAGAAAATGGCGATAGCAACAAGCGAACGAGCGCGTGAGCCACCCTTCTTGGGTGCGTGTTCCGCCAGGTTTTCGCGTGCCTGGCCCGCCAGATGTTCCGCCTTGCTGGCAACATCATGCAGGGCCTGCTTGCCGTGCGTGTGCAGCAGGTTCTCGATGTGGCCCTTCAGGGCCTGCAGGTCTTCGTGGGTGACGTGCTTGATGGTTTCGGTCTTGCTCATGATCGTTTCCTTTGTGACGAGTGAAGCCAACAATCCTCTGGTAAGGAGGTAACCATTGCTTATAACGCGTTATCTCCCCAGTCAGGTTTCTGTTATCGCATGTCTCCTTTCTCCATTCGGCTGGTTGTCAACGCGCTCCGGGCCTTTTCCGGTGCGCCGGGCCTGTCTTTTTCTGCCGCGGCGGGCCAGTGCCTGACGGTTGTCAATGACAGGACCGACTGCCTGTGCGTGCTGGCGGACATGCTGGTGGGCCATGTATCCACCTGCGCGGGGCAGGTCATGGTTGACGGGGTTGACGTGACCGGCCTGCCACCCGACCGGCGGCCATGCGCGCTGGTGGGATGGCGCGATCCGCTGTTCGCCCACATGACGGTTCAGGCCAACCTGGCCTTCGCGTTGCGGGCACGCGGGGAGGAATCGCACGCCGTGGCGGCACGGGTGCGCGCCGTGCTGGCGCTGCTGGGGCTGGATGGGCTGGAACATGCCCGTCCCGCCACCCTTTCACCCGAACAGGCGCTGCGTGTCATGATTGGCCGCGCCCTGGTGTTCGAACCCCCCGTTCTGGTGCTGGATGATCCCTTTACGCCGCTGCCGCCTGCGGCCCGCGTGGCCATGCGGCGTCTGGTCGGCCGGCTGGTGCGCGCGCGTGGCCTGTGCGTGGTGCTGCTGACGCGGGGGCGCGAGGATGCGCTGCTGCTGGGGGATACGATTGCCTATATGGATGGCATGGAGATCGTGCAGCTTGGCACGGCGCTGGACCTGTTCGACCGCCCTGCTTGCGACCGGGTGGCGACCGGGTTCGGCCATGCCAACAGCCTGACGGTCCGCGTGGCCAGTGTCGAGGATGATGTGGCCCTTGCGCACCTGCCCGGTGGCCTGCCGGTCGAAGCCATGGCCGCCCCGGGCGTGGAGGCGGATCAACTGGCCATGCTGTGCATCCGGCCGGACCGGATCGCGGTCATGTTCCCCTCGCGCCCCGGCATGGCGGGGGGCGCTGACCCCGACGGGCCGCCGGTGCTGGAGGCGACCCTGACGGACATGCGGCAGATGGGCGATCATGTGCTGCTGCGCTTCAGGCTGGCGAATGGGGAGGAACTGCTGGCGCGCCGTCCGCCCACCCCCGCCCTGCAGCGTGTGGCGGCGGGGCAGGTGGCCATACTGGCGTGGCAGCCGGGGCAGGCAATTGCCTTTCCGTTCCGGGGTGAAATGGGGTAGCGTCCGGCATTCTTCGCCCCTGCCTGAAAGATTGTTTCCTGTCCGTGTTCCAGTTTGCGTCCCGTCCCCGCGTCCGTATCGGCCTGTTGAGCCTGCTGGTGGCGTCCTTCGCCCCGTCCGTCCGGTCTGTTTCGGCTGTTGCTGCGACCCCCGTACGGCATAAGGCCGCCCTTGTGGTCGCCAGCACGGAGTCGCAGATGACACAGGCGCAGAATGCCGCCTTCCTCCAGCCTTTCGCGCGGGCGTCCCACCAGCCGGTGGCGCAGCAGGCATGGAACGGCACCCTGACGGAACTGGAAAGGCATGGCCTGCATGCGGGACGCGCGGGTACATGGTCACTGGTCTTTGCCGAGGACAGCACCATCCGCGCCGCCTGCGTGCGTGAACTGGTCATTCACCTGGCCGGTAGCGCCACCAACCCCGACGGGTGCGGTGTGCCGGGCATGACAACCCAGATCGTGGTGGCATGGGACCAGACACGGCGCAGACTTGCGCCACGCTGGGTTGATTTCTGGGATATCGTGCGTTTTCCCGGCAAGCGTGGCCTGCGGCGTGACCCGCGTACCACGCTGGAAATCGCGCTCATGGCCGATGGCGTGGCGCCGGGCGATGTGTATGGCCAGCTTGCCACACCGCAGGGTGTCGATCGCGCCTTTCGCAAGCTGAGCCAGCTTCGCCCCTATATCACGTGGTGGTCCACCCCGGCGGACGCCACCAGTATTCTTGAACACGGACAGGTGCTGATGGGCAGCGCGCCCGGTGACGCGGTGCGCAGCATTGCTACGCGCTACAGGGACAGGATCGGCATCAATACGGACATGGCGCTGTCCTATGGCCTGTCATGGGGCGTGGTGGCCGGGCAGTCGGCCTTCCGGCTGGGGCAGGCGCGCAACCTGCTGCACTTTATCATCCAACCTGACCAGCAGGCCGCGTTCCTTGCCCGCTATCCTGCCGCGACGCCACCCGATACGGCGCATGCGCCCGTGGCGTTGCCGGTGGATGTGCAGTTCTGGCAGGCACATTACCCCGACCTGTCACGCCGCTTTGAGACATGGTTGCGGGATGCGGGCTGATGCCGCCTGACCTTGCTGTCCGTCCGGCCGGGCTACTGGGGCTGGATGGGGCCTGTATCGCGCTGGGTCTTGTGGTGGCGTGCGGGCTGGTGCTGGCGGTGCATGTCGGGCTGTACCGGGCATGGCCCGCGTGGTGCGTGCTGCTGCGCGGCATGCTGCTTTGTCTTGTGCTGCCGGGACTGGGTCTGGCGGTATGGTGGCCGGACCTTGCGCATGGGAACGGAATGGCCAGATGTATCGTGCAGGGGCTGTGCCTTGCCCCTGCCGCGATGTGGCCCCTGCTGCGGGTGCTGGACCGGATTCCGCCGGGCCTGTCGCGCACCGCCTGTGGGTTGGGAGCGGATGCGAAAATGCGTTTCCGGCTGCTCTGGCTGCCGTTGCTGGGCCTGCCGGTGGCGGGGGTGGTGGCGTTTTCGTTCGGTATGATCGTGCTATGCGCCATGGCGGCGGTGGCCGGGCATTGAAGATTTTATGGATTTGATACGGCAGGACCACGACCATGACAGATGACACCCCGCCATTCTGGGAAACGACACCCCTTGAGCAGATGTCTTCCACGCAGTGGGAGTCGCTGTGTGACGGGTGTGGCCGGTGCTGCCTGCACAAGCTGCGTGAGGACGAGACGGATGAAGTCCTGTTTACCGATGTCGCCTGTCGCCTGCTGGATACCACGTCGTGCCTGTGTACCGATTATGAACACCGTCAGCGCCGGGTACAGGACTGTATCAGCCTGACGCCAGAAATGCTGGCGGATATCGACTGGCTGCCGCCAACCTGTGGGTATGTGCTGGTGCGTGACGGGGAACCGTTGCCATGGTGGCACCCACTGGTGTCCGGCACCCGTGATACGGTGCATGAGGCAGGCATATCCGTAAGCGGCAGGGTCATCAGTGAACGCAAGGCGGGCATGCTGGAGGACCATGTGGTTGACTGGCCCGGCGAAGCCCCACGGAATGCATTCTGCCGCACGCGCCCATCCCGGCCGCTGATAAAAGGGTAATAAAAGTTTTTGGCTGCTGCTTTTTTTCAAAAAGACGATGTCTTGTCGAAACCTTTTGAAAAAAGCTTCACCAAAAATGCCTTCATGAATTTACAGGATGTTTCATGGCAGGAATACTGTGACGACCGGGACGGAGGTCGTGCCCATCGCGTCCGGTCAGGTCACGGTATGCTGGCGGGCATCGCGTCAGGCGCGGCGTATTTCCATGCGGATCGATCCCCGTAGCGGGCATGTCGTCATTACCCTGCCGCGTGGCGCGCGCAAATCGGACGGGCTGGCGCTGCTGCGCGCGCATTCCGCATGGGTGGCGGCGGGGCTGTCACGCCTGCCACCGCCTGTTGACCTGTGCCATGGCGGCCATGTCGTGCTGGATGGGCGGCGCCATGAAATCCGCCACTGTCCCGACGCACGGCGTGGCGTATGGCTGGAAGACGGGGTGCTGCATGTCAGCGGTGCGGAAGAATTCGTCCCCCGCCGTGTCAGCGCCTATCTACGCGCACAGGCGCAGGTCCGTCTGCCCGCCCGCCTGCGCGCGCAGGCCGAAACCTGCGGCCTGAAACCGATACAGGTCAGGCTGCGCGATACGAAAAGCCGGTGGGGTAGCTGTTCATCCGATGGGTCGATCATGCTGTGCTGGCGGCTGGTCATGGCACCGCTGGAGGTTCAGCATTACATCATTGCCCATGAACTCGCGCATCTGCGGCACATGAATCACGGGCCGGATTTCTGGTTATTGGTGGACAGCCTGACCCCGCACCGGCGTCAGGCCGAAAAATGGCTGCATGACCATGGCGCCAGCCTGCACCGGATCGCCCCGGTCTGAGCGTGTCTGATAAAAGAGCAGCAAAAGTTCCTGGTGAAGCTTTTTCCCAAAAAGCTTTTAAAAGATACCACCTTTTTGAAAAAAGGCGTCAGCCAAAAACTTTTATTACCTTTCGAGGGATATCTTATGCAGTGAACTGTTCGGTTATAATCCGTTCCGACAGGCTCTGCCCCGGATCGAACAGCACGGTAGTCTGCAATTCCCGCGCCTCGCTGATTTCGACGGAAATGACATCGCGCACTTCGGTAAAGTCGGCCACGGCGGCCACGGGGCGCTTGTCGGTTTCCAGAATGTCGAAACGCACCTGCGCCGTGGAAGGCAGCAGCGCGCCGCGCCACCGGCGCGGGCGAAACGCACTGATGGGCGTAAGCGGCAGCAGGTTGGCCGATAGCGGCACGATTGGCCCGTGCGCGGACAGGTTGTAGGCGGTTGACCCTGCCGGTGTCGAAATCAGCACCCCATCACATATCAGTTCGGGCAGGCGCACGCGTCCGTCCACCCCGATGCGGATTTTCGCCGCCTGCCGTGTCTGGCGGAACAGGAATACATCATTCAGCGCAAGGGCATGGATGCATTTGCCCTCGACCGTCGTGGCCTTCATGCGCAGCGGGTGCAGGATGGCAGCCTGTGCCGTGGCAAGGCGGGCGGGCAGGTCATCGGGCACGGCGGGGTTCATCAGGAACCCCACCGTCCCGCAATTCACGCCATATACCGGCAGCTTGCGCCCCAGCGTCGTATGCAGCATTTCCAGCATGAAGCCGTCGCCGCCAAGGCAGACCAGTGCGTCCGCTTCATCCGGGGGGCATTGCCCGTACTGCCCGACCAGACGTTCCAGCCACAGCTGCGCGCTTTCGTTCGGGGCCGCGGCAAAGCTCAGCTTCGTGGGAAGGTACCCATCGGTCCAGCCGGGGTACGACATGTCATTCATGGGGTGTGGATGGACAGGCGGTGATGCGCCATGACCGGCATGCGTTCGCGTATGCTGTCGGTTACCGTGCGGTCCAGGCGCGCGGTACTCCACCCCGGTCCGTCCGAAACCTGGGCCACGACGGTGCCCCATGGGTCGATGATCATGGAATGGCCGTACGTGCGGCGCTTCTGGCCATTTTCGTCCGTATGGGTGCCGGTGGTGCCACAGGCGACCATCCAGCACTGCGTTTCGATCGCGCGGGCACGCAGCAGCGTTTCCCAATGCGCCAGCCCCGTTTCCACCGTAAAGGCGGCAGGCACCAGCAGCACGTTCGCCCCCCGCGCCCGCAGCGCGTGGAACAGCGCGGGAAAGCGGATATCGTAACAGATGGCCAGTCCCGCCGTAAGGCCAGCGGAAAGCGGCGCGGTCACGATGTCCGAACCGGGTTCGTACGTATCGCTTTCGCGGTAGCCTTCGCCACCGGGGGTGGTGACGTCAAACAGGTGGATCTTGCGATAACGCGCGCGCTCACGCCCCTTTGCATCAAACAGCACGGACGTATTGAACAGCCTGTCCCCATGCCGTTCCCCGATGGACCCGCCATGGATGATGACGCCATGTTCGCGCGCCATGTCCGACAGGAACCGGTACAGCGGCCCGGCTTCCCCCGTGCCATCGGGGGCGGGCAGGGTCTCGGCCGCCGCGAACTTCATGTCCCGGGTGCCACCAAGGCAGCTCCACATTTCCGGCAGCATGACAAGGTCGGGCTTGTCCGCGGTGATGGCGGCGGTAATCAGTGCGCGGGCGTGTTCGATATTATCGTGCGCGGATGCGCCGGGCGCCATCTGGATGACAGTGGTGCGCATCAGGATACGTACTCCGTGGGCATTGGCCCCCGACCATAGGACAGGCAGCCCCGCGCCCGCAACCGGTATGGCCTGATCGTGCGCCCTGTTAAAAGCCGTGGCGGCGCGATAGGATGTGGCCGTACTTCATATTGAAAAATCAATGGCGCATTCCTCATCTTCCCGAACTGTCATCTTCGCCGCCCTTGGTGGCAACCTGCTGGTGGCGGCAACCAAGTTTGCCGCCGCTTTCATGACCGGCAGCGCCTCCATGCTGAGCGAGGCCATCCATTCCCTGATCGATACCGGCAACCAGGGACTGCTGCTGGTCGGCATGCGGCGTGCGACGCGGCCGGCTACGGCCATGCATCCGTTCGGCTACGGGCTGGAACTGTATTTCTGGACCTTTGTGGTGGCGCTGCTGATCTTCGGGCTGGGGGCTGGTGTGTCCCTGTATGAAGGGATCATCCACATCATCCATCCGCAGCCCGTCGCGCATGTGCTGGTCAATTACGTCGTGCTGCTGGCCAGCATCGTGTTTGAAGGCTCGGTCTGGCTGATGGCGCTGCGGACTTTCCGCAAGGAAGGCAAGGGCCGTCGCGGCTGGGTCGAGGCCGTGCAGATGAGCAAGGACCCCACCGTATTCACCGTCCTGTTCGAGGATACGGCAGCACTCAGCGGTCTTGGTGTCGCGCTTCTGGGCAATATCCTGGCCGAGTGGCTGGACATGCCGGTGCTGGATGGCGTGGCGTCCATCATCATCGCGTGCATCCTTGCGGTGACGGCGGCGTTCCTTGCGCGGGAATCGCAGTCACTGCTGACCGGCGAAGGCGTGGCGCCGGAGGTACTGGTGGCCCTGCGCCGCATGGCGCTGGCGGCCAGCGGGGTGGAGCGGCTGAATGAAATCCGCTCCCTGCATTTTGGCCCACGTGACGTGCTGGTGGTGATCAGCCTTGATTTCCGTAACGACATGACGGCAGGGCAGGTGGAAATCGTGGTCAGCGCGCTGGAACATCAGATCAAGCAGGCCTACCCCGAAGTAACCCGTGTTTTCATCGAGGCACAGGACAGCCGCACCCAGCCTCCGGGCACGGCCGCCAGCGGCAGCGTGCCTACGCCGTAACGAATTCGGCCGCCCGGTAACCCTGCGCGAACAGCAGGGTGCGCAGGGTGGTATGATTGACCTGGCTGGTGATTTCGCGCCGGACAGCGGGCTTGGCATGGAAGGCGATGCCCGCACCGGCCACGCGCAGCATGGCAAGGTCGTTCGCGCCATCGCCCGTCGCCATGGCGTCACGCATGTCCAGACTGCCCGCCGCCACCAGGCGGCGCAGGTGCGCAAGCTTCGCATCCGGGCCAAGGATGGGCTGCCCCACCGTGCCCGTCAGCGTGCCGTCCGCATCCAGCAGGATATTGGCGTGGTTTTCATTAAAACCGCATAGCGCCGCCACCTTGCTGGTAAAGAAGGTGAACCCGCCCGACACCAGCGCCGTGCGTGCGCCGTTCGCGCGCATGGTGCGTACCAGTTCCACGGCACCGGTATTGAGCTTCACATCCTGCCATGCCCGTTCCAGCAGGCTGACCGGCAGGCCGCGCAGCAGGGCGACACGTTCACGCAGGGCGGATTCGAATTCGATTTCCCCATTCATGGAGCGCCGGGTGATGTCGGCAATCTTTTCCCCGATCCCGGCATGGGTCGCGATGTCATCCAGCGTTTCGCAACTGACGATGGTGCTGTCCATGTCGGCCACCAGCAACCGCTTGCGGCGGTTGTCGCGCGGCGTTACCAGCACGTCCATCCCGCGCCCGGCAAACACATCCCGCATGGCCCCGATATCCGGCTGTTCCCATGTCGCGGGGGCATTGCAGTCGATTTCAACCGCTTCCCCTTCCGACAGGGTGACGGGAGCATTGCCGCGCACCAGGTCACGCGCGGTCTGGATATCAACCGGCGTGAGGGATGTGGCGCCACGGTTGGCCACCAGTACAAGGGTATGGGAAAAAGAAGAGGAATCAGCCATGGGGTCCGGGTATATGACAGGTGAGAGACAATGACACGCCCCCCTGCCGGGCGGGCGCGCGTGGCGGTGATCGTGGCGGGTCCGACCTGTTCGGGCAAGTCCGCACTTGCGCTGGCCCTTGCACGGCAGGTGAACGGTACCATCATCAATGCCGATTCGATGCAGGTATATCGTGACCTGCGTGTCCTGACAGCCCGGCCTGACGCCGCCGATGAAGCCAGCGTGCCCCATGCACTGTACGGTGTGTTGCCAGCAGCGGAACCCGGCAGTGTCGCATGGTGGCGCACGCAGGCCATCGCTGCGGCCCGTACCGCATGGGATGCCGGCCGGGTGCCGGTGTTCTGTGGCGGCACGGGCATGTATTTCCGCGCGCTGACTGATGGGCTGGCGGATATACCCCAGCCGCCCGACGCCATCCGTGCGCAGGCACGCGACATGGTGGACCGCCTTGGGCCAGCGGCAGTGCATGACATGTTGCGCCAGCGCGACCCTGAAACCGCCGCAACCCTGCGCCCGACCGATGGACAACGTATTGCCCGTGCATGGGAAGTGCATGCGGCCACCGGCCATGGGCTGGCCTGGTGGCGGCGTGAAGCCGTGCTGCCCCCGCTGCCCGCGCGTTTTGTCGCCATACGTCTGCATCCCCCGCGTGACGTGCTGCGCGCGGCCATAGCCCGCCGGTTCCATGCCATGCTCGACCTTGGCGCGATGGATGAGGTCGCCCGCCTGCTGGCGCAGGACCTGTCCCCGGCCCTGCCAGCCATGCGCGCCCATGGCGTGCCCGAACTGGCCGCCGTGCTGCGGGGCGAAATGGATATGGCGGCAGCGGCCCAGCAGGCCATCCGCCTGACCGGGCAATACACGAAACGACAGGCGACATGGTTCGCCCATCACGCGCTGGCGGCGGAGATGGACACGTTTTTATATGAAAAACGGTTTGAAAAATGCGAAACCGCGCAACAAATGGAAAGGTGGAGCAATAAAATCATTTCTTTTGTTATTAACCGCATTGACGCGGGCCAAGGGTTTCCGTAAACCCGGCCCCGGGATTTCGCCCCCGAGGGCTGGCCGGATTGTTCCGGTGGCTTTGGGCGAAGGAGCAGGAACATGAACGCAGCATCGCACCAGACAGACCTGAAGCCTCAAACCGCTGGCACGGATACGACCGTACTCAGCGGTGCGGAAGTGCTTCTGCGCGTATTGGTCGAACAGGGGGTCGAAGTCATTTTCGGCTATCCCGGCGGCGCGGTCCTGCCGATTTATGATGCCATTTTCCGCCAGAACGCGATTCGCCACGTGCTGGTCCGTCATGAACAGGCGGCGGTGCATGCGGCCGAAGCCTATGCCCGGTCCACCGGCAAGGTCGGCGTGGTGCTGGTGACCAGCGGCCCCGGTGCGACCAACACCGTGACCGGCCTGCTGGATGCCATGCTGGATTCGATTCCGGTTGTGTGTTTTTCCGGTCAGGTGGGCGTGCCGCTGATCGGCACCGACGCCTTTCAGGAAGCCGACACCACGGGCATCACCCGCCCCGCCACCAAGTACAATTACCTTGTGCGCCGCGCGGACGAGATTGCGCCCAGCGTGCATGAAGCCTTCCATATCGCGCGCAGTGGCCGCCCCGGGCCGGTGCTGGTCGATCTGCCGAAAAACCTCATGGTTGGTCCCGCGCCCTACGTGGCGCCGCCGCGCACGCCGCACCCGTCCTACCACCCGCAGACCGAACCGGGGCGGGATGTGATCGCCCGCGCCGTGGCTGCCATGAAAGGCGCGCGCCGCCCGCTGTTCTATACCGGTGGTGGCATCATCAATGCCGGGCCCGGGGCCTCCACGGCCCTGCGCCGTCTGGTGGAAAAGACGGGGTTCCCCTGCACGTCCACGCTTATGGGGCTGGGGGCGATGCCTGCGGGGGACCGTCGCTTCCTGGGCATGCTGGGCATGCACGGCACGTACGAAGCCAACATGGCCACCCATGACTGTGACGTGCTGATTGCACTCGGTTCGCGCTTTGATGACCGCGTGACCGGGCGGCTGGATGCGTTCTCGCCCGGTTCGTTCAAGATCCATGCGGATATCGACCCCAGCCAGATCAACAAGATCGTGCGGGTGGATGTCGGCGTTGTGGGGGACGCACGGCGCGTGATCGAAATGATGCTGGAGGAATGGGACTGCACCCCCGCCAATACCCGCCAGCCGATCGATGTCGCGCAGTGGTGGCACCAGATCAATGAATGGCGGAAGATCGACAGTCTCGGCTTTTCGCAGGACATGGCGCCCGATGCGATCATCCGCCCGCAATACGCCATCCGTCGCCTGCATGAGATGGCGACCGCCACGGGGCGCGATACCTATGTCTCGACCGAGGTGGGGCAGCACCAGATGTGGGCGGCCCAGCATTTCGGTTTTGACAAGCCCAACCGCTGGCTGACCTCGGGCGGGCTTGGCACCATGGGCTATGGCCTGCCGGCCGCTGTTGGCGCGCAGGTCGCCCACCCCGATGCGCTGGTGATCGACATTGCGGGGGAAGCGTCCACGCTCATGAACATTCAGGAACTGTCCACCATCGCGCAGTATCGCCTGCCGGTTAAGGTGTTCATTCTGAACAACCAGTATATGGGCATGGTGCGGCAGTGGCAGGAACTGCTGCATGAATCGCGGTATTCCGAAAGCTACAGCGCGGCGCTGCCCGATTTCGTGCGGCTTGCGGAAAGCTTTCACGGGCGCGGCCTGCGGGCGACATGCGTGGGTGAACTGGATGGCGTGATTGCCGAAATGCTGGCCCATCCGGGTCCGGTGGTGGCCGATATCTGTGTCGCGCAGGATGAAAACTGCTACCCCATGATCCCGTCGGGCGCGGCGCATAACCAGATGCTGCTTGGTCCCGATCAGGATGACGAGATCAGCGCCGAAGGCCGCATGCTGGTCTGATCGCCCGTCAGTCCCGGCGGGCTTTCCCGCCGGGTGCTTTTCGTCCTTATCCTGCTGGCATGCAGCCTGCGTGCCAGCACCTTCAGCAGTCAGGAAACACCATCATGACCACGCAGCAGGAGAGCCCGGTCTCCGCGGTCATTTCCATTCAGGTCGAAAACGAAAGCGGCGCGCTGGCACGTGTCATCGGCCTGTTTTCCGGTCGTGGATACAATATCGAAAGCCTGACCGTGGCCCCGGTTGATGAAACCGGCCGCCAGTCGCGCATTAATATCGTTACCACCGCCACCCCGCGCGTGCTGGAACAGATCCGCGCGCAGGTGGAACGCCTGGTGCCGGTGTACCGCGTGTCGGTCATGACGGCGGCGGACCCCCACGTCGCGCGTGAAATGGCGCTGGTCAAGGTGATCGCCAGTGGCGAACGCCGCGCCGACGCCCTGCGCATCGCGCAGGCGTTCCGCGCCCATCCTGTTGATGCCTCGGCCACTTCGTTCGTCTTTGAGCTGACGGGTGCGACCGACAAGCTCGATGCCTTTATCGACCTCATGCGTCCCCTTGGCCTGGCCGAGGTGTCGCGCACGGGTGTCGCCGCCATCGCCCGTGGCGCGGCAATCCTGTAAGGGTCGCGTTTTTACCTGATCGATTCGTTTTTCATTCCCAAGGAGTAAGATCATGCGCGTCTATTACGATCGCGATGCCGATGTGAACCTGATCAAGAGCAAGAAGGTCGCCATCATCGGTTACGGCAGCCAGGGCCATGCCCATGCCAACAACCTCAAGGATTCGGGCGTGACCGACATCGTTGTCGGCCTGCGTCCCGAATCCAAGGCCGTCGCCAAGGCCGAAGCCGCAGGCTTCAAGGTCATGACCCCCGCCGATGCCGCCAAGTGGGCCGACGTGGTGATGGTGCTGACCCCCGATGAAGGTCAGGGCGCGCTGTACAAGGAATCGCTGGAAAAGAACCTCAAGCAGGGTGCGGCGCTGGCCTTCGCCCACGGTCTGGCGATCCACTTCCGCATCATCGAAGCCCGTCCCGACCTGGACGTGTTCCTGATCGCGCCGAAGGGTCCGGGCCACACCGTGCGTTCCGAATACCAGAAGGGTGGTGGCGTGCCGTCGCTGGTGGCCGTGGCACAGAATGCTTCGGGCAATGCGCTTGAAATCGCGCTGTCCTATGCTTCCGCCAATGGTGGTGGCCGTGCGGGCATCATCGAGACGACCTTCAAGGAAGAGGTCGAAACCGATCTGTTCGGTGAGCAGGCCGTGCTGTGTGGTGGCCTGGTTGAACTGATCCGCGCCGGGTTCGAGACGCTGGTCGAGGCAGGCTACGCGCCGGAAATGGCATATTTCGAGTGCCTGCATGAAATGAAGCTGATCGTGGACCTGATCTACGAAGGCGGCATTGCGAACATGAACTACTCCATCTCCAACACGGCGGAGTATGGTGAATACGTGTCCGGCCCGCGCGTGATCACGCCGGAAACCAAGATCGAGATGAAGAAGATCCTGACCGACATTCAGGACGGCACCTTCGTGCGCAACTTCATCCTGGAAAACCAGTCCGGCAACATCGGCTTCAAGGCTACCCGTGCCCGCAACAACGAACACCAGATCGAAAAGGTGGGCGAGAAGCTGCGCGCCATGATGTCGTGGATTGGCAAGAACAAGCTGGTCGACAAGGCCCGCAACTGATTATTGCACGACCGGGATCGGGGATGGTGCGCCATCCCTTTTTCCAGACGCCAGCCGGGCTGTCCCGGCTGGCGTTTTTTTTATGTCGGCTTTTCCAGTTGTTGCCAGCATTTGCCGTGACACGGACCGGGGCGCGGTGCCACCATGCGCGCCGGATATGAACAGCAGGAGCACCGTACCGTGACGGATTACGTGATTCCCCCCTACACCCTTCCCGTTGTGCCAGTGGAGGGGCGTGCGGGTGTCTTTCCCGTCCGGCGGATATGGTGCGTGGGGCAGAACTACGCTGCCCACGCGCGTGAAATGGGCAGCAATCCCGAACGTTCCGAACCCTTTTTCTTTTCCAAGCCGGGTGACGCGGTGGTGCCGGGTGGCGGCCTGCTGCCGTTTCCGGTCAGTACGTCCGACCTGCATCATGAGGTGGAACTGGTAGCGGCCATCGCGCGTGAGGGGGAGAACATCCCCGTGGAAAAGGCGCTGTCGCATATCTATGGCTATGCCGTAGGGCTGGACATGACCCGGCGTGACCTGCAGGCCGCCGCCAAGAAGGCGGGACGGCCATGGTCGCTGGCCAAGGGGTTTGACCAGTCCTGTCCCATTTCATCCATTGTTCCCGCATCGGTCTGTGGCCACCCCGCAGGGGGCGCCATTACGCTGAGCGTGAATGGTGAATCCCGGCAGAAGGGCGATCTGGTGGAAATGATCTGGTCCGTGGCCGAGATCATCTCCTCCCTCAGCCGTTTTGTCGCCCTTGCCCCCGGTGACTTGATCATGACCGGCACCCCGTCGGGCGTGGGGCCGGTCCGGCGTGGCGATGTGCTGCATGCCACCTGCGCCGGTGTGGGGGAACTGAACGTGACCTATACCGCCTGAATACATGCGGTGCGGGCTGTCATGCCGTGCGCCAGTCATTGAGAGGCTGTTTGGAAACAGAAATTTTTTGGATGCTGCTTTTTCAGCAAGGACGGCGTTCTTTGAAGCTTTTTTCAAAAAGCTTCACCAAAAACTCTTAACAATTTTCACGATGTTTCACGGACAGTCTCCGGATCTCTTCATGCAGAAGGATTGAAAAGACATGCAATACCGTCAGTTGGGCCGTTCCGGCCTGCGGATTTCCGCCTTTACGCTGGGTACGATGACATTTGGCGGCAAGGGTGACTTTGCCAAGACAGGTGATACCGACCTTGCCGGTGCGCGTCGGCAGATCGATCTGTGCATTGATGCCGGGGTCAACATGTTCGACACGGCCGATATCTATTCCACCGGCGTGTCGGAAGAAATCCTTGGCGCAGCACTCAGGGGCCGCAGCGACGATATCATGGTGACCACCAAGGCCCGTTTCCGCATGGGCAAGGGGGCGAATGATGCGGGCCTGTCACGCTATCACCTGGTCAGCGCATGCGAGGCCAGCCTGAAGCGGCTGGGACGTGACCATATCGACCTGTATTACCTGCATGAATGGGATGGTCAGACCCCGCTGGATGAAACGCTGGAGGCCCTGGATACCCTGACCCGGTCAGGCAAGATCCGCTATGCGGGGGTTTCCAATTTCTCGGCGTGGCACATCATGAAGGCGCTGGCCACGGCGGAGCGCAACCGCCTGATCGCACCGGTGGCACAGCAGATCTATTATTCCCTGCAGGCGCGGGATGCGGAATACGAACTCCTGCCCGTGGCGGTGGATCAGGGGATCGGTGTGCAGGTCTGGAGTCCCATGGCGGGTGGCCTGCTGTCGGGCAAATACCGGCGCGGCAAGCCCCAGCCACAGGGCACGCGGCAGATCGAGAACTGGGGCGAGCCACCGGTCCATGATATCGAGAAGCTGTATGATGTGGTGGAAGTGCTGGTCAGCATTGCCGAATCTCGTGACATTTCGGCGGCACAGGTGGCGCTGGCATGGGTGGCGCAGCGTCCGGCGGTGACCTCCATCGTGATCGGCGCGCGGACGGAGGCACAACTGATCGATAACCTCAAGGCTGCTGATCTCAGCCTGACGGCTCAGGAAATCAGCCGTCTGGATGACGCCAGCGCACCGCCGCTGCTCTATCCCTTCTGGCATCAGGCCAGCACGGCATCGGACCGGCTTTCACCCGCCGACCTGCTGCTGCTTGGCCCGACGGTTGCCAGAAAAGGCAAGTAAGACAGATGTTTCCTTCCCCGCCCTGTCAGGGTGGGGAACCCTGTCGGTTTCATGCGGTGTTGCCGCTGGGTGAATGGCCGTTACGTTGATAAGGCACGGCAATCTTGACATGGATCAAGGTTGCAGGCCCGGCGGCAATGGTCAGCTATCCCCCATGGAAATCCGGGCTGCCCGATGCGGTATGACAGGAAACAGGGGAAGGAAATCCACGCCCGATATCTTGTAATAACATCCAGTTGATCCCATCTGGAATCCAGCGCCATGCCGTTGCCTGTTGAGGGACGGCGCAGTGGCACAACCTGTTATGTCGCCTGATTGAAAGGGACGAGGGAATAAATGAATATCGAGAAGTTTACAGAACGGTCGCGCGGCTTCCTGCAGGCGGCACAGACCATTGCCATGCGGGATTACAACCAGCAGCTGACGCCGGAGCACCTGCTCAAGGCCCTGCTGGATGACGATCAGGGGGCGGCGGCCGCCCTGATCCGCGCAGCCGGCGGGCAGGTTCCCGCCATTACGGCGGCGAATGAAGCCGCCCTTGCCAAACTGCCGAAAGTACAGGGCGGCGGCGCGGGCCAGCCCAGTGCAACGGGCGAACTGGTGCGCGTGCTGGATGCGGCCGAACAGGCCGCGCAGAAGGCGGGCGATGAATACGTGGCCCAAGACCGACTGCTGGCCGCCATCGCCGCATCCGAGACCCCGGCCGGCCAGGCCCTGCGCGCAGGGGGGGCGACGCCACAGGCGCTGGAAAAAGCCATTGCCACCATCCGCAAGGGACGCACCGTGGATAGCGAAAACGCAGAAGCCAATTTTGACGCGCTGAAGAAATATGCGCGCGACGTGACCGAGGTTGCGCTGCAGGGCAAGCTGGACCCCGTGATCGGTCGTGACGAGGAAATCCGCCGCGCCATTCAGGTCCTTGCACGCCGCAGCAAGAACAACCCCGTCCTGATCGGTGAGCCGGGCGTGGGCAAGACCGCCATCGTCGAAGGACTGGCGCAGCGTATCGTCAATGGTGATGTGCCCGAGGCGCTGAAGAACAAGAAGCTGCTCTCGCTCGACATGGGCGCGCTGGTTGCCGGTGCGAAGTTCCGTGGTGAGTTCGAGGAACGCCTGAAGGCGGTCCTGAAGGAAATCGAGTCGGCTGAAGGCCAGATCATCCTGTTCATCGACGAAATGCATACCCTTGTGGGTGCAGGTCGCAGCGATGGCGCGATGGATGCCTCCAACCTGATCAAGCCGGAACTGGCCCGTGGCGTGCTGCACTGTATTGGTGCGACGACGCTGGATGAATATCGCAAGTATATTGAAAAAGACGCGGCCCTCGCCCGCCGGTTCCAGCCGGTCTATGTGGGTGAGCCGACGGTGGCCGACACAATTTCCATCCTGCGCGGGATCAAGGAAAAATACGAACTCCATCACGGGATCCGTATCTCCGATGGTGCGCTGGTGGCGGCGGCAACGTTGTCCAACCGCTACATCACCGACCGCTTCCTGCCCGATAAGGCCATCGACCTTGTGGATGAGGCCGCCAGTCGCCTGCGCATGCAGATCGACAGCAAGCCCGAGGAACTTGATGAACTCGATCGTCGTCTGATCCAGCTCAAGATCGAACGCGAAGCCATTCGCAAGGAAGATGACGCAGCCAGCAAGGAACGTCTGGTCAAGCTGGAAGCAGAACTGTCGGAACTGCAGGAAAAGTCTGATGCCCTGACCGCCGCCTGGCATGCTGAAAAGGATCGCGTCAACGCGGTGCAGAAGCTGCAGGAGGAAATGGATCAGGTCCGTTCGGACATCGAGATCGCCCAGCGCAAAGGGGATCTGGGGCGTGCGTCGGAACTGATGTACAGCCGCCTGCCGCAGCTTCAGGCCCAGATTGCCAAGGCGCAGGAAGAAGCTGACCAGATCAGCAAGGGCGACGGCATGGTCAGCGATACCGTGACCGATCAGGGCATTGCCGCTGTCGTATCGCGCTGGACCGGCGTGCCGGTGGACCGGATGCTGGAAGGCGAGCGCGCCAAGCTGCTGCGCATGGAAGATGAACTGCGCAAGAGCGTGGTGGGTCAGGAACCGGCCCTCAAGGCGGTGTCGAACGCGGTGCGCCGTGCCCGTGCCGGTCTGCAGGATCCCAACCGTCCCATCGGTTCGTTCCTGTTCCTTGGCCCGACGGGTGTGGGCAAGACGGAACTGTGCAAGGCGCTGGCCCGCTTCCTGTTCGATGACGAGAAGGCCCTGCTGCGTATCGACATGAGTGAGTTCATGGAGAAGCATGCAGTCTCCCGTCTGGTCGGTGCCCCTCCCGGTTATGTCGGGTATGAGGAAGGTGGCGTGCTGACCGAGGCCGTCCGTCGCCGTCCCTACCAGGTCATCCTGTTCGATGAAGTCGAAAAAGCGCATGAGGATGTGTTCAACATCCTGCTGCAGGTGCTTGATGATGGCCGCCTGACCGATGGGCAGGGCCGCACGGTTGATTTCCGCAACACCCTGATCGTGCTGACCAGTAACCTTGGTTCCGAAGTGCTGGCCCATCTGCCGGATGGGGAATCGGTCGAAAGCGTGCGGCCGGAAGTCATGCAGGTCGTGCGCAACCACTTCCGGCCCGAGTTCCTCAACCGTCTGGATGAAATCATCCTGTTCTCCCGTCTGCAGAAGGCGGATATGGGCAAGATCGTGGAAATCCAGATCGGTCGCCTGCGCAAGCTGCTGGATGAGCGTAACATTCAGTTGCGTCTGGACAAGGGCGGCGAGGCATGGCTGGCGAACGAAGGCTATGACCCCGTGTATGGTGCGCGTCCGCTCAAGCGCGTGATCCAGCGTGCATTGCAGAACCCGCTGGCGGGCCTGCTGCTGGAAGGCACCATCCATGATGGTGAAACCGTCACCGTTGATGCAAAGGACGACCACCTGACCATCAATGGGAACGAGGTGGATGCCGACTGATATCGGCACGCCACACCGGATCTGGAGAAAGGAGGGGCTTGCCCCTCCTTTTTTCATATATTTTTCATGTTAAGGCACGTTTTTCGGTTCGTTTGGTGAACGGTTTTTGGTTTTAACGGCTGATTTCCGTGCGTTTCATGTGTTTTCAGGGCGGCGTTGACAGGGTGGGCTAATATCCGTAAAAGCCCCTTCACCGGACGGCGATGCTGCTCCGGCGGGATCTTTGACAAGAGAATAGAGAGAGTA